>NZ_LIPN01000364.1 GCF_001418325.1 Streptomyces atriruber | reverse complement strand
CTCTTCGGGCTCGGCGGCGCGGCCTCGGGCAACCCGGGCGGCCTGCTGCCGCTGCTCGGCGCGATCGCCACGGTGATCCTGCTCTCGCAGAGCATCGCCGGCGCGTGGTTCAAGCGGCCGCGCGCCTGACGGACCGCGAGATCTCCGGAGGGCTCAGCCCCCGGACACAGAGGAGCCTCGGGCCGGAACGCATCCGGCCCGGGGCTCCCTCGCGTCGGCCCGCCGGGTCAGCCCCGCCCGGCCCAGATGTTGGTGCCGGGCGTCGACACCGCGAACGTGTCGATCGCGGACAGCTCCGCGTCCGTCAGCTTCGGGCCCGCGAGCGCCGCCACGTTCTCCTCCAGCTGCTTGACGCTGGAGGCGCCGATCAGCGCCGAGGTCATCCGCTCGTCGCGGAGCACCCAGTTGAGCGCGAGCTGGGCCAGGGACTGGCCGCGGCCTGCCGCGATGTCGTTCAGACCGTTGAGGCGGCGTACGACCTCGTCGCTCAGGAGCCCCGGGTCGAGGGACTTGCCCTGCGTCGCGCGCGAGCCCTCCGGAATGCCCTTCAGATACTTGTTCGTGAGCAGGCCCTGGGCGAGCGGCACGAAGGAGATGCAGCCCATCCCGGCCGCCTCCAGCGTGTCGAGGAGGCCGTCGTCCTCGGTCCAGCGGTTGATCATCGAGTACGAGGGCTGGTGGATGAGCGCGGGCACGCCCATCTCCCGCAGCAGCCGTGCCGCTTCGGCGGTCTGCTCGCTGTTGTACGACGACACGCCGACGTAGAGCGCCTTGCCCTGCCGCACCGCGGAGGCGAGGGCACCCATCGTCTCCTCGAGCGGGGTGTCCGGGTCGAAGCGGTGGGAGTAGAAGATGTCGACGTAGTCGAGACCCATCCGCTCCAGCGAGGCGTCGAGCGACGACAGCAGGTACTTGCGGCTGCCCCACTCGCCGTACGGGCCGGGGTGCATGAGGTAGCCCGCCTTGGTCGAGATGACCAGCTCGTCGCGGTAGGGGGCGAAGTCCTGGGCGAAGAGCTTGCCGAAGTTGAGCTCCGCCGAGCCGGGCGGGGGGCCGTAGTTGTTCGCCAGGTCGAAGTGGGTGACGCCCAGGTCGAAGGCGCGCCGCAGGATCGCGCGCTGCGTGTCGAGGGCCTTGTCGTCGCCGAAGTTGTGCCAGAGACCGAGCGAGACGGCGGGCAGCTTCAGGCCGCTGCGGCCCGTACGGCGGTACTCCATCGAGTCGTACCGGTCCTGTGCCGCGCGATACATAGACGTGTCGTTCATGGGTACGAAGCTACTTCAGCAGCCTAGCCCCCGACTGTGGAGGGACGCTTGAGCGGCGGTAGGGTGTCGCCCTCGGGGTTGCTCTGGGCGCACCCCTTGAGGATCGCCATCTGCTGGAGGCTGACACACGTGAACCTGCGCGACCTGGTGTACGGACTTTACGCACGCCGGGTGGAAGGCCGCCTCGACCACGACCAGGTGCCCAAGCACATCGGGGTCATCCTCGACGGCAACCGTCGCTGGGCGAAGGCTGCGGGCGGGACCACCGCACAGGGCCACCAGGCGGGCGCGCACAAGATCGAGGAGTTCCTCGGCTGGTGCGCCGAGACGGACGTCGAGGTCGTCACCCTGTGGATGCTCTCCACCGACAACTTCGACCGGCCCGAGGACGAGCTGAAGCCGCTCCTCGGCATCATCGAGGCCACCGTCCGCTCGCTCGTCGCCGACGGCCGCTGGCGCGTGCACCACGTCGGCGCGCTCGACCTGCTGCCGACGCACACCCAGATGGTCATGAAGGAAGCGGAAGAGGCGACCCGCACCAACACCGGAATACTGGTCAACGTCGCCGTCGGCTACGGCGGCCGCCAGGAGATCGCCGACGCGGTCCGCTCGCTGCTCCTGGAGCAGGCGGACAAGGGCAGCAGCCTGGAGGAGGCCGCGGAGAGCGTCGACGTCGACCAGATCTCCAAGCACCTCTACACGAGCGGCCAGCCGGACCCCGATCTGGTGATCCGTACGAGTGGTGAGCAGCGTCTCTCCGGCTTCATGCTCTGGCAGTCCGCTCACTCCGAGTACTACTTCTGCGAAGTCTTCTGGCCGGCCTTCCGGAAGGTCGATTTCCTGCGTGCGCTGCGTGATTACGCCGCCCGCCACCGCCGTTACGGGGGATGACTCCGCAGGGCTCCTGAGGTCGGGGCCACCCAGAGTTAACCAACGCGTCGTCATATGCCCTGGCATGGCTGCGCATGTTCGAGGGAATACCCCTTCCAGGTCGACGTCCGAGCAGTATCCGACAGGGACGTCGTATCTCAGCGGGCGGCATGTGCCGTCCGCCCGGGAGGCCCTTTGCACCAGGACGACCGTGTGAACAGCGCGGGCGACGTGGAGGGCCGGTGCTCGGCCCGCGCATGGCGGCCCGCGACCGGTCCGGTTCACGCCCGCCGGATCGTCCCCGGTATCCCTCCCGTCGCTCCCCGACCTCATCCGAGGGGGTACGTCCTTCCGTGGTGACCAGCACAAAGCGCCGCATGCCCGACAGGCGCACCTACGTTCTCGACACCAGCGTCCTGCTGGCCGACCCCAATGCCCTGACCCGCTTCGACGAGCACGAAGTCGTGCTGCCGGTCGTCGTGGTGACGGAGTTGGAGGCCAAGCGGCACCATCCGGAGCTCGGCTACTTCGCCCGGCAGGCCCTGCGCCTGCTGGACGACTTCCGCATCCGGCACGGCCGTCTGGACGCCCCCATCCCCATCGGGGACCTGGGCGGTTCGCTGCGCGTCGAGCTCAACCACTCCGATCCCGGCGTGCTTCCGGCCGGCTACCGGTTGGGGGACAACGACTCACGGATTCTCGCCGTAGCGCGCAATCTCCAGGCGGAGGGGTACGACGTCACGGTCGTGTCCAAGGACCTGCCGCTCAGAATCAAGGCCTCGTCGGTGGGGCTGCTCGCCGAGGAGTACCGGGCCGAACTGGCCATCACGGACTCCGGCTGGACCGGCATGTCCGAACTGACGCTCTTGGGAGAGCAGGTGGACCTCCTCTTCGAGGAGGACACCCTCTATGTCCCCGAGGCGGCGGACCTGCCCGTGCACACGGGGCTCACCATCCAGTCGGAGCGGGGCAAGGCCCTGGGCCGCGTCACGGCCGAGGGTAACGTCCGGCTCGTGCGCGGCGACCGCGAGGCCTTCGGGCTCAAGGGGCGGAGCGCCGAGCAGCGGGTCGCGCTCGATCTGCTCCTCGACCCGGACGTCGGCATCGTCTCGATGGGCGGCCGCGCGGGCACCGGCAAGTCGGCGCTCGCCCTCTGCGCTGGCCTGGAGGCCGTCCTGGAGCGCAGGCAGCACAAGAAGGTGATGGTCTTCCGGCCGCTGTACGCGGTGGGCGGGCAGGAGCTCGGCTATCTGCCCGGCACCGAGGCCGAGAAGATGGGCCCTTGGGCGCAGGCGGTCTTCGACACGCTCGGCTCCGTGGCGGGCAAGGAGGTCATCGAGGAGGTCACGGCGCGCGGGATGCTCGAAGTGCTTCCGCTCACCCACATCCGCGGGCGCTCGCTGCACGACGCGTTCGTGATCGTGGACGAGGCGCAATCCCTGGAGCGGAACGTCCTGTTGACCGTTCTGTCCCGAATCGGGGCGAACTCCCGGGTCGTCCTGACCCATGACGTGGCCCAGCGCGACAACCTCCGCGTGGGGCGGTACGACGGGGTGGTGGCCGTCGTAGAGAAGCTGAAGGGGCATCCGCTCTTCGCGCATGTGACGCTCACGCGCTCGGAGCGGTCGCAGATCGCGGCCCTGGTGACCGAAATGCTGGAGGACGGTCACATCTGAGGCAGTTCACGGCAGTTGCACCGCACGAGACGCCGCCCGGCAAAGCGAAGGAGCCTAGCCGGGCGGCGTCTTGCTGCACCCCTGTTTCCGAAAAACTCCTGGGGCAAACGAGGTGTGAGCTTTCCCACGCAACGGAGAATTGCCTTGCGGTGTCCGGCTGGGGCAGAGTCTGGGTCCTGTCAGGCCCCGCATGCGACACACGTGTACCCCCAGCGGTACGACAACTCGAGCACCACAGAACTTCATAGTGACCGTCGCATGCCGCCCGAGCACCACGCGGCGCTCCTTCAACGGGAGTTGTCCACCGGGTCCGTGCCTCCCGTGACCGATCAGCAGCGGAGGCCAGCGCCAGGGGCACGATTGCGTCCGCGAGGTCACCTATGCGGGCGATGCTGGAAGGAAACCGTGTGAGCCGGATTTCGGTCCGGGGATTCGCCGTGGCTTCTGCCACCGCGGTCACCACCGTCGGCGCTGTCGTGGGTGTCGCCTCGGGCGACACCCAGCCCTCGAACACGAACGACATCGAGGCAGCGGCAAGCGACGCGACGCTCCTCGCAGACATACCCGCGGGTCAGCAGGCCCAGGTCCAGACCGCGTCCCTGACGCAGCAGGCCGACGCGCAGGCCATGGCCGCCGACACTGCCGCGAAGAAGACCGCCGCGGAGGAGGCCCGTAAGCAGGCCGCCGCCTCGGCGATCGAGAAGCAGCGGGCCGCGGAGAAGGCGGAGGCCGCGCAGAAGGCCGCGGACAAGAAGGAGCGCGAGGAGAAGGCCGAGGCCAAGGCCAGCCGCTCCTCCAGCCGCGACGCCGCGAGCTTCGCGCCGCAGAGCTCTTACACGGTCGCTCAGGTCCAGGCGATGGCACGGCAGATGATCCCCGGGGATCAGTTCCAGTGCTTCAGCAACATCGTCAACCACGAGTCCACGTGGAACTACAAGGCGACGAACGCCTCTTCGGGTGCCTACGGCCTCGTCCAGGCGCTGCCCGGTTCCAAGATGGCCTCGGCCGGTTCCGACTGGCAGACCAACCCGGCCACGCAGATCAAGTGGGGCCTCAACTACATGAACGACCGCTACGGAAGCCCGTGTGGTGCCTGGAGCTTCTGGCAGGCGAACAACTGGTACTAGGCCGCATTTCGGCCGTACCGCGCTCAACCTCGCGAGACCCCTCACCGTCCTACGGTGGGGGGTCTCTGCGTGTACGGTCGGTCCGGACAGCTCCAGGGGGGAGTGGTGGGGAAAGACGGGGGTAAGGGACGGATCATGTCGCGAGTGCCAGGATGGCTCGGCCGGCTCGGCGCCGGACTGAGCGAAATGGGCGAGCGGTTGGATGAGCGCCGCGACAAGCAGGACCGGGCGGACGCCGACGAACCGCGGGCCGGATTGCGCGTACGGACGCGTGCCGACGACGACGGGCTCGACGAGTCCTTCGTCGAGGACGAGCGCGAAGGCGCGGGGGAGCACGAGTACGTGCCGCCGCCGCCCGCGTACGCGCCCGACGTGGCGGCCAGGCCCGACCCCGTGAACGCCGTGCCGTGGGGCATGCGCGTCGCGGCCGAGGCCGGCTGGCGGCTGCTCGTCCTCGCGGGCACCCTCTGGGTGCTGATGAAGGTCATCAGCGCGGTGCAACTGGTGGTGCTCGCCTTCGTGGCGGCCCTGCTGATCACCGCGATGCTGCAGCCCACCGTGGCCCGGCTCAAGAGGCTCGGCCTGCCGCGGGGGCTGGCGACCGCGGTCACCGCGATCCTCGGCTTCGTGATCATGGGCCTGGTCGGCTGGTTCGTGGTGTGGCAGGTCATGGACAACGTCGACGAACTGTCGCGGCAGGTCCAGGACGGCATCGAGGATCTGCGCAAGTGGCTGCTCAACAGCCCCTTCCACGTGACCGAGGACCAGATCAACGACATCGCCAAGAGCCTGCGCGACGCGGTCGGGGCCAACACGGAGGAGCTCACCTCCGCGGGCCTCGAGGGCGTCACGGTCATCGTCGAGGCGATGACCGGCATCCTGCTCGCGATGTTCTCGACGCTCTTCCTGCTCTACGACGGCAAGCGCATCTGGCAGTGGACGCTGAAGCTGGTGCCCGCCGAGGCGCGGCCGGGCATCGCGGGCGCGGGTCCCAGGGCCTGGCGCACGCTCACCGCGTACGTCCGCGGGACGGTGATAGTGGCTCTGATCGACGCCATCTTCATCGGGCTCGGCATCTACTTCCTGGGCGTGCCGATGGCGGTCCCGCTCGCCGTGTTCATCTTCCTGTTCGCGTTCATCCCGCTCGTCGGCGCCGTCGTCTCGGGCGCGCTCGCGGTGGTCGTCGCGCTGGTCACGCAGGGCGTGTTCACGGCCGTGATGGCGCTCGTGGTGGTGCTCGCGGTGCAGCAGATCGAGGGCCACATCCTGCAGCCGTTCATCCTCGGGCGTGCGGTGCGGGTGCATCCGCTGGCCGTGGTGCTCTCGGTGGCGGCGGGCGGTCTCGTGGCCGGGATCGGCGGCGCGGTGGTCGCCGTTCCGCTCGTGGCCGTCACGAACACGGTCGTCGGTTATCTGCGGGCGTACTCCCGCGAGACCGCGTTGAAGCAGTCGCCGCGGCCGCGGGGCGCCACGGCGGTGGACGCGTCGCCCTCCGGGGCGGCGACCTCTGATGCGGCGATCTCTGACGCGGCGTCGTCCGAGGCGGCGCCGGTGGAGCCGCCGAAGTAAGCAGGTTCCGCACACACGAAACGCCGGGCGGGCTGGATGCTTCCAGCCCGCCCGGCGTTCACGGACGAACCCGGCGGAGCCGGTGATCGACGGTGCGGAGGACTACTCCGCGAGGTGTGCCTCGGAGTCCAGCGTGACGCCGACGGCCTGGATGACCGCAGCGATCTTGAAGGCCTCCTGGATCGTCTCGCGGTCGACGCCGGCCTTGCGCAGGACCTGCTCGTGCGAGTCCAGGCACTGGCCGCAGCCGTTGATCGCGGAGACCGCGAGGGACCACAGCTCGAAGTCGACCTTCTCGACGCCCGGGTTGCCGATGACGTTCATCCGCAGACCGGCGCGCATCGTCCCGTACTCCGGGTCGGAGAGCAGGTGGCGCGTGCGGTAGAAGACGTTGTTCATCGCCATGACGGCGGCGGCCGACTTGGCGGCGGTGTACGCCTCGGGGGAGAGGTTCGCCTTCGCCTCGGGCTCCAGCTCGCGCAGCACCTTCGGGGAGCGGGACGCGATGGCGCAGGCCAGCACGGTGCCCCACAGCTGCTGCTGCGGCAGGTCCGAGTTGCCGATGACCGAGCCGAGGTTCAGCTTCAGGTCCTTGGCGTAGTCCGGTACGGCGGACTTCAGTTCGTCGAGTGCCATGTCAGAAGGCTCCGTTCACTCGCCGGAGAGCAGCGCGACCGGGTCGAGGGTCTCGTCGCCCTTGCTCCAGTTGCAGGGGCAGAGCTCGTCGGTCTGCAGGGCGTCGAGGACCCGGAGGACCTCCTTGGGGTTACGGCCCACGGAACCGGCGGTCACCATCGTGAACTGGATCTCGTTGTTCTGGTCGACGATGAAGACGGCGCGCTGCGCGAAGCCGTCCTCGCCCTCGATGCCGAGGTCACGCATGAGCTCGTGCTTCGAGTCGGCCAGCATCGGGAAGGGCAGGTCGGTCAGGTCCGGGTGGTCCTTGCGCCAGGCGTGGTGCACGAACTCGGAGTCGCCGGAGAAGCCGAGGACCTGGGCGTCACGGTCGGCGAACTCGTCGTTCAGCTTGCCGAAGGCCGCGATCTCGGTCGGGCACACGAAGGTGAAGTCCTTGGGCCACGCGAAGACGATCTTCCACTTGCCCTCGTAGGTCTTGTGGTTGATCTGCTCGAACTCCTTGCCCGCCTCCAGGGAGACACAGGCAGTCAGGTCGAACTCGGGGAACTTGTCACCGACAGTGAGCACACGTACTCCTTGCGCGAAGAGAGTCCCTTTTGGGGACTTTCCTGTGGGGTTGGACTGATGTCGATGGTGGCACAGGGTGCATTGATTAGGGAAATAGCTAGAGTGGGTCGTGTTGATCGGAGGTGGTTATCAGTGCGAGCCATAAATAGGGGCAAGCAACCCAGCGGCAGACAGCCGAGCCTGGCGCAGCTGCGCGCCTTCGCCGCCGTGGCCGAGCACCTGCACTTCAGGGATGCCGCCGCGGCGATCGGAATGAGTCAGCCCGCCCTCTCGGGGGCCGTGGCCGCGCTGGAGGAGGCACTGGGTGTCAAGCTCCTGGAGCGGACCACCCGCAAGGTGCTGCTCTCGCCCGCCGGCGAGCGCCTCGCGGTCCGGGTCGATGCGGTGCTCGACGAGGTCGAGGCGCTCATGGAGGAGGCCGACGCCGTCAAGGCGCCGTTCACCGGGGCGCTGCGGCTCGGCGTCATCCCGACCGTCGCGCCCTATCTGCTGCCGACGGTGATCGCGCTGGTCCACGACAAGTACCCGGACCTGGACCTCCAGGTGCACGAGGAGCAGACCTCCTCGCTCCTCGAAGGGCTCACGGCAGGCCGGCTCGACCTGCTGCTGCTCGCCGTGCCGCTCGGCATGCCGGGCGTCACCGAGCTGCCCCTCTTCGACGAGGACTTCGTGCTCGTCACGCCCCTCGACCACTGGCTCGGCGGCCGCGAGGGCATCCCCCGCGAGGCGCTGAAGGAGCTGAACCTGCTGCTCCTCGACGAGGGCCACTGCCTGCGCGACCAGGCCCTCGACATCTGCCGGGAGGCGGGCCGCGCGGACGCCCCCGTCACCACGACCGCCGCCGGTCTCTCCACCCTCGTCCAGCTGGTCGCGGGCGGCCTCGGCGTGACGCTGCTGCCGCGCACGGCGGTACGGGTCGAGACGACCCGCAGCAACCAGCTGCTCACCGGGTACTTCGCGGATCCGGCGCCGACCCGGCGGATCGCTCTCGCGATGCGGACGGGGGCGGCGCGGGCAGCGGAGTACGAGGAGTTGGCGCGGGCGCTGCAGGAGGCGGTGCGGCCGTTGCCGGTGCGGGTCGTCTGACCGGTCCCGCACCGGCTCCTGCGCCCGGCGCGCGGGCTACTCCGTGCGCAGCCCGTCCGGGCGCATCATCCGGCGCAGCGGCGGCAGGCTGAGCAGGGTCACGGCCAGGACCATCGCCGCGCCCGCACCCGTCAGCGGCACGAACGACCACCAGTCGGTGACGCCCTTGTCGATCATGCGGGTCATCACCACGCCGAGGCCGAGGCCGCCGCCGATCGCGAGGGCGAGGCCCAGGGCGACCGGGATCGCCGTCTGCCACAGGAGCGACCAGCCCATCGACGAGCGGCGTGTGCCGAACGCGGTGAGGACCGCGAGGAGCCGCTTGCGCTCCCGGAGTTGCTCGATCATCGACACCAGCATGGACGCCGCGATCAGTGCCATCGTGGCGCTCGCGCCGATCTGCAGACCGCGCGCGATGGAGGCGTACTGCTTGTCGCGGTCGACCGCCTTCAGCGAGTCCACCCCGACGAAGGGACCGATCCGCGCCGCCGCGTTGCGCACGTACTCCTCGGCGTCCGGCTCCTTCGGGTCGAGCTTGACCCAGGAGGTCGTCGACGCGTCGTCCAGCTTCTTGACGTCGACGGCGCCGGGCGTGGCGAAGATGCCGTCGATCTTCCTGCCGGACGGGTTGTTCCTGGCGTCGACGGTGGGCGTGCCCTTCGGCAGCGTCCACAGGACCGGCTTCGCGCCCTTGTTGAAGTCGGGGTCGGGTCCGACGTTGATCGGCTTGCCGGGGCGTGCCGTCTCGTCCACCCAGCCGTTCTGCTCCTTGCTGCCCGTGTGGACGACGAAGGTGTCGCCGTCCTTGCAGGAGCCGAGGTGCGCCAGCTCGCGCAGGGTCGCGCAGCTGCCGATGGTCAGCTCCGTGGTCGGCGTCATGTCCCGGACCTTCTTGCCGCCGGGCCGGGTGACGTACGCCTGCACGGTCCCGACGACCTTGGTGACGCCCTTGGTCGCCGTGAAGTCGTCGATCATCCGCTGGGCGAGCGGGCCGCTGGCGGTCCCGCTGCGGACGGTGAGCTGGGCGCGTGTGGTGTCCTGCCCCGTGACCTGGTTGAAGTCGTCGTGCATGGAGGCGAACATCATCTGCAGCGCGACCGCACCGGCCACCGCGACGGTGATGCCGCTGACCGCGCGGGACGCGGTGCCGGTGGTCAGCTGCAGCCTGCGGACGGCGAGCTGCCAGGGCACGGGACCGCCGCGCAGCCTTCCCACGACGGCCTCGACGAGCCAGGGCAGCAGCGCGCTGAGGCCGATCAGGGAGAGCGCCGAACCCACCGCGATCGCCGTCACGTTGACGGAGTCGTTCCCCATGTCGCGGTCGATGCGGCCGGAGAAGAGCAGGATGCCGATGCCGAGGACCGGCAGCACCACCCGCCACCACAGGCGGCGCTTGCGCTGCTTGCCGCCCCGGAACACCCCGAGCGGTTCGATGGCGACCGAGCGCAGCGAGATCAGCGTGACCAGGACCGCCGACACCGGCACGGCCACCGCGACCAGCGTCGCCAGGCCGGCCGACGGCACCATGTCGGACGGGTAGGCACTGACGTTCGTCAGGTCGACCACGCCCACCAGTTCGCGCAGCAGCAGGAAGAGGACGGCGCCCACCGCGAGCCCGAGGAGCGCGCCGAACAGCGCCTCGCCGGCCGCGATCCTGCGCACGGCGCGGGCGTCCGCGCCGACCAGGCGCAGGGCCGCGAGCCGCCGGTCGCGCCGGTCGCCGCCGAACCGCACGGCAGTACCGATGAAGATCGCCACCGGAGTCAGGAGGACGACGCAGATCAGGACGACGAGTGCCATCAGGAACGGGTCAAGGGGCAGCGAGTTGTCCTGCCCGAAGCTCTCGACGCGGTAGTTGTTGCCGGTCGCGGTGATCTTGTCGCTGCCCACGTAGTAGTAGAGCTCGACCGGTGAGAGGAGGCCCGCCTTGCCGATGGTGCCGGTCATGCGGAAGTCGCTGAAGCGTTCCTTCAGCAGCTTGTTCGCCGGGTCGTCGAGCAGGTCGCGCATCGCGGGCGAGACGACCATCTCATCGGGCCCGGGGATCTTGTCGAGTCCCGGCGGCAGCGCCGGGCTCTTGCCGTCGGCGCGCAGGAAGAGGCCGGTCAGGCTCTTTCCGCGGAACGTGGTGCCGGTGTTGCGCATGACCACCGTCGAGTCGGTCGCCTTGACCGGCTCGCCGTCGAAGGAGGAGTGCGGTGTGCGCGCGACCGACCGGTCGTCGCGGTTCTGCAGCATGTTCGGCACCGAGGCCGCGCCGAGCAGCAGCGCGACGCCGAGCCCGACGCCGACCGCGGTCAGGATCGTGCGGATCCAGCCCTCGCGGCCGCCGCCCGCCGCGAACCGCACGCCCATGCCCAGGTCGCGCATCCAGACACTCATACGATCCGCTCCATGTCGCGGGACTTGCCGTCGCGCACGATGACCTCGCGGTCGGAGTAGGCGGCGACCCGCGTCTCGTGGGTCACCAGGACGACGGCCGCGTTGGTCGAGCGGGCCGCGTCGGTCAGGAGCTCCATGACGCGCTCGCCGTTGAGCGAGTCGAGGGCGCCGGTCGGCTCGTCGGCGAAGATCACGCGCGGGCCGGTGGCGAGCGCTCGGGCGACGGCGACGCGCTGGCCCTGGCCGCCGGAGACCTCGCCGGGCCGCTTGGCGGCGACGTCCGCCACCTCCAGGCGGTCCATCCAGGTGCGGGCGGTGGCCTCGGCCTCCTTGCGCTTGGCGCCGTTCAGCCGCATCGGGAGCGCGACGTTCTCGACGCAGGTGAGCTCGGGGACGAGCTGGCCGAACTGGAAGACGAAGCCGAACTCGCTGCGGCGCAGGGCGCTCAGATCGGCGTCCGAGAGGCCGGTCAGCGAGCGGCCGTTGTACGTGATGGAGCCCTCGTCGGGGCGGACGATCCCCGCGAGGCAGTGCAGCAGGGTCGACTTTCCGGAGCCGGACGGACCCATGACGGCCACGACCTCGCCGGGGTGGATGGAGAAGGCCGCGCCGTCGAGCGCGGTGGTCGGGCCGTACGCCTTGCGGAGTCCTTGGGCCACGAGAAGGGAACCTGCGGGGGTCATGCGGAGCGCACCTCCAGGGCGAGCTTGCCGAGGCGCGCGGCGGTGAGCTCCAGCCAGCGCAGATCGGCTTCGAGGTGGAACAGCGCGTGGTCGCAGATGAGCTGGTCGGCGAGGTCGCCCTTGCGCTTGCGGTCGGTGAGGATGCGCATCAGGCGCAGGTGTTCGGCGCGCTGTACGTCGAGGAGTTCGCCGGCGTCGCGTTCGGTGAGGAGCGCGAGGACGACCTTGGTGTAGAGGGTCGACTGGAGATAGGGCTCCGGCTTCTCCGGGGTGGCGAGCCAGCGCTGGACATCCGTGATGCCGGCTTCGGTGATCGCGTACCGCTTGCGCTCGGGACCGCCGCCCGCCTCTATGCCGTCGACCTCGACGAGGCCGTTCTTCAGCAGGCGGGACATGGTCGAGTAGACCTGCCCGTAGTGCAGGGGCTTGTCGTGCCCGAACTTCTCGTCGAAGGCGCGTTTGAGGTCGTAGCCGTGTCGGGGGCCGGACTCCAGGAGTCCCAGAAGGGTGTGGCCAATGGACATGCGGAGCACTCTACACGGTGTGTATACGTGCTGTGTATACGCCCAGTGCATACACCGGGCGTGGAGCACATTGGGGCGAGATCGGGCAACCTTCCGGGCCCTGGGATCGTCGGTTCCTAAGGGCAGGTGCTCATTGTCACGTCCGCAAAAGACCGGATCGGCAGGAGTTTGTCCCAGGGTGCGGTGTTAGCTTCATGAGCTGACTCGACGTACGCATGTTGACTAGACCGAAGCGGAGCACTCTCAGTCATGGGCCGAGCCGAAGAACGACAAGCGCGGCAGCGCGGCGCCCGCAGGGCAGCGCGCAAGCGCCCGTCCGGCGGCAAGCGCACCGGCATACGCCGCTTCTTCACCTGGAAGAAGATCCTCGGGACGTTCTTCGCGTTCTGTCTGCTCGGCATGCTCGGGTTCGTCGTGCTGTACCTCGTGGTGGACATACCCAAGGGCAATGCCGCGGCGAAGATGCAGAGCAACGTCTACAAGTACAGCAACGGCGACGTCATCGCGCGGACCGGCGACGTGAACCGCGAGATCGTCGACCTGGACAAGGTCCCCACGGACGTCCAGAAGACCTTCGTCGCCGCCGAGAACAAGTCCTTCTACAAGGACGAGGGCATCGACTTCAAGGGCACCGCCCGCGGTGTCCTCAACACGGTGACCGGCAAGGGCAAGCAGGGCGGCTCGACGATCACCCAGCAGTACGTGAAGAACTACTACCTCAGCCAGGACCAGACCGTCAGCCGCAAGCTGAAGGAACTGGTCATCTCGCTGAAGGTGGACCGCGAGAAGAGCAAGGACGACATCCTCGCGGGCTACATCAACACCAGCTACTACGGCCGCGGCGCCTACGGCATCCAGGCCGCCGCCCAGGCCTACTACAGCGTCGACGCCAAGGACCTGAACGTCCAGCAGGGCGCCTACCTCGCCGCGCTGCTCCAGGCGCCGAGCCAGTACGACTACTCGTCCGCGACGCCGACCGGCCGCAAGCTCGTCAAGCAGCGCTGGAACTACGTCCTCGACAACATGGTCGAGGAGGACTGGCTGGACTCCGGCAAGCGCGCGGGGCTGAAGTTCCCGAAGCCCCACGACCCCAAGGCACCGCCCGGCCGTGAGGGCCAGATCGGCTACCTCGTCGAGGAGGCCAAGCGCGAGGTCCTGCGCAACAGCAACCTCAGCGAGGCCGAGTTCGAGGCGGGTGGCTACACCGTCACCCTCAACATCGACCCCGACAAGCAGAAGCAGCTCGAGAAGGCCGTCGACGCCAAGCTGAACGACAAGCTCGACCGCAAGAAGAGCAAGGCGGACGCCCGCGTCCAGGCGGGCGCCGCGTCCGTCGACCCCAAGACGGGCAAGGTCCTCGCCATGTACGGCGGCGAGGACTACGTGAAGCACTACACGAACAACGCCACCCGCCGCGACTACCAGTCGGCCTCCACCTTCAAGCCGCTGATCCTCGCCGCGGCCCTGGAGAACGGCTCCAAGACGCAGGAAGGCCTGCCGATCACCGCGAGCACGGTCTACGACGGCACCAGCAAGCGCCCGGTCAAGGGCGGCGACGTCGCCTTCGCGCCGCCGAACGAGGACAACGTCGACTACGGCGACGTCACCGTCCAGAAGGCGATGAACAAGTCCGTCAACTCCGTCTTCGCGCAGATGGGCGTGGACGTGGGCATGCCCAAGGTCATGGAGACGGCGGGCAAGCTCGGCATGGACGTCAAGGGCCTGCCCGCGGTGCCCGCCCAGACCCTCGGCTCCATGGGCGCGAGCCCGCTGGAGATGGCCGGTGTCTACGCCACGCTCGACAACCACGGCAAGAAGGTCACCCCGGCGCTGGTCGGCTCCGTCGAGCACAAGGACCGCACGGTCGACCTGCCGGACCCGATCGGCGACCAGGTCGTCCAGCGCGGCACCGCCGACTCCATCACCTCGGTCCTGACCGGCGTGGTCGACGACGGCACCGGCCGCGCGGTCCGCAACCCCACCCAGGAGGTCGCGGGCAAGACCGGCACCTCCGACGACAACAAGTCGGCCTGGTTCACCGGCTACACGCCCAAGCTCGTCACCTCGGTCGGCCTGTTCGGCGAGGGCGCCAAGGGCGATCAGGTGTCCATGAGGGGCGCGGGCGGCTTCCCGCGCATCAACGGCTCGGGCTTCCCCGCAGACATCTGGGCGGCCTACACGTTCGACGCCATGGGCGCGCCGAGCTCGTTCGACCTCGACACGAACATGGGCGCCGCCTTCGCGCCGGTCCCGGACCCGTCGTCGAAGGCCTCGAAGGACCCGTCGAGCACGCCGACGAAGCCCGAGGACGACGAGCCGAGCAAGGAGCCGTCGAAGACGCCGACCCCGACGAAGTCGTCGACGACACCGACACCGACGCCGACGCCGACCAAGACGACCCCGACGCCGACGGCCGACCCGGACCCGACGGACACCGGCGGGCCTCCGGACCCGGAGGACGGCCTGCTCGGCAGGGACTGACCGCAGGGTTCCGTCACAGTGATACGGGAAGGCGCCCCGGACCTCGATGGTCCGGGGCGCCTTTGCGTGCGTCGGCGGGGCCGGTCAGCTCCGGTTCAGTTCGAACCAGACGACCTTGCCGGTGCTCAGCCGCGTGGCGCCCCAGCGCCGCGCCATCTTGTTGACCAGGTACAGGCCGCGGCCGCCCTCGTCCGTGGCGCGTGCCTGCCGCAGCCGGGGCAGCTGCGGCACGTCGTCGCCGACCTCGCAGCGCAGCACGTCGGTGCGCAGCAGCCGCAGCGTGATCGGCCGCGACGCGTACCGCACGGCGTTCGTCACGACCTCGCTGACCAGCAGCTCCACCGAATCGGTCAGGTCCTCCAGGCCCCAGCGCGTCAGCGCGCTGCGGGCCAGCCGGCGGGCGCGCGACGGCGTCGCGTTCTCCGGTTCCAGGAACCAGTACGCGACATCGCTCGGCGCGATCCCGTCGAAACGGGCGGCGAGCAGCGCGATGTCGTCGTCCCGGTCGCCCGGACCGAGCATGTCGAGCACCTCGTCGCAGAGCGCTTCGAGGGGCGGCGGATGGTCCGGGCCGGTCAACTGGGCGGTGGCGGCGAGACGTTCACGCAACTGCTCTATGCCGGTCCATACGTCGCGCAGCCGGGACTCGACGAGCCCGTCCGTGTAGAGGAGCAGCGTCGCGCCCGCGGGGGCGTCCAGCTCGACGGCCTCGAAGTCGACCCCGCCCACGCCGATCGGGGCGCCCGGCGGCACGCGCAGGACCTCCGCCCGGCCGCCCAGGTGCAGCAGGACGGGCGGCGGGTGTCCGGCGTTGGCGATGGTGATGCGGTGCGAGACGGGGTCGTACACCGCGTACAGGCAGGTGGCCATGCGGTCGGAGCCGAGCCGCTGGGCCTGCTCGTCCAGGTGGTGCAGGACCTCCTGGGGCGGCAGGTCGAGCCCGGCGAGGGTCTGTGCGGTCGTCCGCAGCTGTCCCATGATCGCCGCGGAGGTCATGGAGTGCCCCATGACGTCACCGACGACCAGGGCGACCCGGCTGCCGGGCAGCGGGATGGCGTCGTACCAGTCGCCGCCGACCCGGGCCGTCTCGGCGGCCGGGAGATAGCGCGAGGCGAGCCGCACGCCGGTCGGGCGCGGCAGCGTCTCGGGGAGCATGGTGCGCTGCAGCTCGTCGGCGATGTACGCCTCGCGGCCGTACAGGACCGCTTTGTCGATGCCGAGCGCGCTGTGCGTGGCCAGTTGGGCGGCGACCAGCAGGTCGTCCGCCTCGAACGCGGTCCGGTCGGGGCGGCGCAGGAACACGGCCGCGCCGATCACCCGGCGGCGGCCCCGCAGCGGCGCGAGGATCGCCCGCTGCCCGCCCGGCAGGGTGCGTCCCTCGCCGAGCAGTTCGGGCAGCGCGGCGCGGGCCGCCGCCGAGTCGGCGAAGACCGGGCGCACTCCGCGCAGCACCTCGGCGAGTGCGCCACCGGGCCGCACCTCGCACAGCTCGGCGCTGCCCATCACGTCGGTGATGTCGGGCTGCACCATCTGCAGCGGGGGCAGGGTGCTGCCGCCGTCGGTGTCCGGCTCCTCGCCGCCCTCCTCGATGGAGCGCAGCCGGTCGGAGCGGCGCAGCCGCAGGACCAGCGGGCCCGTGGGCCGCTCGTCGCCGACCGGCAGCGGATCGCGCAGATAGACCAGGATCGCGTCGGAGAACGTCGGGACCGTCGCCCGGCACAGCCCCATCACGATCTCGTCGAGGTCGATGCCGCGGGCGATGCGCCGGGTCGCGGCGCCCACGAAGCGCAGCCGGTCGCCGTCACGCCGCATGGCCACCGGTCCCGCGCCCGGCGGCCTGGGCTGCCCGGAGCGCCGCTCCTCGCCGTCCGGCGGGCCGCCGGGGGCGGGGCCCGGTTGCGCGGGCACGCCGCTGTCCGGCACGGGGCGCGGGCGGTGCGGGTCGGGCTCGGCGGCCGAGGACGCCGAGTACGCAGAGGACTGGGAGTGCTCGCCGGAGGGCGGCACGTGGGCGTCCGAGGGCGCGCCGCCCGCGCGTGGCTGTGCCGCCGCGGCACCGCTGGCGCCGCCCCGCGTGGGTTCGGGGGAACGCAGCAGCGCCCCGCGGGGATCCGCGGGGGCGGTCGGCCGGGCAGCTGGTGCCTTGCGACCCTCGTGGGGGGTGAGGTGCTCCGTCACGCGTTTCGAATCCGTCCGTCCGGGGCTGCGCGCGGTGCGCGCCGTCCAGCGTTGCACGTTGCTCAGCCGCGTCGGCAGTGCAGAAAGACCTGATGCTCGGGTGGTGCGTCGGTGCTTGCGGGGGCGTACGAATACGTGTCCTCGCCGGTGATCTCGAAGCCCGCGTTCCGCACGACCTGCCGCAGTTCGTCCCGCAGGTAACCCGATACCCGGATTGTGTGCCCCAGGAACGGAATTGCCGCGTCGTCCAGGTCCGCCTCGACCATGGACAGCTCCATCAGGCCGCCCGGCCACAGCAGGCCGTGCAGCAGCCGCAGCGCCTCGGGGATCTCGGCGCGCGGCAGCATCAGGAGGGCGAAGAAGCACGCCACGCCGTCGAACCGGCCGACTCCGCCCGGCCCTTCGGCCCGGAGGTCGGCGATGTCGAGTTGCCGGAACTCGGCTGCCGGGACGTTCTTTCCCGCCAGCTCCAGCATGCCCGCCGAGATGTCGGTGCCGAGGACCGAGTGGCCGGATTCGGTCAGTTGCCGGGCGGTCGGCAGACCGGTGCCGCAGCCCACGTCGAGGACGCGGGAGCCGGCCGGCAGCGTCTCGGCGAGGTGGCGCCCCGCGGCCAGCTGGCCCTCTTTGTGCGGGAAGGCGTCGTCGTAGTGCTGCCCGATGGCGTCAAAGGCCTCGGCCTGGCCCCTGCGGTCCTCGCTCACGTTCTGCCGCCCCTCGATGACTTCCTGTCAGGCACCGTGCGGACGCACGGAGTTGCTGCTGTGCGCCCTTGCGGAGGACGATCCTACGTTTGAACCACGGGGGCGCATCAAGGGTCTCATGAGGACACATGCGCGGGCGTACGGTCCCAGTCATCCGGAAGGGAGGGTACGACCCAGGACGGATCGGGACGCCAGTGCTGCCACCCGTCCGAAAAAGGCGCCCCCCAGGCGTCGATCACGTCAAGCGCGGCCCGACCCGCCGCGCGTACGTCAGCGGCCTTGTCCGCGTCCATCAGCCCCACCCTGCGGGCCTCGGCGAACTCGTCCTCGTCGTGCCAGCGCCAGCTGCGGTCCGGGCTCACGGAGATGTCCAGAAAGTGATCCTCGGAATCGATGCCGCCGGACCAACGGGCCCGCGGTTCCTCCAGGTTCACGTACCAGCTCCTGAACTGCCAGCCGGGTTCCCAGAACAGCCAGACCGACCACGGCTCGCCCGGCCGGGCCAGCTTCAGGACGCCGGTGCCGAACCAGTGGTCCCGGCGGACGGTGCGCGGCTTGGTGTAGCGGGTGGCCAGCGGCTCGTCGTGCACGGACGTGCCGTCGGCGAGCACCGGCTTCACGCACTCGGTGCCGGGCGCCATCCACACGGCGAGCACCTCGTCGGTGTCCCGCACGACGGTGACGGGCCGACAGATGTGGACCCGGTTGCCGGAGTTCTCCCGGTACCGCCACAGGATGTGGTCCCCGGGCGCCCACCGCACCGCCCCGCCGCCGGCCGTCGTCTTCCCGTCGAGGTCTGTCATGCACAGATACTAGACGGGCACGCACCTCAGGGATGCGTCATGCGCAGGACGTCCAGCGCCTCGTCCAGCTGCTCCAGGGTGAGGTCGCCCCGCTCGACGTATCCGGATTCGAGGACGACCTCACGGATCGTCTTCCGTTCGGCGAGGGACTTCTTCGCGACCTTCGCGGCCTCCTCGTACCCGATGTACTTGTTCAGCGGTGTCACGACGGACGGCGACGACTCGGCGTACTCACGCGCCCGTTCCCGGTGGGCGGTGATCCCGTCGACGGTCCGGTCGGCGAGCAGCCGCGACACGTTGGCGAGCAGCCGGATCGACTCCAGCACGTTCTTGGCGATGACCGGCAGCATGACGTTCAGCTCGAAGTTGCCGGCCGCGCCCGCGGCGGCGACCGTGGCGTCGTTCCCCGTGACCTGCGCGGCGACCATCAGCGCGGCCTCCGGGACGACCGGGTTGACCTTGCCGGGCATGATCGAGGAGCCGGGCTGCAGATCCGGGAGGCTGATCTCGGCGAGGCCGGTCCGCGGGCCGGACGCCATCCACCGCAGGTCGTTCGCGATCTTCGTCAGGCCGACGCCGATCGTGCGCAGCTGTCCGCTGGTCTCGACGATGCCGTCCCGTGCGCCCTGCGCCTCGAAGTGGTCGCGCGCCTCGGTCAGCGGCAGGCCCGTGGCCCGTGCGACCTCGGCGATGACGGCCGCGGAGAAGCCGGGCGGGGTGTTGATGCCGGTGCCCACGGCGGTGCCGCCCAGCGGCAGTTCGGCGAGGCGGGGGAGCGAGGCGCGCAGCCGCTCGACGCCGTACCGCATCTGGGCCGCGTAGCCGCCGAACTCCTGGCCGAGCGTGACCGGCGTGGCGTCCATGAGGTGCGTACGGCCGGACTTCACGACGTCCGAGAACTCCTCGGCCTTGCGCTCCAGGGCGGCGGCGAGGTGCTCCAGGGCGGGGATCAGGTCGTTGCCGACCGCGCCCGTGGCGGCGATGTGGATCGAGGACGGAAAGACGTCGTTCGAGGACTGCGAGGCGTTGACGTGGTCGTTGGGGTGCACGTCGCGGCCCAGGCGCTCCGTCGCCAGAGTGGCGAGCACCTCGTTGGTGTTCATGTTGGACGACGTGCCGGAGCCGGTCTGGAAGACGTCGACGGGGAAGTGGTCGTCCCAGCGTCCTTCGGCGACCTCGGCCGCGGCGTCCGCGATGGCGTCGGCGACGTCCTCGTCGAGCACCCCGAGCTCCGCGTTGACCTTGGCGGCGGCCGCCTTGATCCGGGCGAGGGCGGCGATGTGGGCGCGCTCCAGGACCTGCCCGGAGACGGGGAAGTTCTCCACCGCGCGCTGGGTCTGGGCGCGCCATTTGGCGTGCGCCGGGACCCGGACCTCGCCCATGGAATCGTGCTCGATCCGGTACTCGCCGGTGCGTCCTTCGCTGGTGTCGCTGGTCATGCGCTGAACCTACCTCTCCGCTCAAACCCCGTAAAAAGTTGAGCACTTGTCTTGTTCCAGGTATTCCCAAGCGTGCTACTGACCAGTAAAAACCCTGGGTAACACCACACCGGGGAGGCGCAATGAAGCGCATCAGACGCAGTGGACGAGGCGACGGCCGCGGGCGGCTGCGATGTTCGTTCGCGGCGGCCGTGGCGATGACGGCCGTGCTCGGCACGGCCGCGGCCGTGCCCGCCCAGGCGGCCGACGGGAGCGGGGCGCAGGCGCCCGCCGCGACGCCCCTGTCGCCCGAACTGGAGAAGATCCGGGCGGCGGAGGCCACCAAGCTCTACGGCAGCCCGGCCGAGCGCCCGATGGCCGACCGCAAGACCGGCCTGATCTCGCTCGGCGACAGCGAGATCTCCGGCGAGGGCGTCGGAACGTACGAACCGGGCACGGACGGCCCCGACAACTGGTGCCACCGCTCCCCGGACGCCGCGATCCACCGCACCGGCATCCCCGCCGACGTGACGTACAACGTCGCCTGCTCGGGTGCGCAGACCGTCAACATCAGGATCGGCGGTCAGAAGCAGTACGCCGACGAGCTGGTGCAGAGCGACAACCTGGCGATCAAGGCGCGCAACACCAAGATCAAGACGATCCTGCTCGTCATCGGCGCCAACGACGACCTCGACTTCTCCGGGGTGATGACGGACTGCGTCACCCGCTTCCTGCTCAGCCAGGGCGCGTGCGCGGGCAAGTACGACGACGGCTGGCAGGCGCGCGTCGACGGGCTCGTGCCCAAGGTCGAGCAGTCCATCCGCGACCTGAAGACCGTCATGAGGGACGCGGGATACCAGGAGGGCGACTACAAGCTCGTCGCCATGGGCTATCCGAGCCCGATCGGCCCGGACTTCCGCGACAACCCCAAGTTCCCCGGCAAGCTGGCCTGCGGCGGACTCGGCTACGACTCGGACACCGAGTGGGGCCGCAACTACGCGGTGCCCACCTTCGGGACCGGCATGCGCAAGGCCGCGCGGAACGCGGGCGCGATCTACCTCGACAACTCCCGCCTCTTCCACGGCCACGAGGTCTGCATGGAGGACACCTGGGCGCGCGGTCTGTACGTCGACCTGTCGAACCCGTTCCCGCCGGACTCCAATTCGGTGCGGCAGTCCTTCCACCCGAACGCCCGCGGCCACGCCGCCTTCGCGTCCTGCCTGACCCAGATCTACAACTCGGGTCAGCGGGAAGCCGGTTGCGCGGACCCGGCGAGCACGGGCAGCCCGAAGCTGTACGGGGGCGCCTGGGACGACGCGTACCGGCCCCTGAAGAACGAGGCCACCGGGACCTGCGTGGACGTCGACGCCTCGAAGAGCCGTAACGGCACCAAGGTCCAGGGCTGGGACTGCACGGGCAACCGCAACCAGACCTGGTGGTACGACGGCACGCAGCGCTCGCTGCACACCGGCCTGACCCAGGACCGCTGCCTGGACGTGCCCGACGGCGCGTACAAGGAAGGCACCGCGCTCACGCTCTGGAACTGCCACGGCGGCGGCAACCAGAAGTTCGTCCGTGCGGCGGGCACGGTGCGTCCCGCCGCCGACACCGGGCTCTGTCTGACCCTCGCGGGGGCCAAGGAGCCGGTGCGGCTGCAGAAGTGCACGGGGGCGGCGGACCAGCGGTTCGCCTGACGCCCTCGGCAGGCCTCAGCGGGTGCGTCGCGGCAGGTCGCGCAGTTCCCCGCGCCCCTGACGGGGCGCACCCGCACGTGCGTACTACGACAGGCCGGGACCCCGCACCGGGATGTGCGTGAACGTCGGCTCCGGAGCCGGGTTCTGGAAGAAGTCGTTGCCCTTGTCGTCGACCACGATGAAGGCCGGGAAGTCCTCGACCTCGATCTTCCAGACCGCCTCCATGCCGAGCTCCTCGTACTCGACGACCTCGACCTTCTTGATGCAGTCCTGCGCGAGGCGCGCGGCGGGGCCGCCGATCGAGCCGAGGTAGAAGCCGCCGTGCGCGTCGCACGCGTCGGTGACCTGCTTGGAGCGGTTGCCCTTGGCCAGCATCACCTTGGAGCCGCCCGCGGCCTGGAACTGCTCTACGTAGGAGTCCATCCGGCCCGCCGTCGTCGGCCCGAAGGAGCCGGACGCGTAGCCCTCGGGGGTCTTCGCGGGACCTGCGTAGTAGACCGGGTGGTCCTTCAGGTACTGCGGCATCTCCTCGCCCGCGTCGAGCCGCTCCTTGATCTTGGCGTGCGCGATGTCACGGGCCACGACCAGCGGACCGGTCAGCGAGAGGCGGGTCTTCACCGGGTGCTTGGTGAGCTCGGCGAGGATGTCGTCCATCGGCTGGTTGAGGTCGATCTTGACGACGTCGGCCGACTCGTCCAGGTGGGAGTCCTCGGTCTCCGGCAGGAAGCGCGCCGGGTCCGTCTCCAGCTGCTCCAGGAAGACGCCCTCGGCGGTGATCTTCGCGGTGGCCTGGCGGTCGGCCGAGCAGGAGACGGCGATGGCGACGGGCAGCGAGGCGCCGTGCCGCGGCAGACGCACCACGCGCACGTCGTGGCAGAAGTACTTGCCGCCGAACTGCGCGCCGATGCCGATCTTCTGCGTGAGCTCGAAGACCTTCTCCTCCAGCTCCTTGTCCCGGAACCCGTGGCCGGTGGCTGAGCCCTCGGCGGGCAGCTCGTCCAGGTAGTGCGCGGAGGCGTACTTCGCGGTCTTCAGGGCGAACTCGGCGGACGTGCCGCCGACGACGATCGCCAGGTGGTACGGCGGGCACGCGGCCGTGCCCAGCGAGCGGATCTTCTCCTCCAGGAACTTCATCATGGAGGCCTCGTTCAGGACGGCCTTCGTCTCCTGGTAGAGGAACGACTTGTTGGCGGAGCCGCCGCCCTTGGCCATGAAGAGGAACTTGTAGGCGCCGCCGTCGGTCGCGTACAGCTCGATCTGGGCGGGGAGGTTGGAGCCGGTGTTCTTCTCCTCCCACATGTTCAGCGGAGCCATCTGCGAGTAGCGCAGGTTCAGCTTCGTGTACGCGTCGTAGATGCCCTTGGAGAGGGCCTTCTCGTCCTCACCTTCGGTGAGGACGTTCTGTCCGCGCTTGCCCATGACGATCGCCGTGCCGGTGTCCTGGCACATGGGGAGCACGCCCGCGGCCGCGATGTTCGCGTTCTTCAGCAGGTCGAGCGCCACGAACTTGTCGTTGCCCGACGCCTCCGGGTCGTCCACGATGCGCCGCAGCTGGGCCAGGTGCGCGGGCCGCAGGTAGTGCTGGATGTCGTGGATGGCCTCGGCGGCGAGCTTGCGCAGGGCCTCCGGGTCGACCTTGAGGAACGTCCGCCCGTCGGCCTCGAAGGTGGAGACACCTTCGGCGGTCACCAGCCGGTACGGGGTGGTGTCCTCTCCCAGCGGGAGCAGATCGGAGTACGCAAACTCTGGCATTACGGCCATTCCTCACTCGGCAGACAGCGGCGCGGCCTCCATTGGCGACGCGCCAACCAGCGTAGAGCGCGCCGACCCGGACGGGTTTGTGAGGTAAGGCTCAGTAACCGGGAGCGGGTCGTCCACAGGGGTGGGGAGGGGCGGCCGGGCGTCGGGGGAGCAGGTTGTCCACAGGGGTAGTCGCGATCTATCGCTTTTGGGTACGCTGCTCGC
>NZ_LIPN01000363.1 GCF_001418325.1 Streptomyces atriruber | reverse complement strand
GCATCCGCACCACGGCCCCGGCCCTGCACCACGAGGACCACCAGCCCCACCGCGAGCCACACCGCGCCGACCACCTGCGCCGAGCCCGACGCCTCCCAGATGACCGCCACCACGATCGCCGCGCCGAGCACCGGGATCAGCAGGTGCCGCCACCAGCTGAAGCCGTCGTCGCGGTGGCGCAGCGCGAACCAGCCCACCACGCTCGCGTGCAGCAGCAGGAACGCGGTGAGCGCCCCGATGTCCACCACCGACACCAGGTGGTCCATGCCGTCGTCCCGCCGGGCCGCCCACACCGCGGCGACCATCGTGACCACGGCCGCACACAGGAGCGCGATCCGCGGCGTCCCGGAGTCCGTTTTCGACAGGACCTTCGGCAGCCGTCGGTCCCGCGCCATCGCGAAGAGCAGCCGACCCGCCGCCGCCTGCCCCGCGAGCGCCGCGAAGGCCGCGCCGATCGCCTTGCTGACGGCCACCAGCTTGTGCAGCCACTCACCGGCCGCGGCCTCCGACGTGTCGTAGAAGGCGGTGCCCTGCTTGCCCGGATCCGCCGCCAGCTCGGCCGACGACAGCGGCTCCAGGAGGGCCACCAGATACGTCTGGAGGATGAACAGGAAGCCCGCGAGCGCCAGACAGACCAGCACCGCCCGCGCGACCTTCGCCGAACCGCCCGTCACCTCCTCGGCGAAGGAGGCGATGGCGTCGAAGCCCAGGTACGACAGGACGGCGATCGACACCGCGCCCACCACCGCCGACAGCGCGAACGCGCCCTGCGAGCCGTCCCCGGTCAGCGGCGAGAGCCAGTCGCGCTCGGCCCCGTCCCTGACCAGCACGACCACCGCCGCCCCGACGAAGACCAGCAGCACCACGACCTCCATGGCGAGCACCGCGAAGCCCACCCGCGCCGCCGTCCGCACGCCCCACAGGTTCAGCGCGGTCGTGATGAGCACCGCGAGCGCCGTCCACACCCACCGGGACACCGACGGCACCAGCGAGTTCATGGCGATCCCGGAGAAGAGGTACGCGACCGCCGGGATGAGGAGGTAGTCGAGCATCGCCATCCACCCGGCGATGAACCCGGGGCCCTTGCCGAGCCCTGCGCGCGCGTAGGCGAACACGGACCCCGCCTGGGGGACCACCCGCACCATCTGCGCGTAACTGAATGCGGTGAACGCCATGGCGACCGTGGCGATCAGATAGACCAGCGCGACCGCGCCGTGCGACTTCGCGTCGAGGGTTCCGAAGACACCCACCGGCGCCATGGGGGCGATGAAGAGCAGTCCGTAGACCACGAGGTCACGGAAGCCGAGACTCCGCCGCAGCCCGTCACCCCCCGCGGGCTCGGCACCCTCGGCGTGGGCTCCTGTACTGGCGGACTGTCCGGACATGGTGCCTCCGTAGATCAACGCAGGTCACCAGTGTCCCCAACCGGGCGATCTTTGACGCGCTGGACGCGGCCTTACGATGGTGGGCATGACTGCTACGCCTGGCTCCCGCCGTGTCCTGCTCGCCGCTCCCCGTGGCTACTGCGCGGGCGTGGACCGTGCCGTGATCGCCGTCGAGAAGGCCCTGGAGCAGTACGGGGCCCCGATTTACGTACGCCACGAGATCGTCCACAACAAGTACGTGGTGCAGACCCTGGAGAAGAAGGGCGCGATCTTCGTCGACCAGACGGCGGAGGTCCCCGAGGGCTCCATCGTCATGTTTTCCGCACACGGCGTGGCCCCGACCGTCCACGCCGAGGCCGCCGAGCGCAAGCTCGCCACCATCGACGCGACGTGCCCGCTGGTGACGAAGGTCCACAAGGAAGCGGTCCGGTTCGCCAAGGAGGACTTCGACATCCTCCTGATCGGGCACGAGGGCCACGAGGAAGTCATCGGCACGTCCGGTGAGGCGCCCGACCACATCACGCTGGTCGACGGCCCCGAGGACGTCGCGAACGTCGAGGTCCGCGACCCGGACAAGGTCGTCTGGCTCTCGCAGACCACCCTCTCCGTGGACGAGACCATGGAGACCGTCGACGCCCTGAAGGGCAAGTTCCCGAACCTGCTCTCGCCGCCCAGCGACGACATCTGCTACGCCACGCAGAACCGTCAGATCGCGGTGAAGAAGCTCGCCGAGGACGCCGAGCTGGTCATCGTCGTCGGCTCCAAGAACTCCTCGAACTCCATCCGCATGGTCGAGGTCGCCCTGGACGCGGGCGCCGACGCCTCGTACCTGGTCGACAACGCCGGCGAGATCGACGAGGCGTGGCTGGAGGGCGTGACCACGGTCGGCCTCACCTCGGGCGCCTCCGTGCCCGACGTGCTGGTGGACGGCGTCATCGAGTGGCTCGCCGAGCGGGGCTACGGCGACGTGGAGACCGTCAAGACGGCCGACGAGTCCATCACGTTCTCGCTGCCCAAGGAGCTCCGCAGGGACCTGCGCGCCGAGGCGGCCGAGCTGTCACAGCGCTGACCGCGCCGTACCGTGGGGGCCATGCAGATCTTCGGCGTGGACATCGGCGGATCCGGGATCAAGGGCGCACCCGTGGACCTGGACCGCGGAGAACTGACACAGGAACGGCACAAGGTACTGACCCCGGACCCGGCCACGCCGGACGCCGTGGTCGACGTCGTGTGCGAGGTCGTCCAGCACTTCGGCTGGACGGGCCCGGTCGGCGCCACCTTCCCCGGGGTGATCACGAACGGCACGGCACGCACCGCGGCCAACGTGGACAAGAGCTGGATCGGCACGGACATCCGCAAGCTGGTCTCCGACCGGCTGGGCGGTGTCCCGGTCACCGTCCTGAACGACGCGGACGCGGCGGGCGTCGCCGAGATGCACTTCGGCGCGGGCCGCGGCCGCACCGGCACGGTCATCCTGCTCACCCTCGGCACGGGCATCGGCAGCGCGCTGTTCACGGGCGGCCACCTGGTCCCGAACACGGAGCTCGGCCATCTGGAGCTGCGCGGCCACGACGCGGAGAAGAAGGCCTCCTCCAAGGCGCGCGAGGACGAGGACCTGAGCTGGGAGCACTGGGCGCGGCGGGTGCAGAAGTACCTCGCGCACGTGGAGATGCTGTTCTCGCCCGAGCTGTTCATCATCGGCGGCGGAGTGAGCCGCAAGGCGCACAAGTTCCTGCCGCTCATCGAGGGCATCTCGGCGGAGATCGTCCCGGCCCAGCTGCAGAACAACGCGGGCATCGTGGGGGCGGCGATGGCGGCGGCGGACGAGTGAGACGTGTGACCGGAACGGGTGGTGCGCGGCCGACTAGGCGCTCGGCAGCCGCTTCCCACGGGGGCCACCCTGCGCCGGTCCACCCGGCGCCGGGCCGCCCCGCTCGGGTCGCCCCTGCCGCCGCAGCACCATCAGCCGGATCTTCCGTACGGTCACGATGAGCCCGGCGACGAGCGTCCCGCCGTACAGCCATCCCGCGTTCAGGGCGAGCGTCGTCACGAGCCCCATGAACTGACCGCCGAACCCGTCCGTGCCCTCCGCCACGGGCAGCACCCCGGCGGCGAAGGCGATCGGCACGCCAACGGGGGCGGTGACGAGGTCGGCGGGGCGCACCCACAGGGCCGTCAGCGCGGCGACGGGCACGAACAGCACGCCGTACGCGACGACGGAGCTGCCCGCGACCAGGCGGATCAGACAGGCGAGCAGGAACATCACCGCCGTGCAGAAGAGGCCGCTGCCGAGCCCCGTCAGACGGGGGTTCGGGATGCGCCGCAGCGTGCGGTACAGCGGTGTCCTGCGCAGGGCCCGGACGAACGGTGGAACGGGACGGCGCGGGCGGGGCGTCGCCCGGTACGTCGTGCCCGGCGCGCCGGGCCGTCCCTGCGGGGGCAGCGGGG
>NZ_LIPN01000362.1 GCF_001418325.1 Streptomyces atriruber | reverse complement strand
GGGCGGGGTCGGCCGGGCTACTTCATGCCGGCCGTGGCGATGCCCTGGGTGAAGTACCGCTGCAGCACGGCAAAAACGATCAGCACCGGAAGGACGATCAGGAACGCCCCGGCCATCAGCATCCCGTTGGAGCCGGACGACTTGTTGGGGTCGGTCGCGAAGGTGGCCAGCGCGACGGGGAGGGTGTATTTGTCGGGATCGTTGGTGGCGATCAAGGGCCACACGAAGTTGTTCCAGGAACCCAGGAACGTGAAGATCGAAAGCGTCGCGAGGGCGGGCTTCACCAGCGGCATCACGATCCGCCAGAAGATGTACCACTCACTGGCGCCGTCCATCCGCGCCGCTTCGAGCAGCTCGTCCGGGATCGACTGCATGAACTGCCGCATCAGGAAGACCCCGAAGGCCCCGGCGGCGAAGGGCAGCACGAGCGCGGCATAGGAGTCGATCAGCTGCAACTTGCTCATCAGCACGAACAACGGCAGCAGCATCAGGTTGCCGGGCACCATCAGCGCACCGAGCACCAGACCGAAGATCTTGTTCCGTCCGACGAAGCTCAGCTTGGCCAGGGCGTAGCCGAGCATCGAGCAGAAGACGAGATTCGCGACGGTGACCAGCACGGCCACGATCACCGAATTCATGAAGTACAGCGGCAGATCCAGCTTGTCCAGCAGCCGGTGGAAACTGTCGAGCGTCCACTCGGAGGGAATCCATACCGGCGGGCTTGCCGTCAGATCCGTCGAGGTCTTGAAGGCGGAGAGCGCCATCCACAGGAACGGGGCGGCCATGACGAACAGCCCGACGGAAAGCAGCACATAGATGAGCGGCCTCTTCACCGCCACGGACTTGGCGCTCATTTGGTGTTGTCCTTCAGCAGTCGGAGCTGGAGCACCGTGATGGCCATGATCACCACGAAGAGGACGTACGCCATGGCGCTGGCATAGCCCATGTGGAAGAAGTTGAAGCCCTCGCGGTACATGTTGAGCGACACAGTGAGCGTGGAGTCGGAAGGGCCTCCCTGCGTCATGACGAACGGCTCCTCGAAGACGTTGAGATAGCCGATCGTGGTGATCACCGTGGCGTACAGCAGCGTGGGCCGGAGCAGCGGGACGGTGATGCGGCGGAACTCCTGCCAGCCACCGGCCCCGTCGAGTCTGGCCGCCTCCCGCACCTCCGTCGGGATGGCCTGCAGACCGGCGATGAACAGCACCATCACGGTGCCGAGATTGCGCCACACCGCCATCGCGATGAGGGAGGGCATGGCCAGCGTCTCGCTGCCCAGGAAGTCCGGTGCGGTGAGGCCGAGTTCGGAACAGAGTCCGGCGATCAGCCCGTCGCTCGGATCGAGCACGAAACGCCATACGACGGCCACGGCGACGATGGAGGTGACGACAGGCGCATAGAACCCCACGCGGAAGAAGGTCCGGGCCCGGTCGATGCCGTTGTTGAGGAGCACGGCCACGCCGAGCCCGAGACAGATGGTGAGCGGGACGCCGATCACCACGAAGTACCCGGTATTGAAGAGGGACTTCAGGAACTTCTCGTCGCCGAAGAGCTGCGAGTAGTTGTCGAATCCGATGAAGTTCGCTTCCCAGGGCCGGGTGACGTTGCGCAGCCCGAAGTCGGTGAAGCTCATCGCCAGCGTGGCGACGATGGGGAACGCCATGAAGACGGTGAACAGAACCAGGAAGGGGGTGGAGAAGAGCCACCCGGCGAGGTTCTGCACGCCCAGGGATCCCCGCTTGCGCCGCGCGGCGGACGGCGGCGCTCCATTGGTCTTGCCGGTTGCGGGCTCTCCGGTGGCGGCCTTTTCGGCAGTGGTGCTCATGATGGCGGCCTACTTCACGAGGTTCTCTACCTCGGACTGCGCCTTGTCGGCGGCGTCCTCGGCGGAAGCCTTGCCCTGGGTCACCGACTCGATGGCCGCGTCGACCTTGGAGGTCACTTCGGTCCACTTGGCCAGCGCGGGCGAGGTCTTGGCGGTCTCCATCTGCTTCTTGAAGACCTGCAGTTCGGGGTTGTCGGCGAGTTCGCCGCTCTCCCATGCCTTGGTGTTGGCGGGCAGATCGCTGGTCCGCGCGTACCAGTCGGACTGCCCCTCGGCGTCCGTCAGGTACCGGATGAACTCCTTGGCGGCGGCCTTGTGCGGGCTGTCCTTGGAGATCACCAGGCTGGACCCGCCAGCCATCGAGGTGGACGTCTTGTCGGTGGGCACGGGAGCGACGCCCCACTTGCCCTTCAGGTCCGGGTACTGGTCCTCGATGAGCGTGGTGATCCAGGGGCCGGAGAAGAACATCGGCACGTCACCGGTGTTGAAGTCCTTCAGCGGGTCGTAGCCGGGCTGGGCGCTCTTGGTGGTGAGTCCGTCCTTGGCGTACGAGCCGTACTCCTTGAAGGCCTTGACCGCCGCCGGGCTGTTGATGACCGCCTTGCCGTTCTTGTCGACGATCTCGCCGCCCGCCGAGTACAGGAACGGGTAGAAGGACTGGACCGTGTCGAGCCCGCGCGGCTGCAGGTAGATGCCCCACTTGCTCCCCGCCTTCTCCTTCAGGGCGGAGGCCATGGCGCGCAGCCCCTTCCAGTCGGCCGGGGGCTTGCCGACCCCGGCCTTCTTCGCGAGGTCGGTGCGGTAGTAGAGGACGCGGGTGTCCACGTACCAGGGCACGCCGTAGGCGGTGCCGTCCACCTCGCCCTGCTGCCACCCGGCCGGGAAGAAGTCCTTCTCGTCGAAGGTCTTCGTGTCGACCGGTTCGAGGACGCCGAGCTCGGCGAACTCGCCCATGTAGCTGCCGCCCATCTGTGCCACGTCGGGCAGCTTGCCCGCGGCGGCCGCGGAGACCAGCTTCTGGTGGGCGACGTCCCAGCCGACGGGCGTGACCTTGACGGTGACGTGCGGGTTCGCCTTCTTGTACGCGTCGGCGACCTCCGCGAGCTTCTCGCCCTCGGCGCCCATGGCCCAGACGGTGAGCGTCTGCTTCTTGTCGGCGGCGACCTCGTCACCGGCGGAGCTGCCGCACGCGGTGACGGCGAACGCCGTCGCGAGTGCGATGGCGGCCGAGGCGGTTCTGGCGGCGCGGTGCATGGACGGCTCCTCCTTGAGCTCCCGGGGGTCCGGAGCCTTGCGGCGCCGGATGTATGCGCTGTCTGTAAGCGCATACATCACTCTGTTGCAGGCCCCCGGACGACCGCAAGGGGGTCTTGGTCACACTCCCGTAACGGGGGCGGCATGGGGCGTGCGTGAAGATGTCCGGCGCGGTCCGGTGTCCGGAGCGGGCTGGTGTCCGACATGAGCAAACTAAGCGGAACGTTTGCATCCTGAAAGTGAATGTGGCGGCCGCCTCATGGCCGACAGACCAGTTGCTGTCGGGTGGCATGGGGGGCGGCTCTCCTCGCCGGGATGGCCCCCGTCGGCCCTGGTTAGGGTCGCGTCATGTCCGCGTTCACGCACGAATTCGCCTTCGACCCGTCGTACGGGCACTCCCTCGACGACCTCCTCGCGGTCCCCGCGCCGCCCGCCCCGGCCGGTTTCGCCGACTTCTGGCGGGCCCGGTACGAGGCCGCCCGTGCGACCGTGACCGATCCCGTCGTCGGTCCGGTGGAAGAGGAGCGCGACGGGGTGCGGGTGCACGGCGTCACGTACACCTCGGTCGGCGGCGTACGGCTCGGTGGCTGGCTGGTGCTGCCTGCGGAAGGCCCGCCCGGCGGCGTCGAGCACGGCTTCGTCGTGGGCCACGGCTACGGCGGCCGCCACGCACCCGGCCCCGACGTCCCCCCTCCCGCTGCCCCGCTCCGCCGCGCTGCTGCCCTGTGTGCGCGGCATGGAGAGCCGCGGCCGCCACCCCGGCATCCCCGCCGAGGCCGACGGCCACGTCCTGCACGGCATCGAGTCCCGCGACACCTATGTGCTCGCCGAGTGCGTGGCCGACCTCTGGTGCGCGGCGTCGGCGCTGCTCGAACTGGTCCCGGAGCTCGACGGCGGCCCCGGGTCACCGCCCCGCCTCGGCTACCTCGGCGAGAGCTTCGGCGGCGGCCTGGGCGCCCTCGCCCTCCCCTGGGACGACCGCTTCGCCGCGGCGCAGCTGACGGTCCCCACCTTCGGCAACCACCCCCTGCGCCTGACGCTTCCGTGCACCGGCAGCGGGGAGTCGGTGCGCGCGTACCACCGGGAGCACCCCGAAGTCGCCGACGTGCTGCGCCACTTCGACGCGGCGACCGCGGCCGCCTACCTGCGCGTGCCGACCCTCACCGCACCCGCGCTCTTCGACCCCGCCGTCCCGCCGCCGGGCCAGTTCGCGGTGCACAACGCCCTGGCGGGCCCGCGCGAACTCCACGTACTGCAGGCGGGGCACTTCGAGCACGCGGGGACGCCCGCGGAGGCGGAGGGCCTGCGCAAGGCGCGCGAGGCGTTCTTCGGGGCGACGCTCACTCGATGACGGCCCCGGGCCCGGAGTCGGACCCGGCCCCGGACCCGGCCTCGGACCCGGACAGGTCGTCGTGCGCGGGGCGTCCGGCGCAGCCGCAGCTGGCCCGCCGCACCACGCCCACCGGCAGCATCAGGTCGACGGGCTCCCGGTCCCGCTCCTCGCCGAGCCGCCGCACGAGGAGCTCGACCGCCTCCTCGCCCAGTTGCCGCATCGGCTGCCGCACGGTGGTCAGCGCGGGCCGCACGAGGCGGCCGAGCGGAATCCCGTCGAACCCGGTGACGGCCACGTCGTCCGGCACCCGCACCCCGCGCCGCTCCAGTGCGTGCAGCGCCCCGATCGCCATCTGGTCGTTGGCGAAGAGCATCGCCTGCGGCGGCGCCGACGCGCCGCCGCCCGGTCCGGCCCGGTCGAGCAACGCGTCGGCGGCCCGCGCCCCCTCCGCCTGCGTCATCATCTCGGCCCGCAGATCGGGCTCTTCGCGCACGGGAAGCCCGGCCGCCCGGCACGCCTCCTGATACCCGCGGAACCGCGCCTGCGCGTCCGGCGCGCGCTCCTCGCCGCCGACGAAGACGAGCCGCCGCAGTCCGTGGTCCTCGATCAGGTGCCGGGTCAGCTCGCGCTGGCCGTCCTCGTTGGCGACCTCGATGTGGTCGAGGTGGTCCAGATGGTCGGACTCGCGGGGCCCGGCGAGCATCACGACGGGCAGCCGCCGCGAGATGACGTCGAGGTCCTCGGTCGGCACCGTCCTCGCGAGCACGGCGAACCCGTCGACGCGCCCGGCGACCTTCGCGACCAGGCTCTCCGGCCCGCCCTTGAGCGAGGCGGCGATCAGCAGGGCGTACCCGTGCCGACGGGCGGCCCGCTCCATGCCGCGGATGATCTGGTCGGAGTAGAGCATGAAGGCGTGGTCGTCGTCGGTGTCGGCGGCCTCGGTCTCGGTGTCCGGGTCCGAGTAGTCGGGAAAGCAGAGCCCGAGCACCCCGGTGGAGCGGCTGGCGAGCCCGCGGGCGTTTCCGCTGGGCACGTAGCCGAGCTCGCGGGCCGCGGCGAGAACCCGCTCACGGGTCTTCTCACGGACCGAGTCCGGGTTGCGGTAGACGCGCGACACCGTCGCGATGGAGACGCCCGACCGCTCGGCGACGTCGTACACCGTGGGAGTTGTGCTCACCCGACCGCCTGTTTCTCTGGACCTTTGAAAGCGCATTCACAGTAGGCGCGTACGGTGACCGTGAGCAAGACCGGGTCCCTCCGCGGAGGCGGCCGGAACGGGGAGGGGCGCAGGTGGGCGAGGTCTGGGCAGGGGTGAGGGAGCGCGTGCTCGCGCTCCGGGAGGCGCCGAACCGGCGGGCGGTTTTCGGCGCGTACTTCAAGGAGTACGGCCACCGCTTCGAGCTGCGCCCGGTCCTCACCGAGGAGCAGGTCGACGCGGTGGAGCGGCGGCGCGGGGTCACGTTTCCCGCGGAGTACCGCAGCTTCCTCATGGAGGTCGGGGCGGGCGGCGCGGGACCGGACTACGGCGTGTTCACGGTCGAACCGCCCGAGGTCGAGGTCGAGCCTGATTCCGGCGTGACGTCTGAGCCCGGCGCGACCTCCGAGACCGGCCGCGCCCTCCCGTTCCGCCCCGAGCGCACTGCAGAGTGGGAGGAGCACCGGGCGGCGGAGCCCCAGCGGTCCGCCTACGGTGACTCGGACGAGGACGGGGAGCGGTTCCGCGAGGCCTACGCCGCCTGGGACAAGCGCGACGACGAGCTGCTCGAATCGCTGACCGAAGGCGCGCTCTACGTGAGCGAACAGGGCTGCGGCTACTACACGTTGCTGGCTCTGACCGGCCCCGAACGCGGCACGATGTGGCAGGACGTCCGCGCGGCGGCGGAGGGCGTGATCCCGTTCGCGTTCCTCGGCAGCACGGACCGGGTCACCTTCGCCGAGTGGTACGTCCACTGGCTGACCCGCGCGGAACGGCAGGCGTGGCAGGTGCCCGAGGACCGCACGGACAGGTCCTAGGTGTATTGGCCCGCGGGGGAGCGGAGCCCCGGCCCTCACCCCGCGAACTCCACCTCCGGATACCGGCCGGACGGGGCGTCGAGCAGACCGTCGTCCTTCCCCTTCAGCCAGCGGTCGAAGAACGAAGCCACGTAGGCCCGTTGGGCCGCCACCGCGCGCGCCGGGTCGACCGTTCCTATGTTCTCCTCGATCGCCTTCCGGTCCACGCCTGCCTGCGGCAGGAGCGCGGGCAGGTCGGTGTACGTCTGGTGCAGTGAACCCCGCAACGTGAGGTTCCGCTTCCAGCCGGTGCTGTGGGACCAGAACGACCGCCACGACGGCTCGGTCCCGCGGTCGCTGCCCTCGCGGCCCATCAGGAGGAACGGGCGGTCCAGGCCGTGCTTCGCGACCGGCATCAGGTTCGTGCCGTTGGGCTCGGGGTTGAACTCCAGCGTGCCGTCGAGGTTGACGCCCGCCCTGACCCTGCGGTCCTCGTACATGGTCTCGGCCGCGGCGATCCCGCCCGCCGACTGGCCGACCATGCCCACCCGCCGCCGGTCGACGATCCGGGACAGGCCGTGCGGCAGCGAACCCAGGCTGTCGAGGACAAACTTGGAGTCGGCGACCCGGACGTCGAGGGTCTTCTTGAGCAGCTCCGGCATCGTGCCGTTCCGCTGCGCCTCCTCCAGCGCCTTCCGCAACGGCCCGTCGTCCTTGACCGAGCCGTCGGGGAACTGCACCCCGGGGTTCTCATGGGTGTGGTCGACCGTCACGACGACATAGCCGCGGCTCGCCATCTCCTCGACCAGCGCGGTGCCCCAGGTGCGCGGGTCGCCGGCGCCCGCCGCGTACACGAGCACGGGGCGTCGGCCGCCCCGCGCGTCGGCGGGCGCCCCCTCGCGGGCGTGGGTGCGCGTGGCGGCGAAGTCGAGAGCGCCCTTGGGGATGCCGTGCGGCGACGTGGCGTTCCAGCGCTCGGCCGCGCCGGGCGCCATGTAGCGAGCGCGGGGGTGGCCGTCGCCGGAGCCGGGCGCCGTCGGGTACCAGACGCTGATCATCAGCTCCCGGTACGGCTGCGAGGTCACCCACGGGTCGTGCCGGCTCCGGTCGACCAGACGGGCCGGGACCACACCGATGCCGTACGGACCCGTGGGCGCGGGCAGGCGGGCCGCGGCACCGGCGGAGTGCGCCCGCGAAGGCGCGGCCCCGGCCCCCGCGCCGGACGCGGAGGCGGGCAGCGACAGCGCGGTCGCCGCGAGCCCCGCGGCCGCGAGCCCGATGAGCGAACGACGCGTAAAGGAAGCGCGAGAAGTCATGCCTCCAGGGTGATCGTCACCCGTCCCTCGCCGCCATGGGGGAAATCATGGAAATCCCGCCTGGGGGATGCCCCCCAGAAACCCCCACCCGGGCAGGCCTGCGCCCCTACTCCGTCCGCCGCCGGATCTTGTTCCCCAGCCACACCAGCGGATCGTACTTCCGGTCCACGGCCCGTTCCTTCAGCGGAATCAGGGCGTTGTCCGTGATCTTGATGCCCTCCGGGCACACCTCCGTGCAGCACTTGGTGATGTTGCAGTAGCCGAGCCCGTGCTCGTCCTGGGCCGTCCGTTTCCGGTCGAGGCCGGACTCCGCCGCCGCGTCCAGCGGGTGCATGTCCAGTTCGGCGACGCGCATCAGGAACCGCGGTCCGGCGAAGGCCTCCTTGTTCTCCTCGTGGTCGCGCACCGCATGGCACGTGTCCTGGCACAGGAAGCACTCGATGCACTTGCGGAACTCCTGCGAGCGGTCCACGTCCGACTGCTGCATGCGGTACTCGCCGGGCCCGAGATCCGGGGGCGGCACGAACGACGGCACCTCGCGCGCCTTCGTGTAGTTGAAGCCGACGTCGGTCACCAGGTCGCGCACCACGGGGAAGGCCCGCAGCGGCGTCACCGTGATGACCTCGTCGGGGTCGAAGACGGACATCCGCGTCATGCACATCAGCCGGGGCCGGCCGTTGATCTCCGCCGAGCACGAACCGCACTTGCCCGCCTTGCAGTTCCAGCGCACCGCGAGGTCGGGCGCCTGGGTGGCCTGCAGGCGGTGGATGATGTCGAGGACGACCTCGCCCTCGTTCACCTCGATCTTGAAGTCCTCCAGGTCACCGCCGCTCAGGTCCCCGCGCCAGACCTTGAATTGCGCGTCGTACGAACTCATTCGTACAGCTCCTCTTCAGTCAGGTACTTGACCAGCTCCTCCTTTTCGAAGAGGGCGAGCAGGTCCGGGCGGATGGGTTCGGTCGACACGCGGACGAGGTCGATCTGGCCGCGTACGGGATCGGTGGCCGCCAGACCCCCGCTCGGGTCGGTGAGTTGGCACAGCAGGTTGGCCCGCCGCCACTCGCGGTCCATCGCCGGATGGTCCTCGCGGGTGTGGCCGCCGCGGCTCTCCGTGCGCTCCAGGGCGGCCCGCGCGACGCACTCGCTGACCAGGAGCATGTTCCGCAGGTCGAGGGCGAGGTGCCAGCCCGGATTGAACTGCCGGTGGCCCTCGACACCGGCCCGCCGCGCCCGCACCCGCAGCTCGGCGAGCTTCTCCAGGGCCTGCTCCATCTCCGCCTCCCGGCGGATGATGCCGACCAGGTCGTTCATGGTCTGCTGCAGTTCCTGATGGAGGGTGTACGGATTCTCGGCCGTCGCCCCGTCCTCCAGGCCCTCGGCGCTGAACGGCCGCAGCGCCTCCGCGGCCGCCGTGTCCACCTGCACCTCGTCGGGCACGGGCCGGACGGTGAGCCCCGCGGCGTACCGGGCGGCGTGCAGGCCCGCGCGCCGACCGAAGACCAGCAGGTCGGACAGCGAGTTGCCGCCGAGCCGGTTGGAGCCGTGCATGCCGCCCGCGACCTCGCCCGCGGCGTAGAGCCCCGCCACGCGGCGCGTCGCCGCGGTGTCGGAGTCGACCGCGATGCCGCCCATCACGTAGTGACAGGTCGGCCCGACCTCCATCGCCTCGGCGGTGATGTCGACGTCCGCGAGCTCCTTGAACTGGTGGTACATGGACGGCAGTCGGCGCTTGATGACCTCGGCGGGCATGCGCGTCGACACGTCGAGGAATACGCCGCCGTGCGGGGAGCCGCGGCCCGCCTTCACCTCGGCGTTGATGGCGCGCGCGACCTCGTCACGGGGCAGCAGTTCGGGCGGGCGGCGGTTGTGGTCCGGGTCCTCGTACCAGCGGTCGCCCTCCTCCTCCGACTGTGCGTACTTCTCCTTGAAGACGTCGGGGACGTAGTCGAACATGAACCGCTTGCCCTCGGAGTTCCTGAGGACCCCGCCGTCGCCGCGCACGGACTCGGTGACGAGGATGCCCTTGACCGACGGCGGCCAGACCATGCCCGTCGGATGGAACTGCACGAACTCCATGTTCAGCAGGGGCGCGCCGGCGAGCAGCGCGAGTGCGTGCCCGTCGCCCGTGTACTCCCACGAGTTCGACGTCACCTTGAAGGACTTGCCGATGCCGCCCGTCGCGAGGACGACGCTGGGTGCTTCCAGCACGAAGAAGCGGCCCGACTCCCGGTCGTAGCAGAAGGCCCCGCCGACGCGGCCGCCCTCGTCACCGTCGTCGCCCGACTCGTCCTTCAGCACGCGGGTGACCGTGCACTCCTGGAAGACCTTCAGGCGCGCTTCGTAGTCCCCGAACTCCTTGTAGTCCTCCTGCTGCAGCGAGACGATCTTCTGCTGCAGGGTGCGGATCAGCTCCAGGCCGGTGCGGTCGCCGACGTGGGCGAGCCGCGGGTACTCGTGGCCGCCGAAGTTGCGCTGCGAGATCCGTCCGTCCGGGGTGCGGTCGAAGAGCGCGCCCCAGGTCTCCAGTTCCCACACGCGGTCCGGCGCCTCGCGGGCGTGCAGCTCGGCCATGCGCCACTGGTTGAGGAACTTGCCGCCGCGCAGGGTGTCGCGGAAGTGGACCTGCCAGTTGTCGCCGGAGTTCACGTTGCCCATGGAGGCGGCGATGCCGCCCTCGGCCATCACCGTATGGGCCTTGCCGAACAGCGACTTGCAGATGACGGCCGTGCGGGCGCCCTGTTCGCGCGCCTCGATCGCGGCCCGCAGGCCCGCGCCACCGGCCCCCACCACGACGACGTCCCACTGCTGTCGCTCGACTTGAGACATCAGAAGGTCCCGTCCGTTAGAAGAAGCGCGGATCGTCGAAGGCGCCGCTCGCGACCAGATAGACATAGAGGTCGGCGAGCGCCACGCTCACCAACGACGTCCAGGCGAGCAGCATGTGACGGTTGGTCAGTTTGCCGGTCCACTGCCACATGCGGTACCGGACGGGGTGCTTGGAGAAGTGCTTGAGCTTGCCGCCGATGACATGTCGGCAGGAGTGGCAGGAGAGCGTGTAGATCCAGATCAGGATGACGTTGACGAGCAGGACGACGGTGCCGAGGCCCATGTGGCCCCACTCGTAGTTCTCGTCCCGGAAGCCGAGGACGGCGTCATAGGTGAGGATGCCCGCCACGGGTACGGCGGCGTAGAAGAAGTACCGGTGGATGTTCTGCAGGATCAGCGGGAAGCGGGTCTCGCCCGTGTACTTCTTGTGCGGCTCGGCGACCGCGCAGGCCGGTGGTGACGCCCAGAAGCCGCGGTAGTAGGCCTTGCGGTAGTAGTAGCAGGTCAGCCGGAAGCCGAGCGGGAAGATCAGGATCAGGATGGAGGGGGACAGGCCCCACCAGCTGCCGAAGATCTCCCAGTTGGGCCCTCCGTGCATGGGCTCGCAGTTCTCGGCGATGCACGGCGAGTAGAACGGCGATACGTAGGGTGCCGCGTAGTAGTCCGCGTTCGCGAAGGCCCGCCAGGTCGAGTAGACGATGAAGGCGAGCAGCCCGGCGGTGGTCGCCGCGGGCGCCAGCCACCAGCGGTCCGTACGCAGATGGGCAGCGGTGATGGCGGCGCGTGTGCCGTCGCGCACGCCGCCGCCCGGTGCCGGTCCGCTCTTCGGTTGGGGTTCCGTGCCGGTGGCCAACGAGGCTCCACTCCTTCTTCCTCGGATCGGGGAGAAGCTCAGCGAGTGCGTGAGTGCGTGAGTGCGTGAGTGCGTGAGTGCGTGAGTACGTACGGCGTGCGGGTCAGGGCGCGTGGCGGTCGCTGCCGCCCAGGCCCTCGTCGTCGAGATCTCCGGTGTTCGTCCACAGCGAGCGGTCGTACGGCGTATCGGGGATGGTCACGAGGTCGTGTCGGTGCGGTTCCGGGCGGGAGGGCGGTGGCGGGGCCGACGCGCGCAGCAGGGCCACGCTCTCGCGCAGGTGGTCGGTGTCCGTGCGCACCCGGCGCACGTCGATGCCCGCGATCTGTTCGCCTGCCTGCTGCTCCAGCCTGCCGACGCTGCGGACGAGTTCGTCCACGCATCGTTGAACAGCCGTCAATTCATCGTGCAGAGCCATTACTTGCCCTCACTTCGGGGTGCGGTGGCAACGCTCATGCGCCTGCGAGTGTCGCGCGTCACATCCCGGCTTGTGAAGGGATCTGCAGTGATTGCCGGATCGGGGGCGGTGAATGCGCCGGATCACGCGCTGATCGCGCCGACCTCGACCGTCCTGGACCGTCCCGGATCGTCCCCGACCGAGCTCGACCGACCTCGACCGGCGGTGACGGGCGGTGCCGGGCGGCTGCGACGGGCAGTGGTGACGGGCGGCGGTGACGGCCGGGGCCTCGTGGGGGCGCGCGCTCCGCGCGGGTGCCGGACGCCGGGCGCCCGTTGGCCCGCCGGGCGGCTCCGGTCGCCCCGTTGGGCCGCACGAGTGGGATATGGGCGCCCCCGCGTCGTGCCTCCCCCGCGGTGCGTATCCCGTCGCCTTCAGTGGGGCGATAGATGTGATCAGCTCCATATACCGCCAAACGTGATCAAACCCGGCCCGGTCCTGGTAGCGGGCGGCCGGGCCAGCCCCGGACCCCGGAGGTACCAGCCATGTCCCACGACCGCGCCAGAGTCAGATCTGTCGTGTTCCTCGCGACGGGGGTGCTGGCTCTGCCCGCCCTCGCCGGATGCAGCTCGAACGACGAGGCCGGCCGACCGGCCGCGGGCCAGGACGTCGCTCCCGCCGCCCGGGACCTGGTCGCCGACGGGGGGACCCTGAACTGGGCGGTCGACGAGCTGCCGGAAACGTTCAACTCCTTCCAGTCCGACGCCGACGAAGGCACCGCGCGGGTCGCGGGCGCGGTCCTGCCGTCGCTGTTCCGCCTCGACGCGCAGGGCAGGGCCCAGCGCAACGCCGACTTCCTGGAGTCGGCCGAGGTCGTCGAGCGCGAGCCGCAGCAGGTCGTCCTGTACAAGCTCAACCAGCAGGCGGTCTGGAGCGACGGCCGGGAGATCGGCGCCGACGACTTCGCCGCGCAGTGGCGCGCCCTGTCGGGCAAGGACACCGCGTACTGGACGGCACGGAACGCGGGCTACGACCGCATCGCCAAGATCGAGCGCGGCGCCAACAACCTGGAGGTACGGGTCACCTTCGCCAAGCCGTACGCGGACTGGCGCTCCCTCTTCTCGCCGCTCTACCCGAAGCAGGTCATGGGCACGCCCGACTCCTTCAACGACGGCGCGCGCCGCAAGCTGAAGGTGACCGCGGGCCCCTTCGCGCTCGCCGGTGCCGACCGCAAGGCGGGCGACGTGACGCTGGAGCGCAACGCGCGCTGGTGGGGCAGCCCGGCCAAGCTCAACAAGATCGTCCTGCGCGAGGTGGGGCGCGCCGAGCGGGCCGAGGCGCTCGCCAAGGGCAGGGTCGACCTCGCCGCGATCGACTCGGCGGAGGCCGGGCGGATCTCGCTGGCCGCCCGGGACAAGGGGGTCCAGGGCCCGCTGGCCCACGGCCCCGGCGCCGGGCTCACCCCGGCCGGGGCGCTGCGCTCCTGGGCGATCGCCCACGGCTCCGACGAGGAGGCCGCCGACACGGAGACGGAGGCGCGCGCCAAGTCCCGCAAGGCGGTCAAGAAGTACGCGACCGAGCAGGAGGGGCTGCGCGGCTACACGGTCCGCAAGTCCCTGGAGCCGGCGTACACCCAGCTCGCCCTGAACGGCTCCGAGGGCCCGCTCGCCGATGACCGGGTGCGCCGCGCGGTGGCCCGCGCGCTGAACCGCGAGGAACTCGCCAAGACCGTGCTCAAGCCGCTCGGCCTGCCCGCCGAGCCGGTCGGCAGCCACCTCGCACTCGCCGGGCAGCAGGCGTACGCGGACAACAGCGGCGCCCTCGGCGAGCAGGACACCGCCGAGGCGCGGGCGCTCCTGGCGGACGCGGGCTGGACGCCGGGCGCCCTGCTGAACGAGAAGAAGGAAGACGGAGAGAAGAAGACGGAGAAGGAGAAGGGGGAGGAGGACACCGCGGGCGGCGAGTCCGACGCGAAGGACGCCAAGGACAAGAAGGACGCCGAGAAGGCGAAGGAGTCCGGCGAGGAATCCGGCGGCGAGGACGACGGCACCTACATCGTCGGTGAGGACGACGGAAAGCCCGGCGACAACGGCACCACCGTGCTCGCCCCGGCCCCCGCGGCCGCCTACCAGCGCGCCGTCCTGAACCGCCAGGCCGACGCCCTCGGCCTGCCGCGCGAGGCCGACAAGGAGAAGAAGGAGCCCGGCGACCACGCCAGGCACTCCAGGGACCAGGCCAAGGGCGGTGCCCCGGGTGCGTACGCCCCGAAGGGCACCGCCGCACCCAAGGCGGCCGCCGAGGGAGCCGCGGCATTCAAGGGAGAGGCCGGAGCCAAGGGAGGCGCGGCGGCCAAGGCCGCGACAGGGCCGCTCGCCAAGGACGGCAAGCCCCTCACCCTCCGCTTCGTGCTCCCCTCCGGTGACGGTTCGGAGTCGCTGCGCGCGGTGGCCGACCGGATCTCCCGGATGCTGCAGAAGATCGGCATCCGCACGGAGACGGCGAAGGTCGCCGACGAGAGCTACTTCAAGGACCACATCGCGTCCGGTCAGTACGACCTCGCCCTCTACTCGTGGCCCGCGTCGGCCTTCCCGGCCACCGACGCCCGCCCGATCTTCGCCAAGCCGGTCCCGGCCGCGGACGGCTCGCTGAACGTCGAGCAGAACTACACGCGCGTGGGCACGGACCACATCGATCAGTTGTTCGATCAGGCGGTCGGCGAGCTGGACGAGGACGCGTCGCGCTCCCTGGTCAGGAAGGCGGACGCCCGCATCTGGGCCGAGGCGGGCTCCATCCCCCTCTATCAGCGCCCCCAGCTGATGGCGGCCCGTCCGAACCTGGCGAACGCCGGGGCGTTCGGCTTCCAGGCCCCGCACTACGAGGACATCGGCTTCCTGAAGCCGGGCGCGAAGCCGTCGGGCGAACCGTCCGCGAAATAGCGCCGCCTCAGATTCAGCTCAACTCTCTTGCCCGCCGGCCCTTCCGGCGGGCAAGCTCGTGTTTACCCATTGACCTGCTGTTTCCCCAGAGTTCCCGAGGCTTTCCGCACCCCTGCGAAGCCCCCGCGGAGGCTGCCTCCGCGAGGGACACGTAGACTGGGGTGAGGCCGTGGCGTGTCCAGCCCGGCAGGGTCCGCGTAACTCAGATGTACGCGCGACCGTCCACTCACTCCAGGAGTACGCCGCACTATGGCCACGCGCCACGACATCCGCAACGTTGCCATCGTCGCTCACGTCGACCACGGCAAGACGACCATCGTCGACGCCATGCTCAAGCAGGCCGGCTCGTTCGCCGCGCACGCCGCCGAGTCCCTCGACGACCGCATGATGGACTCGAACGACCTGGAGCGTGAGAAGGGCATCACGATCCTCGCCAAGAACACGGCGGTGAAGTATCACCCCAAGGACGGCGGGGACCCGATCACGATCAACATCATCGACACCCCCGGCCACGCCGACTTCGGTGGCGAGGTCGAGCGTGGTCTGTCGATGGTGGACGCGGTCGTCCTGCTGGTCGACGCCTCCGAGGGTCCGCTCCCGCAGACCCGCTTCGTGCTGCGCAAGGCCCTGCAGCAGCGGCTGCCCGTCATCCTGTGCATCAACAAGACGGACCGCCCCGACTCGCGCATCGACGAGGTCGTCAACGAGACGTACGACCTCTTCCTCGACCTGGACGCCGACGAGGACCAGATCGAGTTCCCGATCGTCTACGCCTGCGGCCGTGACGGCATCGCCTCGCTGACCAAGCCGGACGACGGCACGGTCCCGGCGGACTCCGCCAACCTGGAGCCGTTCTTCACCACCATCCTGGAGAGCGTCCCGGCCCCGACGTACGACGAGACCGCCCCGCTCCAGGCCCACGTCACCAACCTCGACGCGGACAACTTCCTCGGCCGCATCGCGCTGCTCCGCGTCGAGCAGGGCGAGCTGCGCAAGGGCCAGACGGTGGCCTGGATCAAGCGCGACGGCACGATCGCCAACGTCCGCATCACCGAGCTGATGATGACCGAGGCGCTCACCCGCAAGCCCGCCGAGATGGCGGGCCCCGGTGACATCTGCGCCGTCGCCGGCATCCCCGACATCATGATCGGCGAGACCCTCGCCGACCCGGAGAACCCGATCGCGCTGCCGCTCATCACGGTGGACGAGCCGGCGATCTCCATGACGATCGGTACGAACACCTCGCCGCTGGTCGGCCGTGGTGGCACCGGCAAGGGCGCGGACGCCAAGGCCGCGGTCAAGGACCGCAAGGTCACCGCCCGCCAGGTGAAGGACCGCCTGGAGCGCGAGCTCATCGGTAACGTCTCGCTGCGCGTCCTGGACACCGAGCGCCCCGACGCCTGGGAGGTGCAGGGCCGCGGTGAGCTGGCGCTGGCCATCCTGGTCGAGCAGATGCGCCGCGAGGGCTTCGAGATGACCATCGGCAAGCCGCAGGTGGTCACCCGCCAGGTCGACGGCAAGACCCACGAGCCGGTCGAGCGCATGACGATCGACGTGCCCGAGGAGCACATGGGCGCCGTCACGCAGCTCATGGGCGTCCGCAAGGGCCGCATGGACAACATGTCGAACCACGGCTCCGGCTGGGTCCGCCTGGAGTTCGTCGTGCCGTCCCGCGGCCTCATCGGCTTCCGTACGGAGTTCCTGACGCAGACGCGCGGCACGGGCATCGCCCACTCCATCCACGAGGGCCACGAGCCGTGGTTCGGCGAGCTGAAGACCCGTAACAACGGTTCGCTGGTCGCCGACCGCTCCGGTGCCGTCACCGCCTTCGCGATGACCAACCTCCAGGAGCGCGGCGTGCTCTTCACCGAGCCCGGCACCGAGGTGTACGAGGGCATGATCGTCGGTGAGAACTCGCGCGCCGACGACATGGACGTGAACATCACCAAGGAGAAGAAGCTCACCAACATGCGCTCCGCCTCCGCCGACTCCTTCGAGGCGATCGTGCCGCCGCGGAAGCTGTCGCTGGAGCAGTCGCTGGAGTTCTGCCGCGACGACGAGTGCGTCGAGGTGACCCCGGAGGCCGTGCGCATCCGCAAGGTCGTCCTGGACCAGAAGGAGCGCGGCCGCTCCGCGTCCCGCGCCAAGCACAGCTGAACGGCTGGGCAAGCACAGGTGACCCACTGAGGTAGCCGGTCGGCGGCAATCCGCCGCCCGAGAGGCCGATTTCCACCGCTCCCGAGGGAGTTGGGCGGAAGTCGGCCTCTTGTGTTTCCGCTGGCGGGTACGGTGTGGCCACTGCTGCCCCAGGGGCTCCCGGCAACCGGTTTTTGTCTGCCACGCGTCCGATATGCGGACGTCACTGACCGTTAGATGTGTAACACGTCCGTTTCGCAACCATCTATCTCGGATCGGTTTGTCCGGATTTTGGAAGTTGTACGGGCCAGGTGTGATTGAACCGAGACCAAAAGGGTGTGGTCGACCGGTACCTCATGGCTAATAGTTGACCGCGTATAGCTCGGGTCAATGGGTCACGCGCTGTGGGGAGCGCCGACTCACGAGCACACTGGGGTACTCGATCGTTGCCGTCAGGGGTGTCGGCGCGGTTTCTCGTACCCCCTCTTGTAGTGAACAAGTGGACTCATGAGGAGGAACCCCATGCGTGGTGCCAAGAGCGCCAAGTGGGTCGCGATAGCCGGTGTTGTGGCGCTGACGGCCACCGCTTGTGGCGGCGGCGACAGCGACAGCAATGGCAGCGGCAAGGTCGACCCCAAGGGGATCGTCAGTTACGCCAACGGCGAGCCGCAGAACGCTCTGCAGCCGTCGAACACCATGGAGGCGTACGGCAGCGTCGTCATCGACGCCCTCTTCACGGGCCTCGTGTACTACGACAAGCAGGGCAACATCACCTACGAGAACGCCGAGTCGGTCACCCCCGACAAGGCGAACAAGGTGTGGACCGTCAAGCTGAAGCCGGGCTGGAAGTTCCACAACGGTGAGACCGTCACCGCGAAGTCGTACGTCGACGCCTGGAACTGGGCCGCCGACCCGGCCAACGGCCAGCAGAACAGCTCCTGGTACCGCGACATCGTCGGCTACGACGAGGTCCACCCGGAGAAGGGCAAGGCCAAGAAGAAGGCCATGTCCGGCCTGAAGGTCGTCGACGACAACACCTTCACCATCACGCTGAAGAGCGGCATCCCGTACTACGCGTACAAGATGGTCTACAAGCCGTTCTTCCCGATGCCCTCGGCCGCGCTGAAGGACCCGAAGAAGTACGGCGAGGCCCCGGTCGGCAACGGTCCCTACAAGTTCAAGAGCTGGGACCACAAGAAGTCGATCCAGGTCACCGCCTGGTCCGGCTACAAGGGCGAGGACAAGCCCAAGAACGGCGGCATCAACTTCAAGGCGTACACGACGCCGCAGGCCGCGTACAACGACCTGCGCTCGGACAACGTCGACACGATGCCGCTGATCCCGGACAGCGAGCTCGCCAACTTCAAGCAGGACTTCGGCGACCGCGCCATCGAGCAGGACTTCTCGGCGATCAACACGGTCAACCCGGCCTTCTACAGCAAGACCTTCAAGGACCTGGACGTCAAGGTCATCCAGGGTCTGTCGATGGCCATCGACCGCGACACCATCGCCAAGACGACCTTCGCGGGCACCCGTGAGTCGGCCACCGGCTGGGTCGCCAAGGGCGTCAAGGGCTACAAGGCCGGCGCCTGTGGTGAGTTCTGCAAGTTCGACCCGAAGAAGGCCAAGCAGTTCGTCAAGGACGGCGGCGGCGTTCCGGGCAACAAGATCTCCATCCAGTACAACGCCGACCAGCCGCACAAGGGCTGGGTCACGGCGGTGTGCAACAGCATCACCAAGTCGACCGGCGTGCAGTGCGTCGGCGACCCGAAGACCGACTTCCAGGCCGACACCGAGGTGCGGGACAAGAAGCAGGTCAAGGCGATGTACCGGTCGGGCTGGGTGCTCGACTACCCGTTCAACGGCAACTTCCTCGCCGACCTCTACGGCACCGGCGTCGACGGCAACAAGGGCGGCTTCTCGGACAAGAAGTTCGACGCGCTGACCAAGAAGGCCGACGCGGCGAAGACGATCGACGAGTCCGCCGAGCTGTACCAGAAGGCCGAGGAGGAGCTGCGCAACACCTTCCCGGGCATCCCGCTCTGGTACAACAAGACGCTCTCCGCGCACTCCAAGAACGTGAAGAACGTGGTGTTCGACCAGGCCGGTGACCCCGTCCTGTCCGACATCGAGGTCTTCGAGAAGTAGTCGACGGAGGTCCGTCCCCAAGCGACGCCCGGTCACCCCCGGGCGTCGCTTGGGGCGGCTCCGGATTGGACGGAGGCACCAATGGGGCGCTACGTCGCGCGGCGACTGCTCCAGATGATCCCGGTCTTCATCGGGACAACACTGCTGATCTTCATCATGGTCAATGTCCTCCCCGGCGACCCGGTACGGGCGCTCTGGGGCGACAAGCCGCCGGACCCCACGCAGGTGGCGCAGATCCGGCACGACCGTGGTCTGGATCTGCCGCTCTGGCAGCAGTACCTGCACTACATGGGCGGTCTGCTGCAAGGGGACTTCGGCAACACCATCGCCGGTAACCGACCGGTGCTCGACGAGATCAGCCAGGCATTCCCGGTCTCGATGAGACTGGCCTCGATGGCCTGGACGTTCGAGCTCGTCGTCGGCATCACGCTCGGTGTCCTCGCGGGCATCCGGCGCGGCCGGTTCGTCGACAACACGGTCACGCTCTTCACCCTCCTGGTGATCTCCGTCCCGATCTTCGTGGTCGGCCTGCTCTGCCAGCTGTTCTTCGGCAACGAGCTGGGCTGGATCACACCCACGGTCCAGGACTCCGAGAACATGGGCCAGCTGCTCGTGCCCGCCCTGGTGCTCGGCATGGTCGGCCTCGCCTACGTGGCCCGCCTGACCCGCACCTCCATCGCGGAGAACCGCCAGGCCGACTACATGCGCACCGCGGTCGCCAAGGGCCTGCCGCGCCAGCGCATCGTCACCCGGCACCTGCTGCGCAACTCGCTGATCCCCGTGGTCACTTACCTCGGTACGGACGTCGGCACCCTGATGGGTGGCGCGGTCATCACCGAGGGCATCTTCAACGTGACGGGCGTCGGCAACCTGCTCTTCCAGGCGCTGGCCCGCCGTGAGGGCGCGGTCATCGTCGGTGTCGTCACCGTTCTGGTGCTCGTGTACCTCGCAGCCAGCCTGATCGTCGACCTGCTTTACGCGGTCCTGGACCCGAGGATCCGTTATGCCTGACCTGACCAAGACCTCGACCACCGAAGAGACCGCGGCGGCACAGGACGAAGTCGTGGCGGGCTCGGCGGTCTCCGCCCCGGCCTCGACGGGCAAGCCCCGCAGCCTCTGGGGCGACGCCTGGCGCGAGCTGCGGCGCAACCCGCTCTTCGTGATCTCGGCGTTCCTGATCCTGATCCTGCTCCTGGTGGCGGCCTTCCCCGGCCTGTTCACCGGGACGAACCCCGACACCGGCGACCAGGTCAACCACTTCCTCGGCAAGCCCGAGCTGACCCACTTCTTCCAGGCGGACTGGTTCGGGTACGACAGGACGGGCCGCAGCATCTACGCGCGTGTCGTCCACGGCGCGGGCAACTCCATCCTCGTCGGCGTCGGCGTGACCGTGCTGGTGACCTTCTTCGGCGGACTGTGCGGCATGCTCGCCGGCTACTTCGGCGGCTTCTGGGACAGCCTGATCTCGCGTCTCATCGACGTGTTCTTCGGCATCCCGTTCCTGCTCGGCGCGATGGTCGTCCTGAACGCCTTCACCGACCGCACCGTGTGGGTCGTCATGGGCGCGCTGGCCTTCCTCGGCTGGACGCAGATCGCCCGCGTGATGCGCGGCGCGGTCATCACGACCAAGCACGCCGACTATGTGATGGCGGCGCGTGCGCTCGGCGCCGGGACGAAGCGGATCCTGTTCCGCCACATCCTGCCGAACGCGGTCGCTCCGGTGATCGTCGTGGCGACCATCTCGCTCGGCACCTACATCGTGGCCGAGTCGACGCTGTCGTACCTGGGCCTCGGCCTCGGCGACGGTGCCATCTCGTGGGGCGGCGACATCTCCGACGCCACGCAGGACATCCGGAACAACCCGCACACGCTGTTCTTCCCGGCAGGAATGCTGAGTATCACGGTGCTGGCGTTCATCATGATGGGTGACGCCGTACGCGAAGCCCTCGACCCGAAGCTGCGCTGAGGGAGGCGTACGTGACCAGCATCGACCTCAAGACAGACTCTGTCCCCGCCCCCCGCTCGGGCGAGGAGAAGAGCGGCCGGCTCCTGGACGTGAAGGATCTCCACGTCGAGTTCCACACCCGCGACGGCGTGGTCAAGGCCGTCAACGGTGTGAACTACAGCGTGGACGCGGGCGAGACGCTCGCCGTCCTCGGCGAGTCGGGCTCCGGCAAGTCCGTGACCGCCCAGGCGATCATGGGCATCCTCGACATGCCGCCCGGGAAGATCCCGCAGGGCGAGATCCTCTTCCGCGGCCAGGACATGCTGAAGATGTCCAACGAGGAGCGCAGGAAGACCCGCGGCCGCAAGATCGCGATGATCTTCCAGGACGCGCTGTCCTCCCTCAACCCCGTTCTCTCGGTGGGCTATCAGCTCGGCGAGATGTTCCGGGTGCACGAGGGGCTCAGCCGCAAGGAGGCCAAGGCCAAGGCCATCGAGCTGATGGACAAGGTCAAGATCCCGGCGGCCAAGGAGCGGGTGAACGACTACCCGCACCAGTTCTCCGGCGGTATGCGTCAGCGCATCATGATCGCGATGGCGCTCGCCCTGGAGCCGGACCTGATCATCGCGGACGAGCCCACCACGGCGCTCGACGTGACGGTCCAGGCGCAGGTCATGGACCTGCTGGCCGAGCTCCAGCGCGAGTACAACATGGGCCTGATCCTGATCACCCACGACCTCGGCGTCGTCGCCGACGTCGCGGACAAGATCGCGGTCATGTACGCGGGCCGGATCGTCGAGACCGCTCCGGTGCACGAGCTCTACAAGCGCCCGGCGCACCCGTACACCCGCGGCCTCCTCGACTCGATCCCGCGCTTGGACCAGAAGGGCCAGGAGCTCTACGCGATCAAGGGCCTGCCGCCCAACCTGCTCAAGATCCCCGGCGGTTGCGCGTTCAACCCGCGCTGCCCCAAGGCGCAGGACATCTGCCGCACGGAGATCCCGGCGCTGGTGCCGGTCACCGAGCAGAACGGCGCGGAGCTGCCGGGCCGCGGCAGCGCGTGCCACTTCTGGAAGGAGACGATCCATGGCTGAGCCGACGAAGGCTTCGAAGCTCTCGAAGACGGACGAGCCCGCCGACGTGACGCCGAACGTCTCCGACGTGGAGACGCTGGACGCCGCCACGGCCGACGAGGCCGTCGCGGCGATCGAGGCGCCGGCCGAGCGCGGCGAACCGATCCTCCAGGTCCGCAACCTGGTCAAGCACTTCCCTCTCACCCAGGGAATCCTGATCAAGAAGCAGGTCGGCGCGGTCAAGGCGGTCGACGGCATCTCGTTCGACCTGTACCAGGGCGAGACGCTGGGCATCGTGGGCGAGTCCGGCTGTGGCAAGTCCACGGTCGCCAAGCTCCTGATGACCCTGGAGCGGGCCACGGCGGGCGAGGTCTTCTACAAGGGCCAGGACATCACCAAGCTGTCCGGGCGTGCGCTGAAGGCGGTCCGCCGCAACATCCAGATGGTGTTCCAGGACCCCTACACGTCCCTGAACCCCCGGATGACGGTGGGCGACATCATCGGGGAGCCCTTCGAGATCCACCCCGAGGTGGCCCCCAAGGGGTCGCGCCGCCAGAAGGTGCAGGAGCTCCTGGACGTGGTCGGGCTCAACCCCGAGTACATCAACCGCTATCCGCACCAGTTCTCGGGCGGCCAGCGCCAGCGCATCGGCATCGCGCGCGGTCTGGCCCTCAACCCCGAGATCATCATCTGCGACGAGCCGGTCTCGGCCCTGGACGTGTCCGTCCAGGCCCAGGTCATCAACCTGATGGAGAAGCTGCAGGACGAGTTCAACCTCTCCTACCTCTTCATCGCGCACGACCTGTCGATCGTCCGGCACATCTCGGACCGCGTGGGCGTGATGTACCTCGGCAAGATGGCGGAGATCGGCTCGGACGAGCAGATCTACGAGCACCCGACGCACCCGTACACGCAGGCGCTGCTGTCGGCCGTCCCGGTGCCGGACCCGGAGGCCCGCGAGGGCCGCGAGCGGATCATCCTCACCGGCGACGTCCCGTCCCCGGCGAACCCGCCCTCGGGCTGCCGCTTCCGCACCCGGTGCTGGAAGGCGGAGGACAAGTGCTCGAAGGAGATCCCGGTCCTCGCGATCCCCGAGCGGTTCAAGGGCAAGGACACTCCGGCGGCTCATGAGTCGGCGTGCCACTTCGCCGAGGAGAAGGACGTCGTGCACGCGGCGTGACCTCTCCGAACAGACGCCTGTGCCCCGCGAACGCAATGGTCGCGGAGCACAGGCGTTCCGCCGTTCCGGGGCGGAGGACGGCGTGAGCCTCTCCCTGCGCCCCTGGCGGCAGGAGGATGCCGCGGCCGTCCTGGCGGCCTTCTCGGCACCCGAGATGACCCGCCAGGCCGACGAACCGGTCGACTCCCTCGATTCTGCGGCCAGTTGGATAGACCGCCGCACCCGCGACCGTGACGCCGGCACGGCGTACGCCTTCGCCGTGGCGGACGGGAACGGCACGGTCCTGGGCAACGCCGCGGTGGGCGCGGTGAACCGGACCCACTCCACCGGCTGGGTGTCGTACTGGACGACCCCGGACGCGCGGGGGAGGGGCGTGGCCGCGTACGGCTGCGCGGCGCTGGCCCGCTGGGCCTTCGACGAACTGGGCCTGTTCCGCCTGGAGCTGGGCCACCGCACCAACAACCCCGCCTCCTGCCACGTGGCCCGCACGGCCGGTTTCGCAGTGGAGGGCCTGCAACGCCAGAAGCTGGCGTACGACGGGGTGCGGTACGACGTGGAGCTGCACGCGCGGCTGGCGTCGGACGCGGGGTGAGGGGCGGCGGCGCTCAGTGTGCGACCGCTCCCGGCTCCTGGTAGCGCCGGAAGGCGGCGGTCTCGACGGTCCAGGGGCCGAACTGCACGATGTCCCCGAAGATGTAGTGCGTCTTGTTCTGGTATCGCCCCGCGCACGGCTCGGAATGTACTTCGATCGTGCCGACTCTGGGGTCGACGATCAGGTAGAGGCCGATGCCCATGGCGGGGTACTCCGCCAGCTTCTCGCCGTAGTCGTTGTTCGGGTTGGACGGGGAAACGATCTCGACGACGGCCAGGACCTGCGTGGCGTCGACGGCGAGTCCCGCTTCGTCGAGTACTTCCTCAGGGATCACCAAGGCGTCCGGGCGGCGCATGCGGCCGATCGAAGGGTGCTCGATCTCGGGGCCGTTCTCACAGACGTAGCCCGGGTAGGTGGCAGGGAGCTGCTTGTTCAGCTGGTTCCGGATGCGACGGACCGTGCCCTCGTGCCGCTTCGAGGGGCACATCATGGTCAGTATGGGGCCGGAGGGCCCGATCTCGACGCTCCAGGTCCCCTCGAGCCCTTCGGCAAAGGATCCGAGTTCCTCGGCGATCGCACGCATCTTGGCGTAGTCCATACCGTCAGAGTACGAGCTCGGTCAGGCCGGGGCGGGGCCGTCACATCGGAAGCGACCGCAGGCGTATCGCCCCCTCCGGCCACCGGGCGTTCTCGTGCAGTGGTGTCACCAAGGTGCGCAGGGGCATGGTGACCACGCGGTCCCCGGGCTGCTCGACCCGCACCGGGGCGTCGGTGGGTGTGGGGTGCCAGCCCAGGCGTTCGTACAGCGGTACCAGTGGTGGGCGGCAGAAGAGGAGCGCGTGGGGCGGGCCCATCGTGCGTGCGTGGGACAGGGCGGCCGTGACGATCCGGCGGGCCAGGCCCCGGCCGCGGACGTCGGGCGCGACGGCCACGCCGCCCAGGCCGACGACCTCCGTGAGGTCCGAGCCCTCCACCGAGACGGGAAGGCGTCGCAGCCCGGCGTGCGCGACCAGGCGGCCCTCGTGACGTATGCCGAAGTGTTCTTCCTTGGGGAGCCAGGTCAGCCCCGTGTCCGCGACGCCGAACGGGTCTTCGCCGGTGCCGAGGATCTCGTGCAGGTCGGCCTGTGTGTACTGCGTGAGGCGGAGGACGGATGTGTCGTGTGTGCTCATCCCTGCATGATGCAGCAGGGCCGCGCCGCGCCGTTCGACACACCCGGAACCGGCCGCGCCCCGCTCGGGTCAAGGGGGAGGGCGGGCCGGTTCCGGAG
>NZ_LIPN01000361.1 GCF_001418325.1 Streptomyces atriruber | reverse complement strand
GGGTGGCCGCGCCGGGGGTGCGGGGGTTGGCGCCGTCTCCACCGGTAGGACGATGCAGCCCTCCGGATTGTGAGGGGGGGGTTCGCGTTGCGGGGCGGCGGGGGGGGGGGGGGGGGTGCGGGTGGGGCTAGCCGACCAGGTAGCGCTGGATGGTGGGGGCGACGAGGGCGACGACCTCGTCGACCGACGCGGAGGCGATCGGCTCGAGTTTCACGACGTAGCGCAGCACGGCCACGCCCCACACCTGGGCCTGGGCCGCGTTGATGTTCATCGGGGGCACGCCGAGTGCCTGGGCCACCTCGTCGAAGTCCTTGGGGGGTTCGTCGAGGGAGGCGGCCAGCTGCTGGAAGATCTGGCGGGACATGAAGTCGCGCATCCGGGCGGCGCCCTGGTCGTCGGCGAAGACGGCGCTGAAGGCGCTCAGCAGCTGCGGCCGGGCCTGGGGGTCTTCCCATTTGGACAGGGCGGCCCGCAGCAGGCCCTCGGCCAGCCGGGCGCGTTCGCCGGTGAGCGAGGCCGCTCCGGCCTCGGCGAGGGCGTCCCCGATGTCGCTCAGGGCGTGGGAGCCGTCGGCGGCTGTGGACATCGCTCCTCCTTGGGCGCGGGGGCCCGTGCTCTGGGTGCCGGGCCCCGGTCGGACGTGCGGTGGTGCCGGTCGTCGGGCGAAGCGCGGCCATCGTCGCCGATGGCCGCTCCTGAGCCGCTCGATGTCCGCTCGAACCGGCCGGGCGGCCGGTGCGGGTGGCGCGATCCGCCCCCGCGCGGTGCGCGGGGGCGGCGGGGGTCAGTCGATGCCGCGCACGACGTGGGGCTCCCAGGTGTCGTCCTCGTCGATGCCGGCGAGCCGGAGCGGCGGGGTGCCCGGAACGGCCAGGGCCAGGGCCGCGCCCGGTCCGGGCGGCCTGGTGTCCTCCTCTTCGGTGTCGTGCACGTGCTCCTCCTGTTCCGCCGGCCGGGGGCCGGTCCGTGTCAGTAGCGGTAGTGGTCGGGCTTGAAGGGACCCTCGACCTCGACACCGATGTAGGCGGCCTGCTCCGCGCTCAGCGTGGTCAGCTTCACGCCGAGCGAGTCCAGGTGCAGCCGCGCGACCTTCTCGTCCAGGTGCTTGGGCAGCACATAGACATCGGTCGGGTACTCCTCCTGCTTGGTGAACAGCTCGATCTGGGCCAGCGTCTGGTCCGCGAACGAGTTCGACATCACGAACGAGGGATGCCCGGTCGCATTGCCCAGGTTCAGCAGACGCCCCTCCGACAGCACGATCAGCACCTTGCCGTCCGGATGCGTCCAGGTGTGCACCTGCGGCTTGACCTCGTCCTTGACGATCCCCGGCAGCTGCGCGAGACCGGCCATGTCGATCTCGTTGTCGAAGTGCCCGATGTTCCCCACGATCGCCTGGTGCTTCATCCGGCCCATGTCCGCGGCCATGATGATGTCCTTGTTGCCGGTCGTGGTGATGAAGATGTCCGCCGTCTCCACCACCTCATCCAGCGTGGTGACCTGGTAGCCGTCCATCGCCGCCTGCAGCGCACAGATCGGGTCGATCTCCGTGATGATCACCCGGGCGCCCTGGCCGCGCAGCGACTCCGCACACCCCTTGCCCACATCGCCATAGCCGCAGACGACCGCGGTCTTGCCGCCGATCAGCACGTCCGTGGCCCGGTTGATGCCATCCACCAGCGAGTGACGGCAGCCGTACTTGTTGTCGAACTTCGACTTCGTCACCGCGTCGTTCACATTGATCGCCGGGAACAGGAGCTGCCCCTCACGCTGCATCTCATACAGCCGGTGCACGCCGGTCGTGGTCTCCTCGGTCACACCGCGGATCTCCGAGGCCAGCTGGGTCCACTTCTGCGACCCCTCACTGATGGTGCGGTTCAGCAGCTGCAGGATCACCCGGTGCTCGTCGTTCTCGGCCGTGTCCACCGCGGGAACCTTGCCGGCCTTCTCGTACTCGACACCCTTGTGCACCAGCAGCGTGGCGTCACCACCGTCGTCCAGGATCATGTTCGGGCCGCCGGTGGGCGTGCCCGGCCAGGTCAGCGCCTGCTCCGTGCACCACCAGTACTCCTCCAGCGTCTCGCCCTTCCAGGCGAACACCGGCACACCCTGCGGGTCATCCGGGGTCCCGTTCGGACCCACCGCGATCGCCGCGGCCGCGTGATCCTGGGTGGAGAAGATGTTGCAGGACACCCAGCGGACCTCGGCGCCCAGCGCCACCAGGGTCTCGATCAGGACGGCCGTCTGCACCGTCATGTGCAGGGAACCCATGATGCGGGCCCCCGCCAGCGGCTGGGAGGCCGCGAACTCCTTACGGATCGCCATCAGACCGGGCATCTCGTGCTCGGCCAGCGTGATCTCCTTACGGCCGAACGCCGCCAGGGACAGATCGGCGACCTTGAAGTCCTTGCCGTCAGTGGTGGGCTGCGAGGTCATGCGGGGCACTCCTTGAGTTCGTGACGTTGCGGTGGATCTCGAGCGTCGCCGTCGAGCGGTTGAGGGTGATGTAGTGCAGTCCGGGGGCGCCTTCGGCCAGCAGCCGCCGGGCCATCTCGGTGGCGTGCGCGACGCCGATGCGGTGGCCCTCGGCGGGGTCGTCGCGCGCGGCGTCCAGGCGGTGCGCCAGCTGTTCGGGGAAGGCGGCGCCGCTGAGTTCGGCGAACCGGCTGATCTGGCGCACGTCGGTGGCCGGCATGATCTCCGGGATGATCGGGGTGTCGCAGCCCGCGGCGCGCACCCGGTCGCGCAGCCGCAGATAGTCCTCGACCCGGAAGAACATCTGGGTGATGGCGTAGTCGGCGCCGGCCCGGCACTTGGCGACGAAGTGCTTGATGTCGCTGTCCCAGTCGGTGGAGCGCGGATGGCGTTCGGGGAAGGCCGCGACGCCGACGCTGAACTCCCCCGACTCCTTGACCAGGCGCACCAGTTCGTGGGCGTGGGTGAAGCCGTCGGGGTGGGCGATCCAGGGGGCGTTGGGGTCGCCGGGCGGGTCGCCGCGGACCACCAGGACGTCGCGGACCCCGGCGTCGGCGTACTGGCCGATGATGTGGCGCAGTTCGGCCACCGAGTGGCCGACCGCGGTCAGGTGGGCGACGGGGCGCAGCGTCGTCTCGGCGGCGATGCGTTTGGTGACCTCCACGGTGCGGTCCCGGGAGGAGCCGCCGGCGCCGTAGGTGACCGACACGAAGGTGGGGGCGAGGGTCTCGATGCGGCGGATCGCCTTCCACAGGGAGCGGGCCGCGGCGTCGCTCTTGGGCGGGAAGAACTCGAAGGAGAAGCTGGGCAGGTCGTTGTCGATGAGGTCGCGCAGGGCGGTCATGGCCGGCCTCCGGCGTTGAAGTAGCTGGCCTGGGGGTGGTGCAGGACGATCGCGTCGGTGGACTGCTCGGGGTGCAGCTGGAACTCCTCGGAGAGCTGGACGCCGATCCGCTCCGGCCGCAGCAGGGCGGCGATCTTGGCGCGGTCGGCCAGGTCGGGGCAGGCGGGATAGCCCAGGGAGTAGCGGCAGCCCTGGTATTCGGTGCGGAACATGCCCTCGGGGGTGTCCGGGTCGCCGGCCGCGATGCCCAGTTCGGCGCGCACCCGGGCGTGCCAGTACTCGGCGAGTGCTTCGGCCAGCTGGACGGACAGGCCGTGCAGTTCGAGGTAGTCGCGGTAGGAGTCGGCGGCGAACAGCTCCGCGGTGGCCTCCCCGATCTTCGAGCCGACGGTGACGACCTGGAGGCCGACCACGTCGGTCTCGCCGGATTCCTCGGGGCGGAAGAAGTCCGCCAGGCACAGGCGGCGCCCGCGCGGCTGGCGGGGGAAGGTGAAGCGGGTGCGCTCGTTGCCCTGCTCGTCCAGGATGAGCAGGTCGTCGCCCTTGGACACGCAGCGGAAGTAGCCGTGCACGACGGCCGCTTCCAGCAGGTTCTTGGTGTGCAGTTCGTCCAGCCAGCCGCGCAGGCGCGGGCGGCCCTCTCTCTCGACGAGTTCCTCGTACGTCGGTCCGTCGCCGGTACGCGCCTGCTTGAGGCCCCACTGG
>NZ_LIPN01000360.1 GCF_001418325.1 Streptomyces atriruber | reverse complement strand
CGCCGGGGCGGCGGGCGCGGCGGGAGCACTGGTGGCCGCGGCCCCCGCGGCCGCGTCACCCGCCGGCTTCACCGGGGCGGCGGCCACGGAGGCGGCCACGCCTGGCTTGTAGTCGGCGAAGAAGTCCCACCAGGCTCGGTCGACCGAGTTCGGGTCCTGGAGGTACTGCTGATAGATCTCGTCGACGAGCCACTCGTTGGGACCGAAGGCAGCGGCAGGGTCCTTGCCCTGCCCGTCTTGGTCGGTCGAGATGCTCGAGCTACTGGGGGACTGTGACGACACGGCGGTAACCGCCCTCTTCCGCTTCACAAGGTGATGGACAGCGGAAATAAAGGCTACGCCTCCCAGGGCGTGAGGTGCAGACCGGGCCCGGCATCCGTCGCGTAAGTCACACTGGATCGATGGTTTCGGCGCTGTAAATGGCGGGAAACAAGCGAGGTTCTGCAACGCCAGATGGCCGCGCGGGTACGTCGGTACGACGTCTACGCGCGGCGGCGCCCCCCGGGTGCCCCGAAGAGGCCCCCGCGAATCGCTTGCTCTCGAACCCTACGTCAACTTCACGCTTCGGGCAGGCCCGGAAGAGTGACCTGGATCCGGCAGCCGCGAGGTGATTCGGCCACCCCGATGTGGCCGCCGTGCAGATCGACCGCCCAGCGCGCGATGGCCAGGCCGAGGCCCGTGCCGCCGTCGTTGCCGGAGCCCTTTCCGGGGGCGCCCGCGTGGCTGCCGCGGTTGAAGCGCTCGAAGACGCGGTGCCACTCCGACTCGGGGATGCCGGGGCCCTCGTCGAGGACCTCCAGGTCCAGGGACTCGGGATAGGGGCCGCGCCGGGCCCGCACGGTCACGCGGCCGTGCGGCGGGCTGTGCTTGACCGCGTTGTCGATGAGGTTCGCCACCACCTGGTGGAGCCGCTCCGCGTCCGCGTGGGCCGTCAGTTCGGGGGGCGAGACGTCGAGGTGGAGATGGACGTCCGTACGCGTGTGGCTGCCGGAGCCCGACGCGATGCCCGCGCGCGCGGAGGCCACCATGTTGGCCTCCTTCAGGACGCCCGACAGGTAGGGCCACACCTCGAAGCGGCGGGCCTTGAGGGGCACGACGCCGTTGTCCAGGCGGGACAGGTCCAGGAGGGTCTCGACGAGCCGTCCCAGGCGCTCGGTCTGTTTCAGGGCCGTGCGCATCGTCTCGGGGTCCGCGGCCGACACGCCGTCGACGACGTTCTCCAGGACGGCGCGCAGCGCCGCGATGGGGGTGCGCAGCTCGTGCGAGACGTTGGCGACGAGCTCCTTGCGCTGGGTGTCCTGGGCCTCCAGGTCGTCGGCCATGGCGTTGATCGTGGAGGCCACGTCGCCCAGCTCGTCGCGCCGGTCGGCGCCGCGCGCCCGGCGCGTGTAGTCGCCGTGCGAGACGGCGCGGGCCACCGCGTTCATCTCGTCCAGCGGGGCGGTGAGGCTGTGCGCCACGAACTGCGTGATGAGGAGCGTGGCGATCACCGAGAAGACCGTGATGAAGCGCAGCTCGGTCTCGGTCTTCATGGCCACGAGGAGCAGGCCCGTGGTGATGAACACCGAGACGACCACGAGAGCGCCGAGCTTGGTCTTGATGGAGAACGGCCGCAGTCCTCCGAAGGGCCCGTGCATCACGTCACCCGCCTCCGGCTCACGGGGTGGGGGTCTCCAGCGCGTATCCCACGCCGTGCACCGTGCGGATCCGCTCGGCCCCGATCTTCCGGCGCAGCGCCTTGATGTGGCTGTCGACGGTGCGGGTGCCGGACGCGTCGGCCCAGTCCCACACCTCGGCGAGCAACTGCTCGCGCGAGAGGACGGCGCGCGGGGTGTTGGCCAGGCAGACCAGCAGGTCGAACTCGGTGGGCGTCAGATGGACGTCCTCGCTGCGCACCCGCACCCGGCGCTGGGCGTGGTCGATCTCCAGCTCGCCCAGGCGCAGGATGCCGCTGCGCGGCGTCGTCGCGGCCAGGGCGGCCCGCTCGACGCGCCGCAGCAGGACGTGCACGCGGGCCGCGAGCTCGCGCATCGAGAACGGCTTGGTCATGTAGTCGTCCGCGCCGACGCCGAGCCCGACCAGCATGTCCGTCTCGTCGTCACGCGCGGTGAGCATGAGGACCGGGACGGGGCGCTGGGCCTGCACCCGGCGGCACACCTCCAGGCCGTCGAAGCCCGGCAGCATGATGTCGAGAATCAGCAGGTCGGGCTGCCACGCCTGGGCGGTGTCGACCGCCGAAGGGCCGTCTCCGGCCGTTTGCACGACGAAACCCTCGGCACGCAGCCGGGCCGCGATGGCGTCGACGATCGTCGGGTCGTCCTCGACCACCAGCACCCGGCGCTGGGCGCCCGGCATCGCCGTGGCGCCGTTGTGGGAGGTGTGTGTCTGCTCCATCGCCCGCCCCTGACACTGATCGCTTGTGTTCGGTCAGCAGAGTACGGGGCGCGAAGGCACCTCGGCTACGCAGCCCGGACGCCGAGGTGGACCACGTCAGGGACGCCTCGGGCAACGGGGATCTCTTCGGTTCGTACCCCCTGGAATCCGGCATTCCGTAGAGCGTCGTCGAAAGCGGACGAGGGCTGGGCGGACCACACGGCGAGCACTCCGCCGGGGTTGAGGCGGGCTTTGCAGGCGGCCAGACCGGCAGGCGAGTAAAGGGAGTTGTTGCCCTCCGTCACCGTCCAGTCGGGGCCGTTGTCGATGTCGAGACAGAGGGCGTCGTACGTCTCGGTGGCTCCGGACATGTACGCGACGAGGTCCGTGTGAAGAATCTGCGCACGTGTGTCGCCGAGCGCGGATCCGGAGAGATCGGCGAGCGGTCCCGCGTGGTGCCAGTCGATGATCGCCTGCTCCCGTTCGACCACGGAGATGCGTCCCCACCTGGGGTCCTCGGCGGCGTGCGCGAGGGAGAAGCCGACGCCGAGGCCGCCGATGAGGAGGGCCGGATCCCGGCGGTCGTCGAGGGCGTCGCGGGCCGCGTCGACGAGGAGGCGCTCCGAGCGGCCGTCGGAGGTGTCCATCAGGAAGCAGCCGTTGGCGATGATCTGCAGCAGCTCACCGTGGCGCCGCAGGACGACCTCGCCGTACGGACCCTCGCGCCGGTCGAGCACGACGGGGGCGGTGGTGTCGGTGTGCATGGCGCACAGCGTATTTCCGCGGGCCCGGCGGCGGGCGGAATTCACGGCCGCCCGTCGGCGGTTCTCCGGTGGGCCGCGGACCGGCGACGCACGAGCCGTCCCGCGGGTTGCCGTGTGAGACGCACCTCACGTGGCGCCCGTCATAGACAAGGCCGGAAAAGAGGGCAAAGGGTGGGGTGGGACGGAAGGAGCGCCTCACCCGTGAACCAGAGCGTGCAGCCCGCCGAGGCCGCGCCCGACGCCGAGACGCCGGGCACCCTGAACGGAATACCGCGGCAGTCGACGCGCAGGCCACCCCGGACGGCGGAGGACCGCGAGCCGGGGACGCCGGAGACGGCGGAACGTTCCGCCGGTGCGTCCGTCCGGCGGCTCCGCCCCTGGCGGCTCCTGCCCACGCCCACCGGCACGCCCTTCACCTTCGGGTACGCCGTGGTGCTCGCCGCCACGTCGCTCCTGACGCAGTACGCCGACCCGGAGCTCGTCGACTCGCTCCTGCACGGTTCGAGCACCGACGTGGCACACCTCTCGCAGAGCCCCGTCCTCGTCCTGGTCGCCAGCGCCCTGTGGATCGCCGGGGGCATCACGTCCCCGTACGCGATCGTCTTCCTGCTGGTGCTCACCGCGCTGGAGCGCCGCATCGGCGGTCTGCGGGCCGCCGGTGTCTTCCTCCTCGGGCACGTCGTCGCCACGCTCGCGACGGAGGTCCCGGTCGGCTTCTCCGTCCTCGCCGGTCATCTGCCCGACAGCTCGCTGCACCGGCTCGACTACGGCATCAGCTTCGGTGTCGCCGCGAGCGTCGGCGCGCTCGCGGGACTCCTCATGCCGTGGCTGCGCTGGACCGTCCTCGTCTGCTTCGGCGGGATGCTGGTCGACGACCTGATCGCGTTCACCGACCCGATGACCAACTGGGGCCACCTGCTCGCGCTGGGGATCGGCGTCCTCACCTGGCCGCTGCTCAGGCGCCGGTCCGAGGCCGCGGCGCGCGCCGCATCGGCCACAGGGCCGGTCCGCCGCCCGGCAGCCGGACCTCGTCGAGCACCGTGAATCCGAAGTGCTCGTAGACCGGGAGGTTCGTCGGCTTGGAGGACTCCAGGTAGACGGGCAGCCCGGCCTCGTCGGCCCGCGCGAGACCTGAGCGCAGCAGGGCGGACCCGTGACCCCGGCCCTGGACGGCGGGATCGGCGCCGAGCACGGCCAGGTACCAGTGCGGCTCCTGGGGCCCGTGCCCCGCGGCGGCCGCGACGGCCTCGCGGAACAGCGGGGCCCGGTCGCCCAGGATCTCCGAGAGCTCCGCGACGGTCTCCGCGTCGGGCGCGGCCTTGTCCTGCGCGCCCGGCGGCACCCAGTAGGCGGCCGCCGCCGAGGTGTGCTCGCAGCGGCCGTGGCGGACGTACTGCCGGGTGAAGAGCGTGGCGAAGTAGCGGCCGAGCCCCGCCTCGCGCCCGGCGTCGGCCGGGAAGAACCAGCGCATCATCGGGTCGTCGTCGAACGCCAGGGCCAGGGTGCGGCCGATCGCCGCGGCGTCGTCGACGCCCGAGGTCCGCGGGGCGGGCGGACCGGTCTGCGGGGCTTGCTGGGTAGGCATGCGGGCCATTCTGCACACGATGATCTTCGTCGCCCCGGCCGGGGTCCCGGCCCGTCCTTCCTGTGATCGCTCACAGCGAACATGCCCCGGGGAACATCTCGAAGCTCACAAGCATTGAGTCGATACAGCTCAACTTGAATGCCGAAAGGGAGATCATGGCTACTGAGTCCACCTCGTACACATCGCTCACTCTGCCTGTGCTGCCGCTCGACGACGAGGTGGTCCTGCCCGGCATGGTGGTCCCGTTCGACCTGTCCGACGCCGATGTGCGCGCGGCGGTGGAGGCCGCACAGGCCGCCGCCCGTTCCCATGGCGACAGCAAGCCGAAGGTGCTGCTTGTTCCGCGGATCGACGGTACGTACGCGTCGACCGGCGTCCTCGGCACCGTCGAGCAGGTCGGCCGCCTCTCCGACGGCGACCCCGGCGCCCTCATCCGCGGCCGGAGCCGCGTGCGCATCGGCGCGGGCACGACCGGCCCCGGCGCCGCCCTCTGGGTGGAGGGCCTGAAGCTCGATGACGCGGTCCCCGAGCCGCTCCCGGGCGCCGTCACCGAGCTCGTCAAGGAGTACAAGGCGCTCGCCACCAGCTGGCTGAAGAAGCGCGGCGCCTGGCAGGTCGTCGACCGGGTCACCCAGATCGACGACGTCTCGGCGCTCGCCGACAACTCCGGCTACTCCCCGTTCCTGACCACCCAGCAGAAGATCCAGCTCCTGGAGACCGAGGACGCGGTCGCCCGCCTCAAGCTCGCCACCGAGCAGCTGCGCGAGCACCTCGCCGAGCAGGACGTCGCCGAGTCCATCGCCAAGGACGTGCAGGAGGGCGTGGACAAGCAGCAGCGCGAGTTCCTGCTGCGGCGGCAGCTCGACGCCGTCCGCAAGGAGCTGCGCGAGCTCAACGGCGACAGCAAGGACGCGGCCGAGGAGTCCGACGACTACCGCGCCCGCGTCGAGGCCGCCGACCTCCCCGAGAAGGTCCGCGAGGCCGCCCTCAAGGAGGTCGACAAGCTGGAGCGCTCCAGCGACCAGTCGCCCGAGGGCTCCTGGATCAGGACCTGGCTGGACACCGTCCTCGAACTGCCCTGGAGCGAGCACACCGAGGACGAGTACGACATCAAGGGTGCCCAGGAGATCCTCGACGCCGAGCACTCCGGACTGCAGGACGTGAAGGAGCGCATCACCGAGTACCTCGCGGTGCGCAAGCGCCGCTCCGACCGCGGCCTCGGCGTCGTCGGCGGCCGCCGCGGCGGCGCGGTGCTCGCCCTGGTGGGCCCGCCCGGCGTCGGCAAGACGAGCCTCGGCGAGTCCGTCGCGCATGCCATGGGCCGCAAGTTCGTGCGGGTCGCGCTCGGCGGCGTACGCGACGAGGCGGAGATCCGCGGCCACCGTCGTACGTACGTGGGCGCGCTGCCCGGACGCATCGTGCGGGCCATCAAGGAGGCCGGGTCCATGAACCCGGTGGTGCTCCTCGACGAGATCGACAAGGTGGGCTCGGACTTCCGGGGCGACCCGGCCGCCGCCCTCCTCGAAGTCCTCGACCCGGCACAGAACCACACCTTCCGGGACCACTACCTGGAGGTGGAGCTGGACCTCAGCGACGTCGTCTTCCTCGCCACCGCCAACGTGCTCGAAGCCATCCCCGAGGCCCTGCTCGACCGCATGGAGCTCGTCAGGCTCGACGGCTACACCGAGGACGAGAAGGTCGTCATCGCCCGCGACCACCTGCTCCCGCGCCAGCTGGAGCGGGCGGGCCTGGACGAGGACGAGGTGGTCCTCGACGAGAGCGCGCTGCGCAAGCTCGCCGGTGAGTACACGCGCGAAGCGGGCGTGCGCAACCTGGAGCGGTCCGTCGCGCGACTGCTGCGCAAGGTCGCGGCCCAGCACGAACTGGGCGACCGCGAGCTGCCGTTCACGGTCACGGACGAGGACCTGCGGGGCCTCATCGGGCGGCCGCACCACGTGCCCGAGTCCGCCCAGGACCCGGCGGAGCGGCGCACGGCGGTGCCGGGCGTGGCGACCGGGCTCGCGGTCACCGGGGCGGGCGGCGACGTGCTCTTCGTGGAGGCGTCGCTCGCGGACCCGGAGACCGGCGCCTCGGGGCTCACCCTCACCGGCCAGCTCGGCGACGTGATGAAGGAGTCGGCGCAGATCGCGCTGAGCTTCCTGCGCTCGCACGGCGCCGAACTGGAGCTGCCCGTCGGCGACCTGAAGGAGCGGGGCGTGCACATCCACTTCCCCGCGGGCGCCGTGCCGAAGGACGGGCCGAGCGCGGGCGTCACCCTGACGACCGCCCTCGCGTCGCTGCTCAGCGGCCGCCTGGTCCGCACGGACGTGGCGATGACCGGTGAGATCTCGCTGACCGGCCGCGTCCTGCCGATCGGCGGCGTCAAGCAGAAGCTGCTCGCCGCGCACCGCGCCGGAATCACCACGGTGATCATCCCGAAGCGGAACGAGGCGGACCTCGACGACGTCCCTGCCGAGGTCCTGGAGAAGCTCGACGTGCACGCGGTCACGGATGTGCGCCAGGTGCTCGAACTGGCCCTCACGGAGGCCGAGGTGAAGGTCCCGGCCGCCGCGTAGGACGGCACGCGGAACCGCACGTGGAACCGCATGTGGAACCGCACATCGGAACGGCGGCCACTCCCGCCCCGGAGTGGCCGCCGTCCGTGCGCTCAGCCGTTGGCGAGCGCCACCACGCGGTCGAGGGCGCCGTTGAACTTGTTGTGGTCACCGACGGTCGGGCCGGACGAGGTGTACTGCCACATCGTCTGGAAGCCCCAGCCGGCCGGGAGTTCGCCCGGGCTCGTGTTGTAGCGGGCGATCCACAGCGGGTTGCTTGCGCCGAAGCCGCTGTAGTTGCCGGTGCACTGCTTCCACCAGCTGGTGGCGGTGTAGATGACGGCGTCGCGGCCGGTGCGGGCCTTGTAGGTGGTCAGGAAGTCACGGATCCAGCTGACCATCGCCGACTGCGACTTGCCGAAGCAGGCCGCGCCGTACGGGTTCCACTCGATGTCCAGCGCGCCCGGCAGCGTCCTGCCGTCGCGCGACCAGCCGCCGCCGCTGCTCGCGAAGTAGTTGGCCTGCGTGGCGCCGCTGGAGGTGTCGGGCGTCGCGAAGTGGTACGCGCCGCGGATCATCCCGACGTTGTACGAACCGTTGTACTGCTGGGTGAAGTAGGGGTTCTTGTACGACGTGCTCTCGGTGGCCTTGACGTAGGCCCACTTCACGCCGCTGTTCCAGAGCGTCTGCCAGGCGACGTTGCCCTGGTGGCTGCTGACGTCGACGCCCTCGGTCTGGGCGGCGTCACCGCCGGTGGGCAGGCCGCCCTGGCCGTCGTGTTCGATGACGCCCTGGCCGAGGCGGGCGGTCCCGCGGTCGGGAACGTCGTCCGCCCGGGCCGCTGTGGGGAGCGTCAGGAGGAGGGAGAGAGCGGAGAGTGCTGCGAGGAGAACCCCCGCCGGCGACAAGCGCGAGCGGCGGGCCGATCCGGGTCTGTGCACGGGCATGTGCGTGCCTCCGAAGGCCTCGGTGGTGCTCGGTGGGGACCTGTCGACATGCAGTGGTGTGAACATGTCACTTGAAAAGCTACGCACGTAGACCGCCGCTAGGGAAGAGGGCCAGAGTTCTGCCGTTGGTCCACTCCTGTGGCGGCGCCACCGGAGCGGCACCGCCCGGACCTTGCGAAATACTGGTCAGACCGCTGTCGCGACGGCCGCGGTGCGAGGGCCTTCCGGCGATAACTTTCAGAATCGGGAAAGCGGGACATGGGTGCTGCAGAAGAGGGCGTGGAGCCCGGCGCGCAGGACGACGTGGAGCACGGTGTCGAGGCGGAGCGGGACGACATCGGGCACGAGGCTCAGGAGGCACAGGGGGAGGACCGCGAGTTCCTCTCCCTGGAACGGGAGTTGTCCCTCCTGATGCGCCGCGCCCGCGCCTCCTCGGGCGAGATGGCACGGCAGGTCCACCCCGACCTGGAGCCCGCGGCGTACGGACTGCTGGTCTGCCTGGACGACTCGGGCCCGCAGCGGGCCACCGATCTCGCGGCCTTCATCGGCGTCGGCAAGGCCACGATGAGCCGCCAGCTGCGGGCGTTGGAGGAGCTGGGCCTGGTCGCGCGCGAGCCCGACCCCGCCGACGGGCGCGCCTGGCTCATCCGGCTCACGCCAGACGGCCGCACCCGCTTCCGTACGGTGCGCGCCGCCCGCCGCGCCCAGTACGTGCGACGGCTCGCCAGCTGGGAGCGGACGGAGGTCTCCGAACTGGCCCGGCTGCTCGGGCGGCTGAACGCGAGCGCGGACACCTGAGCCCGTCGGCCCGGATGCCCGCACCCGCATCGGGGGCGGCGGCTACTTCGCGCCGAAGACGACCGCCAGCGGCTGCTTGTCCTCGTAGACCTCGGAGGGCTCGCTGACGTGGTCGGCGCCGAGGTAGAGCCGCTCACCGGCGAACAGCAGCCGCCGGTCCGTCTCGAAGCGCGCCTCCATCTCGTAGCTCCTGCCCGGGTTCTGCAGGACCTTCGTCTTCTCGAAGGTGGCCGGGTCGATCCGCCAGACCGCGCCGCCGGCCTCGCCGACGATGTTCGCCTCCTGGTACGCGACGACCTTGCCGTCCTCGTCCACGCCCACGGGGATCAGCGCACCCTCGTCGGTCCCCTGGGTGGTGCCCTTCTTCTTCCCGGTCTTCAGGTCGAGGGCGACGACGTCGTTGTCGCCCTCGGAACCGGCGCCCGCGTCCCGGGTGCCGAGGAACAGCGTGCCGGTCTTCTTGTCGACGGCCAGCTGCGAGCAGTTCGTGACGTTCGTGCCGGCGCACTCGGCGTCGTACTTCCCGTACTTGCCGCCCTTCGTGCCGATCGTGGCGAGCAGCTTGCCGCGTGCCGCGGAGTCGTCCAGCGACAGGAACTCGGTGATGCCGGAGCCCCCGGGGGAGTCGCCGTCGTCCACGGCGACCACCAGCGGGTCGGCGGAGACCACGTGCGCGTCCTCGGTGCCCTGCTCGAACTCGTAGGCGGACTTCACCGCGCGCGTCGCGGGGTCGACGGTCTGCAGGGTGAGCCGCGGGTGATCGGTGTCGCCGCAGTCGCGCACCACGACCAGCTTCGCGCCCTCGCCCGCGAAGCCCTTCGCCGGGCACTTCTCGTCCTCGGTGGCGGCGGGCGTCCACAGCGGCTTGCCGCCGGTCGTCCAGCCCGCACTGGCGCTCGTGCCCGCCGCGGCCACGGTGCCGCCGCCGATGGTCACCTCGTCGAACATCTGGCGGTCGCCGTAGCTGTTCAGGCCCTGCTTCTGCCACAGCAGCCTGCCCTTGGTGATGTCGACGAGGCCGACTTCGGTGCAGACCGCGGGGTCGTCCTTGTCGTTCTGGAAGAGGACGGCGACGAGCCCGTCCTCCGTGGCCTGCGGCGAGGACCAGCAGACCTCGCCGCCGAGCGGTATCTCCCACTCTGCCTTTCCGCCGGTCAGCGGATATCCGGATATCTTCTTCAACCCGGCCTTCACGAAATTCTTTTCCGTGGTCCACATTCCCATGGCGCCCGCCATCTCGCTCACCTCGGGTGTGGGCACCTTGCCGAGTAATGCCGCGTCGACGGCCGCCGACTCCGAACCGCCACCGCCCTCGCCGCCGCTCCCGCCGTCCTTCTCGTCCGCACCACAGCCGGTGATGACCAGTGCGGCCGCGAGCGCGGCGCCGAAGATGGCCGCTCTGCGCGACATCCCATTCTCCTTTTGTGCGTGGGCGCACGGCCGGGCATGGCCGTGCGGTCTCCTCGCATTCGATCCTTCCCTTTCCGGGAGCGGAATTTCAACTCCGAATTCCTGATCTCTACTTCAGTTGAAATGTTCCGGAGATGGGGGGAGATGTATTTTCCCGCGAGTGGTGCTGCCTTTCCCTCACCATTCCGCGTACACGACCGCCGCGTCGTCGTGCCGCTTCCCGCGCGGGAAGGCGAGGCGGTCCGGATCCGCGCGCTCCAACTCCCGCACGCGGTCCACCAGATGCTGCGGCCCCTGCTTGCGCAGCAGCGCGAAGCAGTCGGCCCAGTCGCCCTCGCGGAACGTCTCGACCCACCGTCCGGCCCCGTCGGTGAGCGCCGCCACTCCCGTGACGTCCGCCCGCGGCAGCTCTCCGGTGACGGCGCGCAGGGCGGCCGAGGGGTCGGAGGCGGCCGTGAAGAAGCCGTCCTCCGCGTTGCGCAGCGCCTCGACCGCGGCTCCGTAGGCGCGGGCGGCCACGTCCCGCTCGGCGGAGCCGCGCGGCAGGGCGCGCACCTGGTCGCGCAGGGCGTGCACGGTGGGCGGCAGTTCGGCGAGGCGGCGGTCCAGGACGGTGGTCACCTCGCCGTCGTGGCCCGCTATGAGCAGCGCCGAGTCGGACAGGACCAGGTACTCGACGCGCTCCTCGTCCCACCGCACGAGCACCACGGTTGCCTGAGGAGTGCGCGGGTGAGAAAGGTCACAGGTTGAACCATGGGCTTCGGCGGTACGCGTGATGCCGGCCGCCAGGACCTCAGTGAGCGTCATATCCCGTCGTGAAACGGACAGTTCCCCCAGTGCGCCACCGAGTCGCGCGGTGAACCAGGGGACGGAATGCGGACAGCCCACCGACCCCTCGGGTGGTGTCACGCCGTCCAGGAGGACGAGCGATCCGCCCTGTCCGGAAGCGGGAAGCGCGACCGACGCGTAGTCCTCGTTGGGGCGTGCGGGGTCACCGGGCTCGGTGGCGAGTTCGATACGCATTCAGCCAGTCTGCACGAGCCCTTCACAGGGTCCACCAGATGCCGAAAAGGGGGTGAGAACCGGCACTCACGGGTGGGCCGGACGCCGGAATTCGACCGGAATGATCACCTCCGGCAGGGGTGTGGCGGCGCATCCTGCCAAAGCCGGTGGGAGACGTCCAACCGGCGCACCGCAGCGGGCCCGTGGCGGCCGAACCGGGACTTGCCCGCCAACTCCCCGCCGATGTTCACTCCTTCGGGTGGCCAGGCAGGCGATGCGCGACCGCCACCAACCGGCACTGGAAGGGTCAGGAGCCGTACCGGGGGAGCGCTCGCGTTGACAGGTCGTCACCCGGGCCCAAGGGCAGACGAAAAACAAGAATGCGAGCACCGGTGCAGAAGATGCGGCCTCGGCGCAAAGGCAAGCAGACGACCCCGGAAGGGGCCACGCCGGGCGCGACGACTCCAACCGAGCATGCGCCGGAGCGCACGGCCACGGACGCCTCGTCGGGCACCGGTTCGCCGGGCGCGGGCGCGGGTGCGGTTGCCGCGGGTGCGGACTCCCCGGGATCGAAGACGGGTGCCTCCGCCGCGCCCGACGCGTCGGCGCCCCCGGTCAACAAGGCGCCCACCGCACGCGTGCGCAATCGGCTGATTGTCGCCGTCGCGGTCGTGGCCGCCGCCATCGCGGGTGCGGGTGCGCCCGCCGTCGTCGCCGCGTCCGGTGACCTGAACGACACGCAGAGCCTGGTCACCCTCGCCGAACAGACCCAGCAGGCGGTCTCCCTCGGCCACTCGCTCGCCGACGAGCGGGACGAGGTCACCACGTTCATCGCCTCCGGACGGCCGCAGGGCAAGGGCCTCTCCGAGAGCCGCAGCGCCCGCGTGGACCGGCAGATCGACGAGCTCCGCGGCGCCGACGCGCCCGCCGGACTGCGCGCCGACCTCGCCGACATCGCCGCCGTGCGCAGAGCGGCGCTCACCGGCAAGAGCACCGCTCTCGAAGCCCACGAGGCGTACACCAAGGTCATCACCGAACTGCACGGCCTCACCCGCGAGCTGGCCGAGCAGCTGCCCCCCGAGGCCAACCGGGGCGCCCTCGCCCTCTCCGACCTCGACCACGCCGTCGAGCAGGCCGCCGCGGCCCGCGGCCTCCTCCTCGCCGCCCTCGCCCTGCCCCGCCCCACCGGCACCTCCTCCGTCGACCCGGTCACCGGCCTGCCGACCACCCCCACCGGTGAGTCACCGGCCGACGCCCGGCGCCGCGACGAGCTCAGCTCCGCCGCCCAGCAGGCCCGCGTCCGCGAGCTCGCCGCCCTCGCCGACTTCCGCGACGCGGCGGGCGACGCCGCCCGCGCCACGTACGAATCGACCGTCACCGGCTCCGAGGTCGGCACCGCCGAGAAGTACCTGGAACGCCTCACCGACGAGCCCAAGCTCTCCGCGGCCGACCGGCGCTACGACCGCGAGAAGGTCGACGCGGCCCTCTCCGCCCGCATCGAGACGATGCGCGGCGCCGAGTCCGCGCTCGGCGTCGAGCGCACCAAGCACCTCGCCCAGCTGCGCGACGACGACGTCACGGCGCTGGAGATCCGGATCGCGCTCGTCGGCGTCTGCCTGCTCGTCGCCGTCGGCTTCGCGATGGGCACGGCCCGCTCGCTGACCCGCCCGCTCGCCGTCCTGCGCCTCGGCTCGGCCCGCCTCGCGACCGAACCCGCGCCCCAGGAGCCGATCAGGTTCACCGGCCGCGACGACGAGTTCGCCCAGGTCGTACGCTCCGTCAACGCGCTGCACGGCCACGCGGCCGCCCTCACCGAGCGCCTCGCCACCCTCGAATCGGACCGCAAGCACCTCATCGGGCAGCGGCAGTCCATGGCCGACGAGCGCGCGGCGCTGCGCGAGGAACTCGCCGAGGCCTCCGCGCACCTGGAGCGGGTGCGCCAGTCCATCCACGGCACCTTCGTCAACCTCGCCCTGCGCACGCTCGGCCTGGTGGAGCGCCAGCTCGCCGTCATCGAGCACCTGGAGGACCGCGAGCAGGACCCGGACCGGCTCGCCACGCTCTTCAAGCTCGATCACCTCGCCACGGTCATGCGGCGGCACAGCGAGAACCTCCTGGTCCTCGCCGGTGCCGACCACGGCCACCAGCACCCCGGCGCCGTCCCGCTCGTCGACGTCGTGCGCGCGGCGGTCTCCGAGATCGAGCGGTACGAACGCGTCCGCATCGCCACGCTGCCGCCGCACGCCCACGTGGCGGGCTTCGCCGCGGACGACATCAGCCACCTCGCCGCCGAGCTCCTGGAGAACGCGACCTCGTTCTCGCCGCCGGACTCCTCCGTCGAGGTCTCCGGCTGGCTCCTGGAGAACGGCGAGGTGATGCTCTCCGTCCAGGACGAGGGCATCGGCGTCACCCAGGACCGGATGCGGGAGCTCAACTCCCGCCTCGCCGACTTCGATCCCGACGACGCGTACGACCAGGAGAGCGGGGACGGCCTCGGCCTCGGCCTGTACGTCGTCGCGCGGCTCGCGGCCCGGCACGGGGCGCGGGTGCGGCTGCGGGACCAGAAGCAGGGCGGGGTCGCGGCGGTCGTCGTGCTGCCCGAGGGGATCCTCGCGGCGGCCCCGTCGCAGGCCGCGGTGGTCACGCCGCCGCGGTCCGGGGAACCCCTGACCCATCTGCCGGGATCGGAGGCCGAGGCCAACTCCAACGTACTTCCGGGGCGTCTGACCAGCGCATCCGGGGAGGACCCGCTCATCGCGGCGGCCGAGCGGACGCTGGAGACGGCGCTGCCTTCGCCCGCGCCCGCTCCTTCGCCGTCTCCTGAACCGTCACCTTCTGAACCGTCGCCTTCGGCGGAGACGACCATGGAGCTCGCGGCGCCCCCGGCGCCGGAGGCGACCGCCGAGGACCAGGACCCGGAACCCGAGCCCGAAGCAGAGCCCGAGCCCGAGTCCGGGACCGAGACCGGGCCGGAGTCCGAGTCGGAGTCCGCGCCCCCCAAGTGGGAGCGCGTCACCGACAAGGGGCTGCCCAAGCGCACCCCGAAGATCACCGCGCCCGCGGCCGCCGCGCCCAAGCCGCGCACCGGCTCTGTGGACGCCGAAGCACTCCGGCGCCGCCTGGGCGGCTTCCACCAGGGCGCGATCAGCGGCCGACGGGACGTGGAGGCCGAGATCGCCGGGGAAGAACCGACGGCCCGGCCGCCGGAGCAGAACGAACGAGCCGCAGACGTAATGGGGGACCCAGTCGAGGAGGCAAGCAGTTGACTGCGCCCATGCGCACGCCCAGTTCTTCCGCCGAACCCGCCACGTACGGCCTGAGCAGGGAAGCCCGTAACCTGCACTGGCTCCTGACGAACCTGGTGGAGGAGGTGCCCGGGCTCCTCTCCGTCGCGGTCGTCTCGTCCGACGGGCTGCTGCTGCTCTCCTCCGACCCCGGGCGGAACGCCGAACGCCCCGCGGACAAGCCCACCGGCCCCAAGGGCTCCAGCGCCGACCTCGCGACCATCGTCTCCGGGCTCGGCTCCCTCACCCTCGGCGCCGCCAAGCTGATGGACGGCGGAGGGATCAAGCAGACCGTGGTGGCGATGGAAGAGGGCAGCCTCTTCGTCATGGCGGTCAGTGACGGCTCGCTCCTCGGCGTGCACGCCACCCCGGACTGCGACATGAGCGTCGTCGCGTACCACATGGCGCTCTTCGTCGGCCGTGCCGGGCACGTCCTCACCCCCGAACTCCGCAGTGAACTGCGCCAGTCGATGGAGAGTGCCCGATGAGCAGCAAGACGCCGAAGCTGCCGCAGCGCGGCGGCGAACGAAAACCCGCTCGGGTGCGCCCCTACTCGCTGACCGGCGGCCGGACCAGGTTCGGCCACGTCCTGCTCGTCGAGACGTTCGTGGCCAGCAACGCCGCGCTCGAAGGGCCCGACGAGCGCCTCGAACTGCCCAAGGGCACGCTGTCGAGGGTCATGCCGGAGATGCGGGCGATCGTCGAGATCTGCCGCCGCATGCGCACGGTGGCGGAGATCGCCGCGCTCCTCAAGATGCCGCTCGGCGTGGTCCGCGTACTGCTCAGCGACCTCGCCGACCAGGGAAAGATCCGCGTGTACGGAACGGGCCACGGCCCGGGACAGCCCGACCGCGCACTGCTGGAAAGGGTGCTGAGTGGACTCCGCCGTCTCTGAACTCCTCGCGAACGAGGGTCAGTTGCAGGCCTGGCAGACGGACAGGTCACGCGCCCCGATCGCCACGAAGATAGTGGTGGCGGGCGGCTTCGGCGTCGGCAAGACGACGCTGGTGACCGCCGTCTCCGAGATCACGCCCCTCCAGACGGAGGCGCTGATGACCCAGGCGAGCGCCGACACCGACGATCTCACCGCGACCCCGGAGAAGACGACCACCACGGTCGCCATGGACTTCGGCCGCATCACGCTCGACGACGACCTGGTGCTCTACCTCTTCGGCACGCCCGGTCAGCAGCGCTTCTGGTTCATGTGGGACGACCTGGTGCGCGGCGCGATCGGCGCCGTCGTGCTCGCCGACACCCGCCGCCTGTCCGACTGCTTCCCGGCCCTCGACTACTTCGAGAGCTGCGGCCTGCCGTACATCGTGGCCGTCAACCACTTCGACGGCAGCGAGGAGTTCGAGGCGGTCGACGTGCGCGAGGCCTTGACAGTGCCACCGCACATACCGGTACTGATCATGGACGCCAGGCAGCGGATCTCGGTCATCGAGTCACTGCTCTCCCTGGTCGGCCACGCGCTCGACGCGACCCCCGAGTAAGAGACCCGAGGAAGAAGAAGGACCCGCATGCGGAAGATACTTGTCGTCGGAGCCGGCCAGTCCGGACTCCAGATCGCCCTCGGGCTCCAGGCGCAGGGGTACGAGGTCACCCTGATGTCCAACCGCACCGCGGACGAGATCCGGTCCGGCCGGGTCATGTCCACGCAGTGCATGTTCCACACGGCGCTCCAGCACGAGCGCGACATCCAGGCGAACTTCTGGGAGTCGCAGGCCCCGAAGATCGAGGGCGTCGGCGTCTCCGTCGCGGGCCCCGACGGCTCCCGTGCCATCGACTGGGTCGGCAAGCTCGACGGGTACGCCCAGTCCGTCGACCAGCGCGTGAAGATGGCCGGCTGGATGGACACCTTCGCGCAGCGCGGCGGCCAGCTGGTGATCCACGGCGCGGCGGTCTCCGACCTCGACTACTTCTCGCGCACCTACGACCTGGTGCTCGTCTCCGCGGGCAAGGGCGAGCTCGTCTCGATGTTCGAGCGCGACGCGTCCCGCTCGCCGTTCGACGCCCCGCAGCGCGCGCTCTCGGTGGCGTACGTGCACGGCCTCGGCCCGCGCCCCGAGCACCCCGAGTTCGACGCGGTGCGCTGCAACCTGGTGCCCGGCGTCGGCGAGCTCTTCGTCATGCCGACGCTCACCACCTCCGGCCGCGCGGACATCCTCTTCTGGGAGGGCGTCCCCGGCGGCCCGCTCGACGTCTTCCAGGGCGTCAAGGACCCCTCGGAGCACCTGGCGCTCACCCTCGAACTCCTGGAGAAGTTCCTGCCCTGGGAGTACGCGCGCGCCACGAAGGTCGAACTGACCGACGCGGGCGGCACGCTGGCCGGGCGGTACGCCCCCACCGTGCGCAAGCCGATCGGGCGGCTGCCCAGCGGCGGTCTGGTCCTCGGCGTCGCCGATGTCGTCGTCGCCAACGACCCGATCACCGGGCAGGGCTCCAATTCGGCGTCCAAGTGCGCCGCCTCGTACATCGCCTCCATCGTCGAGCACGGCGACAAGCCCTTCGACGGCGACTGGATGCAGTCGGCCTTCGACCGCTACTGGGAGACGGCGCAGCACGTCACCAAGTGGACGAACGCGATGCTGGGCGCCCCGCCGGAGCACGTCCTCGACATCCTCGGCGCGGCCGGTCAGCTCCAGCCGGTCGCCGACCGGTTCGCCAACGGCTTCAACGACCCCGCGGACTTCGAGAACTTCTTCTTCGACCCGGACAAGGCGGCCGCCTACCTGGAGTCGGTCGCGCCCGGCGCCTGAGTCCCGCCGTACCCGAGGTCGCTGCCTGAGGTGGCGCCCGCGGGCAGCTTCGGCGGGGTGTACCCGTGCATGGCCCGGCCCCCGGGGTCGGGCCGCACGGCCCCGAGGACCGGGTTGGCCGCGATCGGGGAGACCTTCACCCGGGAGCCGGGACGCGGTGCCTGGACGACCTTGCCGTCGCCCAGGTACATCGCCACGTGCGTGGCCTCGGGGAAATAGACGACCAGGTCGCCCGGGCGGAGCTTCGTCAGCGGGATGCGGCGCAGCTCGGCCCACTGTCCCTGGCTGGTCCGCGGGATCTCCCGGCCCGCGTGCGCCCAGGCCCGCTGGGTCAGCCCCGAGCAGTCGAACGCCTCGGGTCCCTCGGCACCCCACTTGTAGGGCCGCCCGATCTGCCGTACCGCGTAGTCGAGGGCCGTGCCGCCCTGGCGCGACGGCGGCCGTCCCGCGGGGCTGCCGCCGAGGGCGCCGGAGGCCAGGAACTTCCGCTGGGCCTCGGCCGTGCCCGCCTCCTCCGCCTGCCGCAGCGCGGCCAGCTCGTCGACGGTCAGAGAGGAGAGCAGTTCCTCGACGTCCCGCAGCCGTCCGTCGACCTCGTCCCGCTGCTTCTTCTGCCGGGCGGCGAGGGCGGTCTGGGCGGCGAGGGCCCGCTGCGCGGCGCCCGCGAGGTCGTCGGCCTTCTTCTCGCCGCCCACCAGCCGCCGCATCGTGGCGGCCCGCTCCGCGGCCACCCGCCGGATGACCCGGCCCTGGTCGAGGGCGCGCTGCGGGTCGCGGGCGAGCAGCAGACGCAGATACGGGGAGAGCGTGCCGGTGCCCTGGTACTGCTGGCGGGCGAACCGGCCGGCGTCGCCCCGGCTGTCGCGCACGGAGGCGCGCGCCTTCGCCAGCTTCCGGTCCAGGACCGCCGACCTGGCGCGCTGCTCCTTCAGCTTCTCCTCGGTCGCGTTGTACGTCTCCGAGGTCTCCTCCGCCGAGCGGTACAGCCGCTGAAGATCCGTCAGGAGCTCGGCGACGGGGCGTTCTCCCGGTTCCGGGGCCGCGTGGGCGGGGGGAGCGGTTGTGCACAGGGCGCCGAGGGCGGCCCCGGTGCAGACCCACCGCAGCAGTGTGCCTGACACGTCATCACCTCCGGTGCGCGGAGGGCTTTCCTGCGCGCAGGGCGAGCATCAGGCCCCGGCGCGGGGGGCGCCTCCCGGCGGGGGCGGTCGGCGCAACTTGGGTCACCCCTGGAGGGGGCGTCGGCGTGGCACGTTGCGTCGCATGTCTGCGGGTCGGTGGGGGCTGGTCGCGCAGTTCCCCGCGCCCCTGAAACGCC
>NZ_LIPN01000036.1 GCF_001418325.1 Streptomyces atriruber | reverse complement strand
CCACCAGGTCGACGCGGTCGGCCCACCGCTCCCCCACCGCCGGCACCCGGCCGTCCAGGCCGAGCAGCAGCCCGCGCCCCGACCTGAGCAGTTCGAGCGTGGTGCAGGTGGAGCTGCCCACCCGCAGCCGGGCGTGCGGCAGCCGCGCGCCGACCAGGGGATGGCCCTCGCCGCAGGTGGCGTAGCGGATGTCGAGGCCGCTGATCATCCCGGCGAGGCGGGTGCGCACCGGCTCGTGCGCCATCAGCTCCGCCAGCACCGTGCGCAGCGGCTCCACCTCGCCGCTGCCGAGCAGCAGCTGCGCCTGGGCGCGGATGTTGGCGAGCACGGCGCGGCCCACCGCGTGCCGCTCGTCGTGGTAGGTGTCCAGCAGCCCGTGGGGGGCGTGGCCGCCCAGGACGGCCGCGAGTTTCCAGCCGAGGTTGAAGGCGTCCTGCAGGCCCAGGTTGAGCGCCTGCCCGCCGATGGGCATCTGCCGGTGCGCGGCGTCTCCCGCGTACAGCACGCGGCCGTGCCGGTACTGCGCGAGCTGGCGGTTGGCGTCGTCGAACGCGTTCACCCACAGCGGGGTGCCGGCGCCGATGTCCTCGCCGGTGACCCGCTGCCAGGCGGCGGCCATCTCCGCGAAGCGCGGGGGTGCGGTGCGCCGGCGCACGGCCGCCCCGAACTCGTGGACCATCACCCGGGTCACGCCGTCGGCGCGGCGGGCGGCGATGGCCAGGCCGCCCGGCAGCCGCTCAAAGCGCCGGTCGGGGATGTCGATGCCCTCGACGTCGGCGCGCAGCAGTTCGCGGGCGGCGTCCTGGCCGGGGAAGGCGGCGCCGGTCAGCCGGCGCACCGTGGAGTCCTGGCCGTCGCAGGCCACCAGGTAGCGGCCGCGCAGCCGCACCGGGCGGCCGTCGCGCCCGACGGCCTCCGCCTCGACAACCTCACCGTCCTGGGCCAGGTCGAGCAGTTGCAGCCGGTGGCCGCAGCGGATGTCCGCGCCCAGCGAGAGCGCCCACTCCTCCAGCACCGACTCCGTCTTGGTCTGGGGCACCTTGTGCTGTCCGGGGTAGGCGCCGGGCAGGGTGAGGTCCAGGGGCAGGCCGCCGAAGTGGCCCCGCGGCTCGGTGGGCGGGCTGGCGAAGTCCGTCAGCAGGCCCCGGCTGTCGAAGATCTCCATGGTGCGGGCGTGCAGGGTGGAGGCCCGCGACTCCTTGGTGGGGCGGTGGCGCTGCTCCACGACGGCCACCCGGACGCCGTGCAGGCACAGTTCGGCGGTGAGCAGCAGCCCCACGGGCCCGGCACCGACGATGATGACCTCGGTCTCCATCACCTCGGTGCCGCCCGTGCCGGCCCGGCGGGTGCGGTCCCCCTCCTGCGCGGCCATGTCAGTGCGTCCGCTCCGCGTAGTCCTTGGCATGGCCCAGCGTGGCGCGGCTGTTGGTGCTCAGCGCGCCGTGTACGTAGGCGCGGGCGTCGGCGACGGTGGCCTGGTCGCCGAGGATCTTGGCGATGTTGGCGGTGTTGATCGACACGGTGTGCTGCGAGCTGGCCTCGGCGGTGTCCGGGCCGGTGTCGGTGAACGTCCACACGCCGGTGTGCAGGGTCATCAGGGCGGGCAGGGTGACCTGCTTGTAGGCGATCTTGTGGTGCGGGAAGCAGACCCGGTAGGACTTGGTGGTGTGCGTCGAGCCGTCCTTGGCGCGGGTGTCCATCTCCAGGCTCTGCAGGCCCGGGGCTGCTTCCTCGAAGCGCACGGTGGCCACGTGCGGCAGGCGTTCGGGCCAGCGGCCGGCCTCGTTGACGAAGTCGAAGACGTCCTTGGCGGCGCCGTTGATCTGGACGGTGTCGGTGAAGGAGAAGACCAGGTCGTCGCTCTCGGCGGCGTGGGCGTGCTCGACGTTGTCCTTCAGGGCGGCCAGCTCCGAGGTGCTGTTGGTGTCCACGGCCTTGTCGATCCACTGCAGGTCCTGCGGGTCGTCGTCGATGGCCCGGTAGTCGTGCAGCAGCCGTACCCGGGAGCGGGCGGTGTCCAGCGGTTCCACGATCCAGGTGCCGCCCATCGCGGCGACCGGTGCCGTGGTGACCTCCTGGCGGAAGCCGATCCGCAGGCCTTCGGGGTCCAGGGTGCGGCGCGAGGTCCAGTTCTTGGGCTCGCCGTTGGCGGTCGCCCAGATACGGATGCGCTCCTGGTTCTCGCCCGTCTCCTCGCGCTCGACGTGGATGGTGGGCGGGAAGATCTGCGGCCAGTGGCTCACGTCCGCCAGCAGGCGGTAGACCGTGGCCGCGGGCGCGCCGATGGTGATCTCGTGTTCGACCTGACGCGTCGTCATGAGAGGTGCTCCTTGTCCGGGGCGGTATTCAGAAGTTGCCGAGTCCGCCGCAGACGTTCAGCGCCTGGGAGGTGATGGAGGCGGCGGTGTCGGAGGCCAGGTAGCCGATCAGGCCGGCGACCTCCTCGGGAGTGCTGTAGCGGCCGAGGGGGATCTTGGCCTGGAACCTGGTGAGGATCGCGTCCTCGGTGGTCTCGTACGCGGCGGCATAACCCTGGCGCACCCGCTGGGCCATCGGCGTCTCCACATAACCCGGGCAGACCGCGTTCACCGTGATCCCGGTGGGCGCCAGTTCGTTGCCCAGCGCCTTGGTGAACCCCACCACCCCGTGCTTGGAGGCCGAGTACGGGGCCCCCAGCACCACGCCCTGCTTGCCCGCGGTGGAGGCCACGTTGATGATCCGCCCCCGCCCCCGGCCCTGCCTGCCCCCGTCACCTGCCC
>NZ_LIPN01000359.1 GCF_001418325.1 Streptomyces atriruber | reverse complement strand
GTGGGGGCTGGCCTCGATGAAGAGGCGGTAGCCGTCGGCGAGGAGGGCTTTGATGGTGTCGGCGAAGCGGACGGGCTGGCGGAGGTTGGTGACCCAGTAGGCGGTGTCCAGGGTGGTGGTGTCCGCCAGGCGTTCGGCGGTGACGGTGGAATAGAACGCCACGTCCGTCGCAACGGGGCGGATGTCGGCCAGGCGTTCCGTCAACAGGTCGTGGAGCTGGTCGATCTGGGGGTTGTGGGAGGCGTAGCCGACGTCGATGACCCGGGCGCGCAGCCCGGCCTGCTCCGCGTCGGCGACGACCGCGGCCACCTGCTCCGGGGGGCCGGAGATGACGGTCGAGGAGGGCCCGTTGACGGCCGCGATACTCACGCCCGACTGGTCGTCCCCGATGAGCTCGACGGCCTGCTCGGCGCTGGTGCCCAGGGAGGCCATGTCGCCGTGCCCCTGCAGTTGGCGGAGGGCGTCGCTGCGTACCGCCACGATCCGTGCCGCGTCCTCCAGGGACAGTGCGCCTGCGACACACGCGGCCGCCATCTCGCCCTGTGAGTGCCCGATCACCGCGGCCGGGGTGATGCCCTGATCCGCCCAGACGGCGGCGAGCGACACCATGACGGCCCACAGCACGGGCTGCACGACCTCCACCCGCGCCAGCTCGGCCCCGTCCCCGCGCAGGACGTCACGCAGTGACCAGTCCACGTATGCGGACAAGGCCTGCTCGCACTCGGTGATCCGTGCCGCGAACACCGGTGACTGGTCCAGCAGTTGGGCTCCCATGCCGACCCACTGCGAGCCCTGTCCGGGGAAGACCAGCACCGGCCCCGCGCCCGAGGAAGCCGCCGCCCCGGACACCACGTCCGCGGACACCGCACCCGCCGCCAGCGCCTCAAGACCGTCCGTCAACGCGTCCCGGTCCCGGCCCACCACCACGGCCCGGTGCTCGAACATCGACCGTGTCGTCGCCAACGACCACCCGACCTCCGCCGGAAGCGCCTCCGTGTCACCCGCCACGAACGCACCCAACCGCCGCGCCTGCGCACGCAACGCATCAGACGTCCGCCCCGACACCACCCACGGCACCACAGCGGATCCACCAGCCACAGAAGCGACCGAGGCAGCCGCCTCCTCCTCCGGCAACGGCGCCTCCTCCAAAATCAGATGCGCATTCGTCCCGGAGAAACCGAACGAGGACACCCCCGCCCGGCGCGGCCGTTCCCCGCGGGGCCACTTCACCGGCTCGGTGAGCAGGCGCAGCCCGCTGCCCTCCCACTCCACGTGGGGCGAGGGGGCGTCGACGTGGAGGATGGCGGGCAGCAGGTCGTTCTGCAGGGCCAGCACCATCTTGATGACACCGGCCACGCCCGCGGCGATCTGCGTGTGGCCGATGTTGGACTTCACGGCGCCGATCCACAGGGGCCGGTCCTCCGGCCGCTCCTGCCCGTACGCGGAGATGAGGGCCCCGGCCTCGATGGGGTCGCCGAGCGTCGTGCCGGTGCCATGGGCCTCGACGGCGTCGATGTCCTCGGTGGTGAGGCGGGCGTTGGCGAGGGCGGCGCGGATGACGCGTTCCTGCGAGGGGCCGTTCGGGGCGGTGAGACCGTTGCTCGCGCCGTCCTGGTTCACCGCCGAGCCACGGATCACGGCGAGGACCTTGTGGCCGTTGCGGCGCGCGTCGGAGAGGCGCTCCAGGAGCACCACGCCGGTGCCCTCCGCCATGCCCATGCCGTCGCTGCCCGCGGAGAAGGGCTTGCACCGGCCGTCGGGGGCCAGACCGCGCAGCTCGCTGAACCCGATCAGGGGGGCGGGCGACGACATCACGTACGTACCGCCCGCCAGGGCCAGTGAGCACTCCTGCGTGCGCAGGGCCTGGGCGGCGAGGTGGAGGGAGACCAGCGACGAGGAGCAAGCGGTGTCGACCGTCACCGCCGGGCCTTCGAGGCCGAGGGTGTAGGCGACGCGGCCCGAGGTGACGCTGCCGGAGTTGCCGATGGTGAAGTACCCCGCTGTGCCCTCGGGCACCTCGGAGGCGCCCAGGGCGTAGTCGAGGCCGTCGCAGCCGATGAAGGTGCTGGTGTCGCTGGCGCGCAGCGCGAGGGGGTCGATGCCCGCGCGCTCGATGGCCTCCCAGGCCGTCTCCAGGGCGAGCCGCTGCTGCGGCGCCATGGCGAGGGCCTCGCTCGGTCCGATGCCGAAGAAGGTGGGGTCGAAGTCACCCGCGTCGTGGACGAAGCCGCCCTCGCGGACGTAGCTGGTGCCGGTGCTCTCGGGGTCCGGGTCGTAGAGGGAGTCCAGGTCCCAGTTGCGGTTGCCGGGCAGCGGGGCGACGGCGTCGCCGCCGGTGGAGATCAGGTCCCAGAACTCTTCGGGTGACCGGACCCCGCCGGGCAGCCTGCACGCCATGCCGATGACCGCGATCGGCTCGTGGCCCGCCGACTCGACGTCCTGCAGCCTGCGTTCCGTCTGACGCAGGTCCGCAGTGACCCGCTTGAGGTATTCAAGAAGCTTCTCTTCGGTGTGCGCCATCCCGGTGACAACCGCCCCTCTCCGCGAGAACAGCAGCGCCCCTGACTCGATGACCGGGCAGCCGGGAGATCGGCGTGAGCATCGGGCAGGCGGGGCCCCGCCGGACCGCAGACTCGTCGACGGCGCTAAAGCCCTCCTAATACTCGGCTGTGTACGTCGTCGTTCCCGCGTCGTCGTGACTGGTGGGAGGCGGCGGGCGGGCGCGGCAGGTGCTTCTTAGGAGCGCTTAAGACGGCCCTGCCAGGGTGTGCCGGTGTCGGTCCGGACAACGCGAAGCGAGGCATCGTGCCCATCACGGATAACAAGCCGGCCGCCACCTTCCCCGACCTGGTCGACCCGTCGTTCTGGGCGCGGCCTCACGAGGAACGCGTGGCACTGTTCGAGCAGATGCGCGGGCTGCCGCATCCGGCGTTCATCCAGCAGAGCATGCCCGGCGTGCCCTGGGCCTTCGGCTACCACGCGCTGGTGAAGTACGCGGACATCGTGGAGGTGAGCCGTCGGCCGCAGGACTTCTCCTCGGACGGCGCGACCACGATCATCGGCCTGCCGCCCGAGCTCGACGAGTACTACGGCTCGATGATCAACATGGACAACCCGGAGCACTCCCGGCTGCGCCGCATCGTCTCGCGTTCGTTCGGCCGCAACATGATTCCCGAGTTCGAGGCCGTGGCGACCCGGACCGCGCGGCGCATCATCGACGACCTCGTGGCGCGCGGTCCCGGCGACTTCATCAGGCCCGTGGCCGCGGAGATGCCCATCGCCGTGCTGAGCGAGATGATGGGGATCCCGGAGGAGGACCACGACTTCCTCTTCGACCGGTCCAACACGATCGTGGGTCCGCTCGACCCGGACTACGTGCCCGACCGGGCGGACTCCGAGCGCGCGGTGATCGAGGCGTCCCGCGAGCTGGGCGACTACATCGCGGGGCTGCGTGAGGAACGGCTCGCCGAGCCCGGCAACGACCTGATCACCAAGTTGGTGCAAGTCCAGGCGGACGGTGAGCAGTTGACCCGTCAGGAGCTCGTGTCCTTCTTCATTCTGCTGGTCATCGCCGGGATGGAGACCACCAGGAACGCCATTTCGCACGCCCTGGTGCTGCTGACCGAGCACCCCGAGCAGAAGCAGCTGCTGCTCTCGGACTTCGACACGTACGCCAAGGACGCCGTCGAGGAGATCCTCAGGGTCTCCACGCCCATCAACTGGATGCGCCGCGTCGCCACCCGCGACTGCGACATGAACGGCCATCGCTTCCGCAGGGGTGATCGGATCTTCCTGTTCTACTGGTCGGGCAACCGGGACGAGGGCACCTTCCCGGACCCGTACCGCTTCGACATCACGCGCGGGACCAACGCCCACGTCACGTTCGGGGCGGTGGGCCCGCACGTCTGCCTCGGCGCCCACCTGGCCCGGATGGAGATCACCGTCCTGTACCGGGAGTTGCTCGCGGCGCTGCCCCGCATTCGTGCCGTGGGGCAGCCCCGCAGGCTGGACTCCAGTTTCATCGAGGGCATCAAGCACCTTCAGTGCGCCTTCTGAGTACGTACGTCTCCTCCGCATACGTACGACTCGCGAGGCCCGCCCGCACCGCGATGTCCGGTCAGTGGCCGGACATCGCGAGGGGTGGGGACATCAGGTGCATGTCGCCGGAGAGTATGGCCCGCTGCAGGTCCTGGAGCGGACGCCCCGGCTCCAGGCCGAGTTCGTCGTTGAGCGTCTTGCGCACCGACTGGTACACCTTGAGCGCGTCCGCCTGCCGCTCGGAGCGGTAGAGCGCCAGCATGAGCTGACGGTAGAACGCCTCGCACATCGGGTTCTCCGCGGTGAGGGCGTACAGCATGCCCACGGCCTCCCGGTGGCGGCCGAGTTGGAGCTGACACTCGACCAGCATCTCCTGGCACTCCAGGCGGATCTCGGTCAGCCAAGTCGAGAAGCCGTCGACGATGGGACCGTTGGCGGCCGGACCGTTCCCGCCCTGCCCGAGGATCGGGCCGCGCCACAGGGCGAGCGCCCGCCCGAAGCAGGAAGCCGCCTCGTCGTAGCGCTTCTCCCTGAGCAACGACCGGCCCACGTCGACCAGTTCGGGGAAGACCTGGGCGTCGATCTGGTCCTCCGGCTTCTTGTGCAGCACGTAGCCCGGCGCGCGGGTCTCGACGGGGTTGCCGGCCGTGCCCGAGACCTTCAGGAACTTGCGCAGCTGGGATATGTACACGTGTAGCCCGGCCGTGGCGCGCTTGGGCAGGTCCTCGCCCCAGATCTCCCGCATCAGCTGTTCCAGGGAGACCAGTTGATCGGCGCGGATGAGGAGGACCGTGAGGACGACCTCCACCTTCTGCGCGTTGATGGTGGCGTACTTGTTTCCGTCCTTGATGCGGAGTGGGCCCAGCATTTCGTACCTCACCGAGCGTTCCCCCTCGCCGTTGCGTGCCGTCGCGCACCGGCCGCCAGGGCCTCGGAGATGACGTCCGCGACGCCCCGCTGGTGCGTGTTGAGGTAGAAGTGGCCCCCGGAGAAGACCTCCAGGCCGAAGGGCCCGTCCGTGTGCTTGCGCCAGGCCTCCACGTCGTCGATCGAGGCCTGCGGGTCCCGGTCGCCGACCAGGGCGGTGATGGGGCAGTTCAGGGGTGGCGCGGGGGTCCACTGGTACAGCTCGACGGCCCGGTAGTCGTTGCGGACGACCGGGATGATGTCGGCGAGCAGTTCCTCGTCGTCCAGGAACCTCGGGTCCGTGCCGCCGGCCCTGCGCAGCTCGCCGACCAACTCGGCGTCGCTGAGCAGGTGTACGGTGCCGCGCCGGTAGAGGGACGGCGCTCGGCGGCCCGAGACGAACAGCCCGCAGGGCTGTCCACCCGGCCGCTCGCTCAGCCGCTGAGCGACCTCGAAGGCGAGGACGGCGCCCATGCTGTGCCCGAAGAAGGCCAGCGGACGGTCGTCGTACGGCGCGAGCGCCTCGGTGATCAGATCGGCCATCTCGGGGATGCCGTCCAGGAGGCGCTCTCTGCGCCGGTCCTGCCTTCCGGGGTACTGCACCGCGAGGACTTCGGTGTCGGGCAGCAGGGTGGGGGATTGCGCGAGGGGGTGGTAGTAGGAGGCCGAACCGCCCGCGTGGGGGAAGCAGACCAGTCGGACGGCGGCTTCCGGCCGGGGCCGGAAACGACGTATCCAAGGGTCCGACATCGGGGGTGGGGGGGAGGCAGACAAGATCTATCCCTTCGCCAGGAACGCTGACAATGGTGTCGCCGCATCGCACAGGCGCTCCTGATCATGCACAGCTCAAAGTTTAAAGGGCAACGTCGATAACGCGGCAACAGGGCGGAATGAGACATTCCCCATGCTTTATCAAGCGATTCTCGTGTGATCGAATCCGCGGCGGCAAGTTTAGGGTAAGTTTCAATATGAATGCTTAACAATGCACCGGGTGAAGTTCGGTCCCGGGCGGGTCTCGGGTGGTCGCGGACGTTGAGTTACGCGGCCGAGGGGCCGACGGGGCGGGCGCACTGGCAGGTCAGGAAGGTGTGCCTGCGGGGGGCAGCGGGCGGGGCCCGCGCTCTCGATCCGGTTGAGGTTCCCTGGAAACGGGCTCGACAATGAACGCGCAATTCTTTGCGGGATCATTACGCTCCCTTGGTTTGATTCTCCTCCCCGCCGTTGGCCTGCACTATTTCTTCGCCTTCAAGACATGAACGGAAAACGATCTGTTTGCGTCATCGGGCGGCCGCTCGGATTCTCCGGGACTCCGATTGTGGCTTGTTGTTTTCTTGCCGTCCCGGGCCGGTCGGGATGGGTCTTGATTTGACCTCGCGGCTCCTGCGTCCCACGTGGCGGCATCCGCGCGGGGTGACCGCGGTGGCGCGGAACGGGATCAGGGGTGGCCGGATCCGGCCCTGTGTGAATCGGCGGTAGTCGGCCACTCGGCCGGTTCGGGCGTGTCGGAGGGCTTGTCACCTTTTGGGGTGACTATGCCTTGTTCAAGGTGTGCTCTCCCGCGGCCCATCCGCGAAGGTCGTGGCATGGGTGCCCGCCGGCCTCCGGCAAGCCGGCCGCGGGCCGGATCCGCCACCGAAGGAGTACAGGACGATGAGCGAGAGCATGGCGTGGCTGACGCGGGACGTCCGCAAGGCCCGCAAGCAGGGTGCGGCCGATGTCGCGCGGCGGCGCGGCGACCGACTGGCGGACCTGGTGGCTTGCGCGCGCTCCGCGTCGCCGTACTACCGCGAGCTCTACCGCGGCCTGCCCGAGCGGGTCGACGACCCGACGCTGCTGCCGGTCACCGACAAGAAGAGGCTGATGGACCGCTTCGACGACTGGGCGACGGACCGGGACATCACCTTCGAGAAGGTCCGCGCGTTCACCGACGACCCCGGCCTCATCGGCCGGCGCTTCCTCGGCCGCTACCTGGTGGCCACCACCTCGGGCACCAGCGGCAGGCGCGGCCTGTTCGTGCTCGACGATCGGTACATGAACGTGTCCTCCGCCGTCTCCTCCCGGGCCCTCGCCTCCTGGCTCGGCCCGCTCGGCATCGGCCGGGCCGTGGTCCACGGCGGCCGCTTCGCCCAACTCGTCGCCACCGAAGGGCACTACGTCGGCTTCGCCGGATACTCCCGCATGGCCCAGGAGGGCGGCGGACGCAGCAAGCTGCTCCGGGCCTTCTCCGTGCACGAACCACTGGCGCACCTGGTCGCACAACTCAACGCCTACCGCCCGGCCTTCGTCATCGGCTACGCCAGCACGATCATGCTGCTCACCGCCGAACAGGAGGCGGGCCGCCTGCACATCGACCCGGTACTGATCGAACCCGCGGGCGAGACGATGAGCGACAGCGACACCGACCGCATCGCGAAGGCCTTCGGCGCCAAGGTGCGCACGATGTACAGCGCGACGGAGTGCACGTACCTCAGCCACGGCTGCGCCGAGGGCTGGTACCACGTCAACGACGACTGGGCCGTGCTCGAACCGGTCGACGAGGACCACCGGCCGACCCCGCCGGGGGAGTTCTCGCACACGGTCCTGATCTCCAACCTCGCCAACCGCGTACAGCCGTTCCTCCGCTACGACCTCGGGGACAGCGTCATGCTCCGCCCCGACCCCTGTCCGTGCGGCACCTCGTCGCCCGCGATCCGGGTCCAGGGCCGGGCCGGTGACATCCTCACCTTCCCGTCCGGCCGCGGCGGCGACGTCAGGCTCACCCCGCTGGCCTTCAGCAGCCTGTTCGACCGCATGCCGGGGGTCGAGCTCTTCCAGATCGAGCAGACCGCGCCGGCGACCCTGCGGGTACGCATGGTCAGGGCCCCCGGCGCCGACGCGGACCACGTGTGGCGGAAGGCCCACGACGGGCTCACCCACCTGCTCGCCGACAACAAGCTGGACAACGTCACCGTCGAGCGGGCGGAGGAGCCGCCGCGGCAGGCGTCGGGCGGCAAGTACCGCACGATCATCCCGCTCGCGGCCTGAGCGGGCCTGCGTGTGCGCGGGCCTGCGGGGCTATCGCGCGTACTCGCGCAGCGCAGGCTCTTCCTTCACCCAGGGCTGGCTGTGGATCAGCAGCTCGATCGGGTAGTTCAGCAGACCGGGCAGGGCGTTGACGGCTTCCTCGCTGTTGAGCGGCATGATCGCCTTGGCGCAGTGCGCACGGTCGATGCGGTCGGCGTCGGCGGGGCCGGAGTGATCGACCGCGTCGGCTACCAGGTCGTAACTGACCTGGTCCACGACCATGGCGATGTGCGTCGGCCACGGCCGCCCCGGGCAGACGTCCTGGACGCCGATGCGGTGCGCGCCGGGCAGCGACGGGGGCCCTCCGTCGGCCACCACGGACTCGTCGAGGTAGGAGAAGACCGTGGTGTACGACGGGCCCGCGGGCATGGGCGCGCCGTCGGCGCCGAGAGCCTTCGACCAGTTCGAGTCGCGGGCGAACTGCAGGACCGAGGCCGGGCAGCCCGCGACCTCGGCGATCGGACGGCAGGGAGAGGCGAGCCGGGTGCCCTGGAAGGGGGAGCCCAACGTCACCACGTCGTCGACCTTCTCCGGCAGGTCGGGCCAGAAGCGCAGCGCCCAGGCCGTCAGGAGTCCGCCCTGACTGTGCCCGACGAGGTCGACCTTGCGGCCGGTGGCCTCCTGGATGGTGCGCGTCGCGTACACCACGTACTCGACGGACTCCTGCATGTCCCTGAGCCCGCGGCCGGGGGAGTCCACCCAACAGGACCGGTAGCCCTTCTTCTTGAGCTCGGCCATGTAGTTCCAGGCGTAGTTCTCCTCGCTCTTGAGGCCGGTGCCGGGGACGAAGAGGACGGTCGGCTTGTCACTGGCCCCGCGCATGTCCTGGAGATCCGTCCCGCAGTGCAGGGCGTCGGCGAGCTGGGCCGCGGGGATCTCCAGCGGCGGTGACGGATCGGCGTCCGCGCGGGCGGCGGAGAGCGGGAGCACGGTCAGGGTGAGCACGGCGGCCGCGAGGCCGCCGAGCCATGAGGGCGAGCGCACAAGAACCTCCACGGAAGAGTGTGGGGCTCCCCCGGAGGGGAGGCCTCCGGCGTGGGAGCGACGCCACGTGAACGTCAGTAGCCACAGTAGCCCCGGCGCCCTCAACGACCCCAAGGGACAAGGGAGTTGTGGTCGAGAGGTGATGGGGTGCGGCGGCGGCTCAGGCGCCTGACAGGAGGGCGGCCAGCCGCTCCAGGACCACGTCGATCTCGGCACCCGTGAGCGGCACGAGCTCGAGAACCAGCTCACGATCGACCTTCCCCCGTGCCCCCTCCCGTTCCTCCGTCATGACCCAGATCTGCGGGGAGCCCGCTTGGAGGGCCAGGGCGAGAGCGGCGGCGTCCAGCCCCGCCTGAGAGGGGTCGACGGCGAGGCGTACGCGGGAGAAGGGCAGCCCGGTCGGATCGGGGGCGAGCGTCGCGCCGAGTCCCGGCAGCGTGTCGGCCCTCTCCGCGAACCGCGCGGCCTTGTCCTCCTGCGCGCGCCGCCACGCGTCCAGATCCAGCTCCTGCCGCACCTGAAGGGCGGCGAGCACGCCGAGGACGGCCTCCTTGCTCGCCTTCATCGCGCGGCCGATGCCCTTCTCCTGCGCCCGCACCGCCCGCACCATCCCGGCGCGCCCCATCACCAGGCCCGCGGTGGGGGATCCCAGGTACTTCTGCCCGCTGACCAGGACGAGGTCGGCGCCGGTGGCGAGGAGTTCGGCGACCCGCAGATCCTGCGCGGCGCCGTCGACGACGGCGGGCACCCCGCGGCGGTGCGCGGCGGCGACGGCTTCGGCCAAGGGGACGTCCGCGCCCCGGACGAGCCGGGACGACACGAGGAGGAGGCAGGCCGTGTCCGGGTGGGCGAGGGCCGCCTCCAGATCCGCGACGGTGCACGCGGCGGCCGTCCCCGCCGGGACGGGAGCGGCACCGGCCAGCCGGATGTCCTGCAGCAGGGGATGGCCGTAGTCGACCGCGTGCCCGGCGGGCAGCACGACGCGCGCGGGCATCCCGGCGCTGTCCGGCAGCGCGGCGACGCGCTCCGCGGAATCCCCCGTCATCGCCGCCGCGACGGACAGCGTGAGGGCGGCGGAGGTGCAGTGCACGACGGCCCCGGCCGCCGCGCCCGTCACCCCGGCGATGACCCCGCTCGCGACGTCCTGCAGCTCCGCCATGACGAAGAACTCGCCGAGCGCCTCCGCGGCGACGGCCGCGACCCTGCCGTCGCTGCGCGAGACGCCGAGCGGGGTGTACGTCCCCCTGGCGTTGATGATCCGCGTCAGCCCGTACTGATCGTGTGGTCCCATACGGAAAGAGTGCCAGCGGCCCGCTCAGGGGAGCACGGTCACCTGCACGACGGGTGAAATGGCCTCGCCGCCCGTCATGCGCAGTGCGTTGCGGCCCTCCAGACCCAGCACCACCCGCATGTTGTACGTCCCCCGGGGCGTGGTGTTCACCGAAGCCGGGAGCGACACCCACTGGGCGCCCTGCTTCTGCTGCAGGGTGACGCGCGTGCCGGTCGGCATGTCGTGGCTCTCGCCGGTGATGCGGAACTCCTCGGCGACCCGCACGCTGCTCACCGAGGCCTTGGCCGTGAGCGTCGGGCGGGGGGCGTCGGGCGCCGGCGGCGTCGGCGCCGCGGCGGCAGGAACGGTCGACAGGACCAGGAGGGCGGTGGCTCCGGAGAGGGCCGAGACGTGCTTGAGGTGCTTCATCGTCGACTTCAATGTGGCTTCCGTGTTGAGGTGTTGAGCTGGGGGCGGGCTGTGCGCTCCGCGTCGCATCAACATAGGGAACGGCCCTGGGATATGCGCGAAGCGACGCGCTGGGAGGGGCGTTTCCTGTTCCCTGGTGGCGGCTCGATTTCGGCGCGCCAATTCTTGGGTCCAGAGGACGGGGGAGTCGACGTGACGGTGGTCATCGGTCTGCTCGGCGTGGTGCTCGGCGGTCTTCTCGGTGCCGTCAGCACGTACGTGACCACGCGGTCCAGCATGCTGATGCAGTTCGAGCACTCCTACGACGCGACGCTGCGCGACAGACGCCTAGAGCCCTACCAGCGCCTCTTCCACAGCTCACGGTGCCTGCCGCGGTATTGGGCCGACGGCGAGGAACCCACGCGCGCCGACCTGCGCCGATTCCGCGAGAGCTTCCACGACTGGTACTTCGGCGAAGAGGCCGGGGGCAGGTACCTCACGCCTGACTCCAAGGCGCTGTACCTGGAGCTCCAGAACGCCTTGTTCGACGCCTTCCCGGCAGAGCCGGGGGAGCCTGCGGACGCCCCCGTTTCGGCCGAGTCCTCCGCGGTGGTCCGGCGTTGCGCGAGTGCGCTGCGGCACCAGCTCGTCGAGGACGTGGGAGCCGCCCAGCCGCCGCGGATGCGCTGGGTGCGGGTGGGGCAGACCGAGCCGCCGCCCCGGGCCAGGCCCGCCGGGTGAGGGGCCGTTGGCCGTGAGGGCGGGGGGAATGTACGTCGAGGTGGGCCGGTTGGCGTCAAGGTTGAGTGATGGTCGAGCGAGGAGGCGGCGCGGTGGGTGCCCAGGAGCTGGAGCGGGTCGATCTGGGTGAGGTTCCCTACCTCGACGCCATGGAGGCGATGCGGGGCTGGGTCGAGCAGCGCCGCGCCGGAGTGATCGGCGACCGCCTCGTCCTCCTCACGCACCCGCCCGTGATCACGTACGGCACCCGCACCCCGCCCGGCGAACTGCCGCGTGCCGACTCGCCCGTCCCCCTCGTCGAGGTCGACCGGGGCGGCCAGGCCACGTACCACGGGCCCGGTCAGCTCGTCGGCTACCTCATCCTGAATCTGCGCGAGCGGGGCCCCGGCGACATCGTGCGCTGGGTCGAGAACGGGCTGATCGACGCGGTCGGCTCGCTCGGCTTCGAGGCGGTGCGGCGCGACACCCCGCCCCGCGCCCAGAGCCTCGTCGGCGTGTGGACGCCGCGGCACGACAAGCTGGTGTCGATCGGCATGCGCATCCGCGGCGGCGTCACGAGCCACGGCTTCGCGCTCAACATCGCGTCGGATCTGGACGAGTTCACGCGCTTCACCGCGTGCGGGCTGCCCCACGTGGCGATGACCTCCCTCGCGGAGATGGCCGCCGAGCGGGGCGTCGGGGCGCCCGGCGAGGCGGAGGTGCGGGAGGCGGTGGCGGCGGCGTTCGGAGCGCGTCACCCGGGCTGAGAGGACCGGCCGAGCAGTGCCGAGTGGTTGGGGAGCGCCCGTCGGACGAAGCCACCCGCCCGCTCACTTGTGCAGCGCCCCGCCCTCCTCGAAATGCCCCTCCGGCTCCAGCTGAAGCGTGGAGTGCGCCACGTCGAAGTGGCCCGCCACGCAGCGCTGCAGCCGTTCCAGGAGCTCCCCGTATCCGTTCGCGAGCGCCGCGTCCGTGACCACCACGTGCGCGGTGAGCACCGGCATCCCGGAGGTGACGGTCCAGCCGTGCAGATCGTGCACGGCGACCACGCCGGGCTCCCCCAGGAGATGCCGCCGCACCTCGCCGAGGTCGACGTCCTGCGGGGTCGCCTCCAGCAGGACGTGCACGGAGTCCCGCAGCAGCCCGTACGCACGCGGCACGATCAGCAGGCCGATGACGATCGAGGCGATGGGGTCGGCGGCCTGCCACCCCGTGAGCAGGATGATCAGGCCGCCCACGATCACCGCGACCGAGCCGAGCGCGTCCCCGAGCACCTCCAGATACGCGCCGCGCAGATTGAGGCTCTTGTCCTTGGCGTCCCGCAGCAGCCACAGGCCCACCAGGTTCGCGAGGAGACCGCCCACCGCGACCACGAACATCAGGCCGCCCTTGACCTCCACCGGCTCGCTGAACCGGCCGATCGCCGACCACAGCACCCAGACGAAGATGGCGACGAGCAGGACCGCGTTCAGGACCGCGGAGAAGATCTCCACCCGGTAGAACCCGAACGTGCGCCGCGGTGTCGGTGCGCGCTGGGCGAGGGTGACGGCGCCGAGCGCGAGGGAGACGCCGACCGCGTCGGTCAGGCTGTGCGCGGCGTCGGCGAGCAGCGCGAGGCTGCCGGACAGCAGGGCACCGACCACCTGGATGACGGTGATCGAGGCGCTGATGCCGATGGTCCACAGCAGCCGGTTGCGGTACGTGCCGCTGAGCGTGCCGCCCGTCGTCGCCGCGGACGGACCGTGGTCGTGCCCCATGCCCGTGAGTGGAACACGGGGCCCGGGGCGCCGCCACCGAGCTGTCGGCCACTCGGCTCAGTAGGCCCCGCGCGCACCGGTCACTGGAGCTGCGAGGAGACCGACGCGTCCCGCTGGTGGGGGATGCCGAGCGGCGGCGGCAGCTCGCCCTGCTGGACGGTCACCGTGCGCGCCGGGGCGGGCACCCGGATGCCCTCCGCGCGGTAGCGCTGGTGCAGGCGCTTGATGAACTCGTGCTTGATGCGGTACTGGTCGCTGAACTCCCCGACGCCGAGGATCACCGTGAAGCTGATCCGCGAGTCGCCGAAGGTGTGGAAGCGGATGGCGGCCTCGTGGTCGGGCACCGCGCCGGTGATGTCGGTCATCACCTCGTCCACGACCTCGATCGTGACCCTCTCGACCTGCTCCAGGTCGCTGTCGTAGCTCACTCCGGCCTGCACCATGATCGACAGCTCCTGCTCGGGGCGGCTGTAGTTGGTCATGTTGGTGCTCGCCAGCTTGGCGTTGGGGATGATGACGAGGTTGTTGGAGAGCTGACGCACCGTGGTGTTGCGCCAGTTGATGTCGACGACGTAGCCCTCCTCTCCACTGCTGAGCTGGATGTAGTCGCCCGGCTGCACGGTCTTCGCCGCGAGGATGTGCACGCCCGCGAAGAGGTTGGCGAGGGTGTCCTGCAGGGCGAGGGCGACCGCGAGACCGCCGACGCCGAGCGCGGTGAGCAGCGGCGCAATGGAGATGCCGAGGGTCTGCAGGACGACGAGGAAGCCCATCGCGAGCACGACGACCCGGGTGATGTTCACGAAGATGGTGGCCGACCCGGCCACCCCGGAGCGGGACTGCGCCAGGGATCTGACCAGGCCGGTGACGATCCGGGCCGCCGTCAGCGTGCCCGCCACGATGAGCAGCGCGGTGAGCGTCATGGTCACGTTGCGCCCGGTGCGCGGCGCGAGGGGCAGCGCGCCCGCCGCGGCGGCGATTCCGGCGGTGATGGCCGCGCAGGGGACGAGGGTGCGCAGGGCGTCGACGATGATGTCGTCGCCGCTCCACCGGGTCCGGCTCGCCCGCTCGCCCAGCCACCGCAGCAGCGCGCGGAGCAGCAGCCCGGCCACGACGCCGGCGGCCACCGCGATCCCGGCCGTGATCCAGTCGTGCAGTGTGAGCGCACGGGTCATCAGTTCGCTCCCGTCGTACGGGGAGAAAGCGCCTTAACGCGGCGTATGTGATGTGTCGTCACCTTGTGATACCTGCTCGATTCCGGGGAGTGCGGTCACGCCGGGGCGGGAGCTCCGTGCGAGAGCTCCACCCGGCGCGGACGTCATCCTGCCCCATCCGGACACAGCAGGCGCGCGTACCCCCACCTGGATCTTCACGAACCGGTCACGTCCGTCCATCCGCCCTCGTACGTCCGCCCGATGGCATCCGCACGCCTGCGCCGCCCCGCCCCGGTCCGCACGGGCGAAACACACTTCGACCGACCGTTGCCGGAGGGGTTCCCCGACCGCTTCGGTTATGCAAGTCTCCTCTCTAATTCCGCGGGGGGCCGGACATCGCAGCCCGTCAACTGGGCTGCCCTCGCGCGGATTCGGAACGAGGACTGATGCGAAACGGGGCACGGGGGCACGATCTGAACGCCCTGCGGCGGCTGAACACCACCGTCGTGCTGCGCGCCCTGCACCGCCGCAGCCCACGCACCCTCGCCGAACTCGCCGCGAGCACCGGCCTGTCCCGGCCCACCGTGGAAGCGGCCGTCGAGGAGCTGGCCGAACGGGGACTCGTCGGCGAGTCCGCGGAGGAGTCGGGCGAGCGCCCGCCGGGCCGCCCCGCACGCCGCTTCCGCTTCCGCACCGAAGCCGGATACGTGCTCGGCGCCGACATAGGGCTCCACAAAATGGTGCTGCTCCTCGCCGACCTCGGCGGCACCGTGCTGGCCGTCCAGCGCCGCGCCATCGACCCGGAGCTCGGCGGCAGCGCCCGCCTCGACCTGCTGCGCCACGGCGCGGAGGCCTTCCTGGACACCCACGCCCCGCGCCGCGCCGCCGTCCTCGCCCGCTGCGTGGGCGTGCCCGGCGTGGTGGACACGGGCGGAGTGGTCACTTCCGTGGTGGTGCCCGAGTGGTCCGGCGTCGACCTCGGACGGCTGCTCCAGGACGGCGAGCCGGGCCTCACGCTCGTCGAGAACGACGTGAACCTCGCGATCCTCGCCGAGCGCTGGCAGGGCGCGGCCACCCTCGCCGGTGACGTCGTCTGCGTACTCACCGGACACCGTGTCTCGTGCAGCCTCACCATCGGCGGGCGGCTGCACCGGGGCAGGCGCGGCGGGGCGGGCGAACTTGGCATGCTGCCCCTGCTCGGCATGAGCACCGCCCAGGAAGCCCTGCAGTGGTCGGGCGCGCGGCGCGACGGCGAGTCCGAAGTGGCCGCGCTCGCCCGTGCGGCGGACACCGCGGAGCCACGGGCGCTGGCCGCCGTCGCGGACTTCGCCGACCGTCTCGCCCCCGGCATCGCGGCGCTCTCGCTCGCCGTCGACCCGGAACTGATCGTGCTGACCGGCGGGGCGACCCCCGTCGGCCGCCACCTCGTGCCGCTGCTCCAGGAGCGGCTGCACCCCATGACCCTGCACGTCCCGCGCATCGCGCTGAGCACGCTCGGCGAACGGGGCGTGGCCATCGGCGCCGTGCGCAAGGCGCTCGACCGGGTGGAGGAGGACCTGCTCGCGGACAAGGCGTCGTAGCGGCCGCCCGCCCCGCGCGGGTGGGCCGTGGGGCGTCCGACGACTCATCGGGAGGCGAAGGCGCACATGCGCAGAAGGACTCTGCTCGGCGGGGCGTTGGCGGCCCCCTTGCTCGCCGCCTGCTCCTCAGGGGGCGGCGGCACGGACAGCGGTGGCAGGACCACGCTCTCGTACGGGATGTGGGATCCGGCGCAGGTGCCGGGCATGGAGAAGATCATCGCCTTGTTCGAGGAGCGGAATCCGGGCATCTCCGTGCGGATCCAGCTGACGCCCTGGGCGAGCTACTGGACCACGCTCAAGACGTCGATGCGCGGTGGCACGGCACCCGATGTGTTCTGGATGAACGCCGTCAACTTCCAGCTGTACGCGGCCAACGGCGTCCTCGAACCGCTCTCCGGGCACGTCAAGGCCGACGCCACCCCCGTGGACCGCCACCCGGACGCCCTGGTGAAGCTCTACGCCTACCGGGGCACGCAGTACGGCCTGCCGAAGGACTTCGACACCATCGGCCTCTGGTACAACAAGCGGCTCTTCGACAAGGCGGGCATCAAGTACCCGGACGAGACCTGGACCTGGGACGACGTGCGCGACGCCGCCGCCGAACTCACCGACCCCCGGCGGCGCGTGCACGGCTTCGCCGCCGAGATGGACCGGCAGATGAAGTTCTATCCGACCATCTGCGGGGCCGACGGCTACGTCCTGGAGGACGGTCGCTCGGGCTTCGGCGACGAACGCTCCATCGACGGGCTGCGCTTCCTGACCGACATGGTCGACCGGGGCTGGTCGCCCCCGCAGAGCGCGATGGTCGAGTCCATCGGGCGCGTGCGCTACTGGTCGGAGAAGGTCGCCATGAACTACGACCTCTCCGCGATGGCCGGGCAGATGTACGCCGTACCGGCGCTCAAGGACCACGGCGGCATCGCCGTCCTGCCCAAGGGGCGGCGCAGGGCCACCATCATCCACGGCCTCGCGAACGTCATCTCCGCCAAGAGCGACAAGAAGGCGGCCGCCTGGAAGTTCGTGCACTTCATGGCGGGCCGGGAGGCCGCCGAGATCCAGGCCGAGGCGGGCGTCACCATCTCCTCGTACCGAGGGACACAGGACGCCTGGATCAAGTCGATGCCCGAATTCGACCTCAAGCACTTCATCGAGATGGAGAAGTACGCGGTTCCCTATCCGAGCTCCAAGAACACCGCGGTCTGGGAGAACTTCCAGTACCCGCTGCTCGGCGCCGCGTTCAGCGGCAAGGGCGGCATCGAGAGCGCCGCCCGCACGCTGGGCGAGCAGATGGACCGGGCCCTGAAGGAGGAACGCGACTCATGAGTGTCTTTCCCGCGACGGCCGCCGCGAAGGCGGCCGGTCGCAGCCCCGCCTCCGCGTCCGGCGCACGCCCGGGGGCCCGCAACCAGCGGGTCGCCTACTGGTTCATCGCGCCGCTCGGTCTCGGCTTCGCCGTCTTCTACTTCTGGCCGCTGCTGCAGACCTTCTACTTCAGCTTCACCGAATTCGGTGCGTTCGGCGGCCACACCTTCACGGGCGCCGACAACTACCTGCGCGTCGTCAAGGACGTCACCGTCTGGCAGGCGCTCGGCAACACCCTGATATACAGCGTCATCGGGCTCGCCGCGCTGCCGATCGCCATCGTCGTCGCGTCCCTCCTGAACCGGCGAGGACTGCGCGGCGTCTCCATCTACCGCGCCCTGTACTTCCTGCCGTTCGTGACGCTGCCCGTCGCCGTCGGACTCGTCTGGAACTGGCTCTACAACGGCGACTTCGGGCTTCTCAACGAAATGCTGAGCTGGTTCGGCATCGACCGCAACTACTGGGTCTCCGACCCGTCCACCGCCGTCTACGCGATCGGCACGGTGATGGTCTGGTCGACCACCGGCTACTACCTGGTCATCTTCCTGGCCGGCGTCAAAGGAATTCCGCAGGACTACTACGAGGCCGCGGAACTCGACGGGGCAGGACCGCTGCGCCGGTTCTTCACCATCACGCTTCCGCTGCTCAGCCCGACCATCTTCTTCGCCTCCGTCATCTGCATGATCAATTCCCTGCAGACCTTCGACCTGATCTACATCATGATGGCCGAGAAGAATCCCGCGATCGGCGATACGCAGTCCGTCGTCGGCCTCTTCTACAAATGGGCCTTCATCGAGAACGCCCAGGGCGCCGCGGCCGCCCTCGCCTTCCTGCTGATGCTGGTCATCGCGGCCCTGACGTACCTCCAGTTCCGGATCCAGAAGAGGTGGGTGCACTATGCCTGACACGCCGGTCGCCACGCCTGACACACCGGCCGCCCCCGCCGACCGGAAACGCTTCGACGCCGGGGCCGTGGCCACCCACGCGGTGCTCTCCCTCGGGGCGCTCGTAATGGTCTTCCCGTTCCTGTGGCAGCTGCTCACCGCGCTCAAGACCCTCGCCGAGACCTCACGGGTGCCGCCCACGTTCCTGCCCGACACCTGGAACTGGTCGAGTTTCGACGAGGTCTTCACCGCGCTGCCGTTCCGCGAAATGCTCACCAACAGCCTGATCAACACCGTCGGGCGCACCCTCGGCCAGCTCGTGTTCTGCTCGCTCGCCGCCTATGCCTTCGCGCGCATGCAATTCCGCGGCCGCAACGTCCTGTTCGCGCTCTTCCTGTCCGTCCTGATGGTGCCGAGTTCACTGCTCGTCCTGCCGCAGTACGACATCATCCAGTCGCTGGGCCTGCTCAACTCCACCCCGGCGCTCTTCCTGCCCGGCATGTTCAGCGCGTTCGGCACCTTCATGCTCCGCCAGTTCTTCCTCACGCTCCCCAAGGAGCTGGAGGAGGCCGCCCGCATCGACGGCGCGGGCCCCTTCCGCATCTTCTGGTCGGTCATGCTGCCGCTGATCCGGCCCGCGCTGGCCGCCCTCGCCGTCATCACCGCCATGTGGTCCTGGAACGACCTCCTGTGGCCGCTCGTCGTCAACACCGACCCGCAGGAGATGCCGATCAGTGCGGGACTGACCTCTCTGAAGGGCCAGTACGAGACCAACTACCCGGTGATGATGGCCGGTTCGCTCATCGCGAGCCTGCCGATGCTGCTCGTCTACGTCTTCCTCCAGCGGCACTTCGTCCAGAGCGTCGCCCTGTCCGGCTCCAAGAGCTGACCCACCCCCACGGAAAGGCAGCGGTTCCCTATGCCACCGCTTCACATCGGCCTGCTCGGCGCGGGCGGCATCGCCCGTGCCCATCTGCCCGGCTGGCTGGCGCTCGGCGCCCGGGTGAGCGTGTACACCGTCGACGGCTCCGCGGAGAAGCTCGCCGCCGAGTACACCGAGCGCGGGCACGACGTCCGGTCCTTCGACCACCTCGACGACGTCCTCGCCGACGTGAGCGCCGTCGACGTCTGCACCCCCACCCCCACCCACAAGGAACTCGCCCTCGCGGCCGTCGCCGCGGGCCGCCACGTCGTCTGCGAGAAGCCCCTCGCCCTCGCCGCCCGCGACGCCGAGGAGATCGGGGCCGCCGCCGACGCCGCGGGCGTACGGCTGCACCCCGCCCACGTGGTGCGCTACTTCCCGGCGTACGCGGCTCTGCGGCAGGCCGTCACCCGCGGTGACCTCGGTGAACTCGCCGTACTGCGCTTCACGCGCGGCGGCGCCAGGCCCCAGTGGGCGCCGTGGTTCGGCGACCCGGCCCAGTCCGGCGGCGTCATCATGGACCTGATGGTGCACGACATCGACATCGCCCGGTGGATCGCGGGCGACGTGGTCCGCGTGCACGCGCGGACCCGCGGCGTCGAGCACGCCACCGGCACCCCGCCCGAGGTCGTCACCGCGTCGGCCGTCCTCACCCACGCATCGGGCGCCGTCAGCCACATCAACGGCCTGTGGGGCCTGCCCGACCAGCAGTTCCGCACCACGTTCCGGGTCGCCGGAGCCGGCGGCCTCCTGACCCACGACTCCACGGCCGTCCCCGGCTTCCGGATCACCGCGCAGGGCGTGCGCGCCGCCAACGAGTCCATCCCGACCAGCCCCATGACCGAGAGCCCCTTCCACACCGAACTCCGCGAGTTCGCCGCCTCCTGGCGCGACGGCGGCCCCGTGCCACGGGTGAGCACCCGCGACGGCATCGAAGCGGTGCGGATTGCCGAGGCCGCGGTGGAGTCCAGCCGCACCGGCCGCGTCATCGAGATCAACGAAAGCCCCGAGAGCCTCAAGAGCACCGAGAGCACCAAGAACCCCGAGACCGAGGAGACAGCGCGATGAAGGTCGCCGTCCTGTCGTTCGCCCACGTCCACGCGGCGACCTATCTGCGGCTGCTGTCCCGCATGCCCGGCATCGAAGTCCTCGGCAGCGATCCGGACACCGACCTCGCGGCGCCCGGCGAGGTGCGGGGCCGCGCGCTCGCCGACGCGGCGCGGGTCGCGTACGCGGACACCTACGAGGAGGCCTTCGCCTGGGGCCCGGACGCGGTGATCGTCTGCTCCGAGAACGCCCGGCACCGCCCCCTGGTCGAACGCGCCGCCGCGCACGGCGTGGCCGTCCTTTGCGAGAAGCCCCTGGCGGCCACGGTCGAGGACGGCGAGGCGATGGTCGCCGCCTGCCACGCGGCGGGCGTGCGGCTCGCCGTCGCCTACCCGGTGCGCTTCAGCCCGGCGTACGCGGCCGTGAAGGCGGCCGTCGCCTCGGGCGACACGGGCCGGGTCCTCGCGGTGTCCGGCGCGAACAACGGCACCATGCCGACCCGCGACCGCCGCTGGTTCGCCGAACCGGCGCTCTCCGGCGGCGGCGCCCTCATGGACCACACCGTGCACATCGCCGACCTCCTCGACGACCTCTTCGGAGAGGCCGCGCCCGTCGAGGTGTACGCGCAGACCAACAACCTCCTGTACGCCGACGAGGTCGCCGCCGAGACCAGCGGCCTGGTCAGCGTGACCTACTCCAACGGCACCGTCGCCACCATCGACTGCAGTTGGTCGCACCCCCGCTCCCACCACTCGTGGGGCGGCCTGGAACTCACCGTCGTCGGCGAGCGGGCCACCCTGGAGATGGACGCCTTCGACCAGAAGGTGCACGGATTCAGTGAACGCCGGGGGCAGGGAATGGAGTTGCCGTTCGGCGTCGATCTGGACGAGCGGATGCTGCGGGCCTTCCTGCACGGTCCCGGCGAGGACGGCATGGACGTCGCCGACGGTGCGGGCGGGCTGCGCACCCTGCGTGTCGTGGCGGCCGGGTACGCGTCGGCACGCGGCGGCGTGCCGGTGGCGGTGCCGGTCGACTGAGGGGGGCCGGTCGGCCGGGCGGTCACCCGGTCACCCGGCCGGTGGTCAGCGCCCTCCGACCTGGCCCGACTCCCAGGCCCACGCGGCGATCTCGACACGGTTGCGCACGACCAGCTTCGCCTGGATGTTGGCCAGATGGGTCTTGACGGTCGCCACGGAGATCCACAGCTCCTCGGCGATCTCCTGATTGGTCCGGCCCCGCGCGACGCGCCGCGCCACGTCGAGTTCGCGCTCCGAGAGCACCTCGGGCGCGGGCCCGACGGCCGCCGCGCCGCAGTGCGGGCCGTGCCGGTCCGCCATGCGTTCCAGGAGCCGCAGCGTGACGGCGGGGGACACCAGCGCGTCGCCACGGGCGGCGGCGCGCACCGCCTCCACGAGCAGTCCGGGCCCGGCGTCCTTGAGCAGGAACCCGACCGCGCCGCCGCGCAGCGCGTCGTCCAGATAGTCGTCCTGGTCGAAGGTGGTCACGACCACGACGTGCAGCGGCTCGGCGACACCGGGACCGGCGAGCAGCCGGGTCACCTCGAGACCGTTCAGCTTCGGCATCCGGACGTCGACGAGACACACGTCGGGCCGCAGCCGCCGGGCGAGCTCGACGCACTCGGCGCCGTCGCCCGCCTCGCCGACCACCTCGATGCCCGGCTGCGCGGACAGGATCAACCGGAATCCCGTCCGCACCATTTCCTGGTCGTCGGCGACGAGGACGCGCACCTGGCTCGCGGGGCGGTGGTTCTGCGGCATTTCTTCCACGAGGAGAAGACTAGGACGGCCCGGGGCGTGCCTGCGCGCACGGCCCCTGACAAGGCACTTCCACGCGCCCCCGTGATCACCACCGAGCGCCTCGGGCGGCTCCGGCACGGGGGCCGTGACCGGTGGCGTGCTCCCTGGCGGGCGGCCGTCCGCCTGGTGCCCCACCGTCGGCCGGGCGCCCGCCGAGCCCAAGGGAGACCTTCGTGCGCCCGCACCGCACCGTCGTCGCCGTCCTCGGCGCCCTCGCCCTCGTCACGGCCCTGCCGACCTCCGCGAGCGCCGCCAACGGCACCCTGCACTACGTCCATGTCAACGGCGACGACTTCAGTACCGACAACCCGGTGAACGGCGAGTGCTACCTGCTGGTCTCCGGCGCCGCGCACGTGGACAACGGCACGGACACCACAGCCACCGTCTTCGGAGACCACGGCTGCGAGGAGATCCTCGGGCCCCCGCTCCCGCCAGGCACCGCGCGGGACTTCGGGGCGCCCGTGCCGCACAGCGTGATGTTCAACCGGCAGGCCCAGCGGGCAGCGTGGCGCGCAGCCGCCAGCCGCCGCCCGGCAGCGGCCCCGCTTCCAGGCCGCCGCCGAGCGCCGAGACTCGCTCACGCAGGCCGATCAGACCGAGGCCGCCACGCCCGCCCGGCGGCGTCCTGTCCGTGGCGCGGCCGTGGGGGGACGGGCCGTTGGAGACCTCGACGACCAGCTGCCCCTCGTCCACCGCCACACGCACCCGGATGCCGTCGGCGCCGGGTGCGTGTCGCGTGACGTTGGTGAGCGCCTCCTGGACGACGCGGTGCACGGACGTCTCGACCTCGGGCGCGAGCGCGGCGGCGCGGACCGGCGCCGTGATCTCCAAGGTCGCGGCGTCGCCGTGGGCCGCAACCAGCGCGGCCAGTTCGGTCAGCAGGTCGGCGGGCCGGGTCGTGGCGCCGGGCTCCGCGCGCAGGACGTGCACCAGGCGCCGCATCGACTCCAGGGTCTCGGTGCCCGCCTTCTCGATCCCGGCGAGCAACGGTTCGAGCTGCTCGGGAGAGGTCTCGCGGATGGCGCGCGCCGCCTGCGCCTGGACGACGATCCCGGTCACGTGGTGGGCGACGAAGTCGTGCAGGTCGCGGGCGATGCGGCGGCGCTCCTCCTCCTGCGTCGCGCTCACCGCGAGCGCCCGCCTGCCGTCCAGGGACCGTAGGTAGCCGCCGAGCGCGAGCGCGCCGCCCGCCGCGACGGTGAGGATGAACGCGAAGGTCTCGGCATCGGACTGGAAGCCGGTCCGTACGGGCGCGGTCGCGACGGCGAGCGCGAGCAGCGCACACAGGACGTACCCGGCGGGCAGCCGCGCCGTACGCGTGGTGACCGTGAGGAGGGCGAGCAGCGCGAAGGACTCCAGGAGCCCCCAGCTGCCCACCTGGACACGGCCGAGCGCCAGGCCGAGCGTGAGCCCGCCGGAGGCCAGTGCGGCGGCGGCCGCCCGCACCTCGATGCGGGGACCGCCCCGCACGAGCAGCACGGCGACGGCCAGCGGCCCGGAGACCAGGGGCAGCCAGGAGCCGTCGGGCTCGCTCGACACCAGGTCGAGCAGCCACAGGAACACCGCGGGGACGGCGAACAGCAGCACCCGGGCCGGGCCGGGACGGGGGCCGGTGCGGGTTCGGGTGCCGGTGCCGGGTCCGCCGGGGCGGGGTCCTGGCCCGGTGCGCGTCGCGCCGAGTCGTGAGCGGTGATCATCCACGTACCGAATGTACGCATCAGGTCGCATGCCGTGGATCAGCCGAAAGCCTGACCGGGGCCCGCGCGATCCACCGAAGGGCCGAGGCGGGCGAGGGGGCGGGGCGGCGAGCGTGGAGGCAGACACTCCGGCTCCGCGGAAGCGGGCCCTGACGCCAAGGAGAGCGCGACCCCCATGCCTCGTACCACGCACCGCCCGAACCCCCGCCGCCCCCGCGCGGCCCGCACGACGCTCTGCGCGCTCGGTGCCGCCGCCCTCGCCGCGGCCCTGACCGCCTGCGGCAGCGGCTCCAGCAACCCCTTCGACGACCACCAGGAGAAGTCGTCCTACCAGGACGGCGCCGCGGCGAAGAAGGACAGGAAGTCCGTGCCGCGCTGGCTGCCCGACGACGCGAGCGACATCAAGTACGTCATGTCGACCACCGGCGACGACCGCATCATCAAGTTCACGACCCCCGACGGGAAGTTCCCCGCCCAGTGCACCAAGGGAAAGCCGCAGGGCGAGCCCCGTCTGAAGGCCGACTGGTTCCCCTCGGACCTCGCGGCGAAGGCCGACACGAACTGCGGCACCTGGTCGGGCGCCCGGGTCGACGGTGCGCTCTACGCCTGGCAGGACAAGGACGTCGCGATGAAGGCCAGGGGCTGATGGCGGCACGTGCGCGAGCGGCGCTGGCGGCCGTGACGGCGGGCGCCGCCCTGCTCTCGCTTGCCGCCTGCACAGCGGGGGAGCGGGGGAGCGGGACCACCGGGAAGCGTGCCACCGAGCGGCCCCAGCGCATCACCTGGAAGCCCTGCCCTGCCGACGCCGCCAAGGGCGCGCCCAAGGGTGCCGAGTGCGGCACCGTGCACGTGCCGGTCGACTGGTCGGCACCGGACGGCGAGCGGCTCGACGTCGCGGTGGTGCGGCGCGAGGCGACCCGGCCCGGCGAGCGCATCGGCACCCTGATGTTCCTGCCCGGCGGGCCCGGCAACTCCGGCGTCCAGAACGTCGCGCAGACCAAGGAGTGGGGCGGTGCCGAACGCCGCTTCGACATCGTCGGCTTCGACCCGCGCGGCACCGGACTCAGCAGTCCCGTCCAGTGCCCGGCGGGACCACTGGCCGAGATGATCAAGGACAAGCGGCCCGCCACGACGCCCGAGGGCTTCGGACGGCTGAAGAAGCGCGCCACCGCCCTGGCCGCCGGATGTGCCCGTACGTCCGGGCCGGTGGCCGAGCACACCGACGCGGACAGCGTCAGCCGCGACATGGACGTCATCCGCGCAGCGCTCGGCGAGGACCGGATCTCCCTCTACGGACACTCGTACGGCACGGTCTACGGCCAGCGCTATGCCGCGGCGCACGGCGACCGGGTGCGGGCCGCCGTGCTCGACGGCGTCATGGACCCCGCGATCGGCCGCCGCGCCTTCGGCGTCACCGGGGCGAAGGCGCTGGAGGGAGCCTTCGGCGAGTTCGCCCGGTGGTGCGAGCGGACCCGGGACTGCGAGCTGGGGGAGCGGGACGCCTGGCGGGTGTACGAGGGCCTCGCCGAGCGGGCCGCCGCGGGGAAGCTGCGCAACGGCGGCAAGGACGTGCCGCTCGCGGAGCTCAACGGCACGATCGACGCGATGCTCCTCACCCCGTCCTGGCCGGCCGTGGCCCAGTACCTGGACGCCCTGGACACGGGGCGGCCCTGGGAGACCGACGACGGCGACGTCCCGGCGGACGAGAAGACGCTGCCCGGCGCCGACCTGTCCGTCTGTGCCGACCTGAACCTGCGAGCCCCGGACGCCGCCACCCACCTCGCCGACCAGCGTGCCGCCCGCGCGGCGGCGCCCCGCTTCGGCTACTCCCCGAACACCGTCTCGTACGCCGACCTCTGCCAGGGCCTGCCCGCCCCCGGGGCCGCGGCGACGGAGCCGGTCAGGACGGACACGCCACTGCTCCTGATCGGCGCCCGCCATGACAACGCGACCCCGTTGGCCTGGGCGCGCTCGGTGCAGCGGCGGCTCGGGGACCGGGCGGCGCTCGTCGAGGTGAAGGGCTGGGGCCACGCGGTGAAGATCTTCAACGGCGGCGCCGAACGGGACACGATCATGCGCTACCTCACGGACCTGGACGTGCCGAAGCCGGGAACCGTCGTCGAAGGAGGCATGCCACCAGGAGCCTAGACCCGCGGCGTAGTCGGCCTGAGACCGGAGTCGGATCCGGAACGGATCCGCCGGGTATTAGCGTGGACGGGACAGATCGACCGAACAGGATCCGAGGTGCCCGGCCCATGCCAAGCCGCAGCGAGAGCCGTACCCAGCTCATCGAGTCACTCATGGAGCGGTTCCCGCACGTGCCGCGGGAAGCCGTGATCAAGGAGGATCTGCTGCGCGGCGGCATCGCCTTCGACGAGTCGGCGCTCAGCGACAACGAGAACGGCGAGGTCAAGCCGAAGTCTTACTTCATCTTCTCCTTCGACCACGGCACGCTCCCCGAGCTGGGCGCCGCCGCGCTGCGCCGCCCGCCGGAGGAGATCGTCCTCACCGGCGGCCCCTACGAGCTGCGCCGCACCGTCGTCTCCGTGCGGGTGAACCCGTCCTCGCCCTACCGGGTCGCCGCCGACGACAACGGCGTGCTCGGCCTGTACCTGGACGGGGCGCGCATCTCCGACGTCGGCCTGCCCCCGATGCCGGACTACTACCGGCACACGCTGGAGAACGGCAAGTCGGTGATGGAGGTCGCGCCCACCATCCAGTGGGGCTACCTGATCTATCTGACGGTCTTCCGGGTCTGCCAGTACTTCGGCGCCAAGGAGGAGTGCCAGTACTGCGACATCAACCACAACTGGCGCCAGCAGAAGGCGGCGGGGCGTCCCTACACGGGCGTGAAGCCGATGGACGAGGTCCTCGAGGCCCTCGCCATCATCGACAAGTACGACACCGCGAAGTCCTCCACCGCGTACACGCTCACCGGCGGCGCCATCACCACGCAGCTCCAGGGCAAGGACGAGGCCGACTTCTACGGCCAGTACGCGAAGGCCATCGAGGAGCGCTTCCCCGGCCGCTGGATCGGCAAGGTCGTCGCCCAGGCCCTGCCCAAGGAGGACGTCCAGCGCTTCCACGACTACGGTGTGCGGATCTACCACCCCAACTACGAGGTGTGGGACCCGTACCTCTTCGAGCGGTACTGCCCCGGCAAGGAGCGCTACGTCGGACGTGACGAGTGGCACCGCCGCATCCTGGACTCCGCCGAGGTGTTCGGGCCGCGCAACGTGATCCCCAACTTCGTGGCGGGCGTGGAGATGGCCGAGCCGTTCGGCTTCAAGACCGTCGACGAGGCCATCGACTCCACCGTCGAGGGGCTCCAGTACTTCATGTCGCGCGGCATCACGCCCCGCTTCACCACCTGGTGCCCGGAGCCCACGACGCCGCTCGGCAAGGCGAACCCGCAGGGCGCGCCGCTGGAGTACCACGTGCGGCTCCTGGAGGCCTACCGCGCCACGATGGAGGCCAACGGCCTCAGCTCGCCGCCCGGCTACGGCCCGGCGGGCCCCGGCAACGCGGTCTTCTCGGTCAGCTCGTTCATGGACAGCCTGCCCGCGGAGGCGGCGGCCCCTGAGGACGCGGTCCTCCCGGCCGAGACCCCGTAGCCCCGGCAGCGCCTCCGGACGTCGTGTTACGGTCGGGGCGGGTCACGAGTTCCAGCGCCAAGCCCCGGCTCGCTGGACGGCACCCCGCTCCGTCGCGGGTGCCCCGGGTGACGACCCGCCCCGTGCGACGTACACGGGGAACGGCGGATCACCGGGGTCGGCGACACCGGGGTCCACGACTCCGGAGGCGCACCATGACGCACTCGCACGACACCCAAGGCACCCACCGGGCCCCCGGCACGGACGACGTCCGCGACACCCCGGTCGACGTGCTCCTGTCCTCGTACGACGTGGCGGACGACGGCCGCATCGCTCTCCATGTGCTCGGCCCGACCAGGGGCGTGCCCGCGGCCGTGTGGACGCACGACCCGGAGCGGCTGCGCCGCCTGCTGCGCGACCACACGGGCCCGGCCCAGTGGCAGCCCCGCAGGAACCTGCTGAGGCTGGGGTGCGACACGGCGGGCGCCACGCTGGTCGGCGTGGCCACCGAGGCGGGCCGCGCGGCCCCTCGCCGCTGACGAAGATCACCGGTTCGTAGGATGACGGCGTGATCCGGACGCGGGCGATCCCCGCGTCCGGGCGGCGCGACAGTCAGCCACCCAGAGCCGGAGGTCCACCGTGCAGCACCACCCCGTCACCGTCGTCACCGGCGGCAGCCGCGGTATCGGCGCCGCTGTCAGCGCCCGTCTCGCCGAGGACGGCCATGACGTCGTCATCGGCTACCGCTCGAACGCGGCCGCCGCAGAGGAGGCCGCCGAGGCGGTCCGCAGGGCCGGCCGCCGCTGCGTCACCGTTGGGGTCGACACCGCCGACGAGGCCGACGTCGACCGTCTCTTCGACACCGCGGCCGGGCTCGGCCCGGTCACCGGCCTGGTCAACAACGCCGGGGTGAGCGGCCCCGTCGGGCCCCTCGCCGACGCCGACGCCGACGGCATGCGCCGGGCGCTCGAAGTGAACGTCCTGGGATATCTGCTCTGCGCCCGGCGCGCGGTGCGGGACATGAAGGCCAACGGCGGCGGTGCGATCGTCAACGTCTCCTCCGCCGCGGCCACCCTCGGCGCCCCCGGGGAGTACGTCCACTACGCCGCCGCCAAGGGCGCCGTGGACACGATGACGGTCGGCCTGTCCAAGGAGGTCGCGCGGGACGGCATCCGGGTCAACGCCGTCTCCCCCGGCGTCATCTGGACCGAGTTCCACGCGGACCCGCAGCGGCCCGCGAAGCTCGCCGACGGCATTCCGCTGGGGCGCGCGGGGCGGCCCGACGAGATCGCGGCGGCCGTCGCCTGGCTGCTCTCGGACGAGGCCTCGTACGCGACGGGCACCGTGCTGAGGGTCGCGGGCGGACGCTGACCCACCCGGGTCGGCCGCTCGTACGATGGGCGCATGATCAGTGGAGCGGTCGACCTCGCGAAAGACGTCCTCATCCGGCCCCTCGCGCTCGACGACGCGGAGGCGCTCGCCCGCGCCTACCGACGCAACCGCGACCACCTCGACCCGTGGGACCCGGACCGGCCCGCCGCCTTTTACACCGATGAAGGTCAGGCCGAGCGGGTCCAGGTGCAGTTGGCGGACGGACGCGCGGGCCGGTCCGCGCACTGGGTGCTCGCGCGCGGCGGCGAGATCGTCGGTCACGCGGCCGTGTCGAACATCGTGCTCGGCCCGGCCCGCAGCGGGAACCTCGGCTACTGGATCGACGCGGAGCACGTGGGCCGCGGCCTCGCCTCCGCCGCCGCACGGCACGTCTGCGAGGCGGCGGACGCCCAACTCGGCCTGCACCGCGTCGAGGCGGGCACCCTCCTGCACAACACCGCCTCACAGCGCGTGCTCAGGAAGTGCGGCTTCGAGGAGTACGGGGTCGCGCCGTCGTTCCTGTACATCAACGGCGCCTGGCGCGACCACCGGCTCTTCCAGAAGATCCTCAACGACCGCCCACTGTAGGGCGGTTCGCGGCGGCCCCGACGCGGGGCTCAGACGATGTTCTCCGCCACCTCGGCCTGCTCCCGGTCCGAGCCGTACGCCTGCGGCGTGCTGTAGGAGCGGCGTGCCACGAACCACCACACGGTGGCCAGGATCAGCACCACGGCCAGCGCGATCGACGCGTAGTTCATCGACTGGACCGTCACCGGCGAGGCCTGCGGCAGGCAGAAGAGCACCGTCACGAACGCCACCCACAGCACCGCGATCCAGCCGATGGGCTTGCTCCAGCGGCCCAGGTTCCACGGACCCGGCTGGAAGCGGTCGCCCGCGCGAAGCCGCAGGAAGATCGGGATGGCGTACGCGGGGGTGATGCCGATGACGTTGATGGCGGTCACGGCCGTGTACGCGGTCGACGAGTACAGGGACGGCAGGGCGATCGCCGCGGCCAGGCCCACCGACAGCCACACCGCGGGCACCGGCACCTGGGTGCGGGCGCTGACCTTGCGCCACAGGGCGGAGCCGGGCAGTGCGTTGTCACGGCTGAACGCGAACACCATGCGACTCGCGGCGGCCGTCTCCGCGTTGCCGCAGAACAGCTGCGCCACGATCACGATGAGCAGCAGCGCTGTCGCGCCGGACTCGCCGATCGCGTCGATCATGATCTGCGCGGGCGGCACCCCGGTGTCCGTGTCCAACGTGCCCGTGTAGTCCTGGATGGCGAAGGTCAGACCGGCGAGCAACACGAAACCGGCGATCCACGACGCCCAGATGGCGCGCACGATGCCGCGCGCGGCGGTCACCGACGCGTTGGAGGTCTCCTCCGACAGGTGCGCGGAGGCGTCGTACCCGGAGAACGTGTACTGGGCGAGGAGCAGGCCGATCGCGGTGACGTAGAGCGGGTTGTCCCAGCCGGTGCCGTTGAAGAACTCGCCGAAGACGAACGACGGCGACTGGTGGCTGTCCGGCACGATCGCGAGGACACCGACGATCACGGTGACACCGGCCACGTGCCACCACACGCTGATCGAGTTCAGCAGGCTCACGAGGCGCACGTTGAAGAGGTTCAGGACGGCGTGCAGCAGCAGGATGCAGAGGAAGATCAGGAAGGTCTTCTCCGCGGTCGGCGTGAAGCCGAACTTCAGGTTCAGGAACGCGCCGGTGAACAGGGCGGCGCCGTAGTCGATGCCCGCTATCGCGCCGAGCAGGCCCAGGAGGTTGAGCCACCCCGTGTACCAGCCCCAGCGGCGTCCGCCGAGCCGGTCCGCCATGTAGTACAGGGCGCCCGAGGTGGGGTAGGCGCTGGTGACCTCGGCGAGCGCGAGGCCCACACAGAGCACGAACAGGCCGACGCCGGCCCAGCCCCACAGCATCACGGCCGGGCCGCCGGTGGTCAGGCCGAAGCCGTACAGGGTCATGCAGCCGGACAGGATGGAGATGACGGAGAAGCTGATGGCGAAGTTGCCGAAGCCGCCCATGCGGCGGGCCAGGACGGGCTGGTAGCCGAGCTCTCTGAGCCGCTCCTCCTCGTCCTGGCGCGGTGCTGGGGAGGAGCTCGACGACCAGGTGGTGCGGGACACGGTGGGACCTCCGGTGGAGAGCGGCGGTGGGGACGGGGGAGAAAGGTGAGGCAGCCGGGGCGGCTGGGGCGGCGCGGCTCAGCCCGGTCCGCGGGAGGCGCTGAAGCAGCGGGCGCGGGCCTGGACGAAGACCTCCGCGGCGGCGTCGGCGTCGCCGGGGGAGCGGGTGCGGTACGTCCACGGCACGGTGGCGTAGAAGGGGTCCAGGGCCTGGAACACGCGGGACGCGTCGTGGAACTGGTGGGCGCCCCACAGCGCGTGCGCCAGGTGGCTGAGGTCGAGGACCGAGCTCGCGGCGGGCGTCGTGTGGTCGAACCACAGCTGCAGGGCGAGGAGCGCGGCGCGCGTGGCGTCCTCGGAGATCCAGTGCAGGTCGAGGGCCTGCTCCTGCCCGGCCTCCCGTCGGTAGCGCTCGACGCGCACGTACAGCGGCAGCAGGTGCAGCGCGGAGCCCGCCGGAGCCGCGGCCGAAGCCCACTGCACGAAGTTGTACGCCTCGGTCAGCGGGCCCCGCGACCGGCGCGCGTACACGAACTGCAGCATCCGGTGGTACGCCTCGCGGTTGCCGGGGTCCCGCTTGTCGGCCTCGGCGAGGAGCTGCCAGGGGCCGGGGAACAGCATCGGCTCCGGGGGCGCGGCCCGGTGCTGGTCCCACCGCTGGCCGACGTCGAGCTGGGCGAGGGTGAGCAGGCAGATCCACGGCACGGGATCCTCGGGCGACATGGCCGAGGCCTCACCGCACGCCGCGACCGCTTCGCGCCACAGGTCGTTGGTCTGCCGGTGCCCGGAGCGGTGGGCCCGCAGGGCCCGTTCCACCAGTACGCGGGTGTGCAGCACGGTGGCCGACGTGCTGTGCGGCTCCTCGGCGCGCCAGGCCCGGACCACGTCGGAACCGGCGACGGCGGCTCCCAGGACCTGGGTGCGCTGCGTCCACAGACCCCAGTCGGGCGTCTCGGTCAGCAGGTTGCGCGTGGAGACCCAGCGACCGGTTCTGAGGTCCTGGAGCACGGCGCGCAGCGCTTCGTCGTGGCCTGCCGGGTGGTACACCGGGCGGCCCAACGGCATGGGCATGAGTCCTCTGTTGGGGGAAGAGGGCGGAGACTGAACGTGTGACGGAGGTTACGGGTGAGGTTAACGAAGGTGGCTGATACGGGAGTTGACAGTGGGGCTCGGCGGACAGTGTAGAGCCGTCCTCTTCCGGTTCAAGGCAACTTCTTGGATCTTTGGGGCCCCTTTCTGTCAAAGCGGCACGCCGTTCGGTCATTTGGCGTTCATTTCCGGTGCGAACGTTGTCATCTCGGTCCCTTGACGCCCTCCGGGCCGCTGTAGCAGGCTTCCCGCGATGATCACCTATGAGCCGGATCAGGCGCGACGGCCCGTGCTCGCCGTGGACCAGGGCACATCCGGGACCAAGGCCCTCGTGGTCTGCCCGGAGCGCGGCGTGATCGGGTCGGGCGCGGCCCCGGTGCGCCCCCGCTTCCTCCCCGGCGGGCTGGTCGAGGTCGACCCCGCCGAGCTGTTCTCGTCCGTCGTCGACGCGGGTCGCGCGGCGCTGGCGGACGCGGGCGAACCGGTCGCCGCCGTCGGCCTCGCCAACCAGGGCGAGACGGTGCTCGCCTGGGACCCGGAGACCGGGCGGCCCCTCACCGACGCCCTCGTGTGGCAGGACCGCAGGGCGGAGTCGGTCTGCGCCGAACTGACCGAGTATGCAGAGGAGTTGAGAGATCTCACCGGCCTGCCGCTCGACCCGTACTTCGCCGCGCCCAAGATGGCGTGGATACGCCGCCATCGCACCCGGCGCGGCGTGGTCACGACCAGCGACGCCTGGCTCGTCCACCGCCTCACCGGCGCCTACGTCACCGACGCCGCGACGGCCGGTCGCACCCAGCTCCTCGACCTCGACACCGTCGAGTGGTCACCACGGGCCCTCGACCTCTACGGACTCGGCGACGAGCGCCTGCCCCGGGTCGTCGACGCGGCGGGAGAGTTCGGCACGACCACCGCGTTCGGCCCCGAGATCCCCCTCACCGGCCTCCTCGTCGACCAGCAGGCCGCACTGCTCGCCCAGGACGTGACCGCGCCGGGCAGCGCCAAGTGCACCTACGGGACAGGGGCGTTCCTGCTCGCCCAGACCGGCCCGCGCCCGCGCCGCTCGGGCTCCGGACTGGTCGGCTGCGTCGCCTGGCGCCTGGCGGGCCGCACCAGCTACTGCCTCGACGGACAGGTCTACACCGCCGCGTCCGCCATCCGCTGGCTCACCGACCTCGGCGTGATCACGGGCGCCGAGGACCTCGACCCCGTGGGCTCGGCCGTCCCCGACGCCGGAGGCGTCACCTTCGTGCCCGCGCTCGCCGGACTCGCGGCGCCCTGGTGGCGCGGCGACCTGCGCGGATCGATGACCGGGCTCGGCCTCGACACCACCCCGGGCCACCTGGTGCGGGCCCTGTGCGAGGGCATCGCCGCGCAGGTCGCCGCGCTCGCCGACGCCGTGG
>NZ_LIPN01000358.1:9730-10594 GCF_001418325.1 Streptomyces atriruber | reverse complement strand
GTGGGGGGGGGGGGGGGGGGGGCGGGACGATCGGCGCCACGGCCTGCGGCACGGCATCGGGAGGGGCGATCTTGCGGGGAGGCTGCTGCGGCGGGGTGGGGACAACGTTCGGCGGCCTTCGCCGCGGTGGGGTTGGCGCCACGGGGCCCGGCAGTTCGAAGCGCGCCGAGGCGCGCGCCGTCAGCGTGGGAGGGGGCGTCCATCCGCCCCCGGCGTCGATGGTGCGCAGCCGATCGGTGCCTGCGACGCGGCCTTGGCTCACATAGGAGCCGGGAGGGCGCCGCACCTCGGCGGTGCACGTCGCCGTCCCGCGCGGGGCGAGCGGGGGCACCTCGGAGCGGCCGCTCCCGCAGTCGGGACGGTTGTGCCGCACCACGGGGTCCATGAGGCGGGCACCCTGCACGGATCGGTTTCCGGTGTTGGTGACGGTGTAGCGGATCCGTGCCCGGTCGGGGCCGATCACGTGGACCTCCTCGCGCAGGGCGAGCGTGGCGCCGACCCCGGCGTACCCCGAGCGTGCCGTCGCCACGACCCTGGCCCGCAGGTACGGCTGCCATCCCACGGCCCGGACCACTCCGGCACGCGCGCCGGGCCGCGCGACCCCTGTGGCGGTGCACCGCACCTCACGCAGTCCGGTCAGCAGGGGCACCTTGTCGCGGCCGCCGGGACAGCGAACGCGGGCGCCGGGCATGGCAGGGTCCTGGACACGCAGGTCGTGCAGGTCGGCGCTACCGCGGTTGACCAGGCGGTACGACGCCAGCACCGGTGTCCCGGTGCGGATGCCGGGATGCTGCGCTCCAAGGCCCGGACGGGTGTTGACCGTCACCTGCAGGACGAGCCCGTCCGCTGACGGGCCGTCTGCGG
>NZ_LIPN01000358.1:0-9715 GCF_001418325.1 Streptomyces atriruber | reverse complement strand
CGCTGCGCGATACACCCGAACGGCCCTCGACCTCCTGCTGTCGGGCTCCTGCTGTCGGGCGGTCGCCGGTTGTACCGAGAAGCGGCGGCACCGGGCGGACCGTACTCCCAGCGGATGCCGCGCTGGCGGCGCGGAGAGCCGGAGCGGAACTGACTGCGGCCTGCTCCCCCCCGGAAGACTCGGAGTGCAGGCCGTGACGACCTCCGCGGGCCTCGGATTCGCCGTCGACGGCGGCTCGGTCGGCGATTGCGTCGTCGTACCTCCTGACCGGCTACCTCATCAATGGGCACCCCCAGCCTTCGCCATCGACCTCGTCACCGGGTCAGCTCCCGGACGCCCCACGGGGAAGGGGTGGGAGCGTGCGGGTTCCTGATCGGCCTACGGTCCGCTGCACCCGGGGCCGCGGCACTGCATCATCGCTTCATGGACAGACAGGTGGACACCGCTGATGACGGCGGGCGCGGGATGGAGGGCTCACGGCCCTGGCGGCGTTCGGCGTGCGCTGTTGCCGTGGTCGGTCTGGTGCTCGCCGTCGGCGTGACGTTCCTTCCCGCGGAAGCGGCAACCGCACAGGCCCCGGCCCGGTGCCGGGCCGGCACCGGGCCGTACCAGTGGCAGTTGGAGAAGCATCTGCGGTTGAAGCAGGACGGCGTTCAGTCCGAGGCGGACTGCCGGGCCATCCGTGACTTCCAGCAGCGCCACCGCATCAAGCCGGCCACCGGTAAGGCCGATCTGCGCACGTATCGCATGCTGCTGATCGTGAAGGCCGGCAAGGCGCCGAACAAGGGCCGCCGCTGCCCCCAGCGTTCCTACCGGGTGGTCTGTGTGGACCGTACCCGGCAGCTTCTGTGGGTGCAGCAAGGCGCCAGGGGCAAGCTGGTCATGAAGCCTTCCCCGGTCCGCACCGGGGCGCGCGGTGTGGAGACGCGCGGCGGCATGCACCGCATCTTCCGGCGCGTCAGGCACGATCGCTCCCGTGTCTTCAACAACGCCCGGATGCCCTACTCGCAGTACTTCAGTGGCGGACAGGCGCTGCACGGCACCTACGGCGACATCTACGACGGCGGCGGCTCGCACGGCTGTGTGAACTTGCGTCTCAGTGACGCCTCCTGGCTGTGGAAGAAGGTCGGCAAGGGCAACCGTGTCTACGTCTTCGGCCGTAAGCCGGGCACCGGCCCGCGTGTCGCCGCCACCGACGACGAGCTGATCGCGACCACCAAGTGGGGCTACGTGGACGGGGCCGGGGCCCCGGGGGAGCCGGTGGCCTGGTAGCCGCGGCCTCAGGCGCGGCGGGCGGGGCTGCCCCACGGAGCGTCCGGCACCGTGGAGCCGGCCTTGCCCGCCACCACCTCGATGCGCACGGGGCCGGGCAGACCTCGCACGGTCGCCTCGACCCGGCGCAGCTCGCCCGCCGGACCGATCCAGTACCGAAGCGGGGAACGGGTGCGGCGCACCGCGGGTTTCTCCTTCACGGAGGGGCGCGGCCCGGACATGATGTCGTACCGCGTGCCATCGATCGATTCCCGGCCCAGCCAGCGGGGCCCTGACTGGGCGAGGAGCTGGGCGTTGTCGGGACGGTTCGAGCCCAGCATGTGCGTCATGCGCAGGGCGATGTCGAGCGGGTCGGTGCTGTAGGCCCGGGGCGACCACCGGGGCGCGCGCATGCCCGAGGCGGTCTTGGTGAGGCCCCGGACGTCGGCCTTCCACACATCCGCACCACGCTTCGACTGGTCGGGAGCGACACCCAGGCCGCCCATGTCCCAGGCCAGCATTCCCGAGGCACCTCGCGAAGGCCGGTCCGTGACGCGGTAGCTTCCCACGGCACGGTGGACGCGATAGTCGATGAGGCCGTGGATGACCATTGCCTTCTTCTCGTCCTGCGGGACGGTGATCCGCAGCTCGGCGGGGCTGGCCTCGTACATGCTCATCCGGGCCATGGCGAAGCGCTGGGCCTCAGCGCCCGTCAGGGCACGCTCGGGATCGGCGTCCGGGTCCTGCACGGTGACGCCGACAGCGAGAGCCGCTCCGGCGACGGCCAGGGACGAACAGGCGATCAGGGTGCGGCGGCTCAGCCGGCGCCGGGGATTCGAGAGGGGCATAGGTCCGCCTTCCGTGCATGATCCATGCGACATCCGTGGGCAAGAAGTACGTTGAAAATGGAGGCGGCAGCCCGCCCACGGCCGTGCGGCGGTGGGCGGGCTGCCGCGGTCAGTCCAAGTCGAGCGCCGGTCTACTTCTTCTTGATCGGCTTCTCGGGCTTGTTCTTGAGCGTCACCCGGAGCGGGTTGAACTCACAGTTCTTCTCGGTGACCTTCAGCGGCCCGGTGACGGCCGCCCTGCCCACGGGCTTGATGAAGCCCTCGGGGGTGGCGGTCTCGACCAGGTAGTAGCTGCCGATCATGATCTTCGGGAAGGTGCACTTGCCCTTGGCGTCGGTTGCGCACTCGCCCAGGCGCTTGTCGGCCTTGCCCTTGCGCTGGAGCCCCTTGGTGCCGTTGGTCTCCTTCCACAGCTGGAACACCGCACCCATCACAGGCTTGCGGTCCTGCGCGCTGACCTTGGTCAGGATGATGTTGGTCGGCTTGTGGAAGCCGAAGTCCACATCGTGGTCGTTCTCCCCGGCGCCGTCGATCTTGACGTCGGCCGCGGAGAAGCCGTTGCCATAGGGCTTGCCGTTGGAGTCGACGGCCATGTTCCCGCCGTTGCCGAACTGCGCGGGCTTGTAGCCGTACAGGACGCCGCCCTTGGCGTAGTCCGCCGCGTGGTCCATGCGGACGAAGTACTTGCGGCCGTACTTCCAGTCCTCCTCGGCGACGTTCTTGACCAGCGTCGAGTCGAAGTAGTACTCGCCCCGCTTGTTGGTCTTGGCCGTGCCGATCTTCTTCTTCTGGGCGTCGTACAGGTTGACCGTGGCGCCCACGACCGGCTTCTCGTCCGGGTCCTGGATGCCGTTCTTCATCCGCTTGCCGTTGTCGTACCAGACACGGTTGCCGATCTGGAACGGTGCCTCGTCACACAGCACTTCGAGGTCGGCCATGGCGCCGCCCTTGCCGAAGGTGTTGGTGAGGCGGTTGCCCAGGCCGTCGGCCCGGTTCCCGTCGAAGCGGTTGACGAACATTGTGCCGCTGACGAAGACCTCGTCGTTCACGTCGATGCCGGAGGTCGCGATGGTGTCCTCGACCTTGGACAGCGCGATGCCGGAGAACGCCGACTCCTTGTGGATCGCGGAGGCCCGGTGGTCGCCCGGGTAGTACTCCTTCACGTCCGCGGGCTGGCCGCCGCTGTTGGCGGGCGTGGCCCGGTTCGGGCAGCCGCCGTTGCCGTCGAGGTAGAACTTGCCGCCCTTCTTGCACGCCCGGTTCAGGTCACCGCCTGTGGACGGCTCGACCAGGCCGCCTCCCGGCTTGCCCCGCAGGTCGTGTCCCGTCTGGTCGCCGTAGCGGTCGCGGAAGCCGAGGATCAGGTCGCCGTCGGTGTCCACGACGATGTCGCCGAGGATCGGCTGCGGGTAGGCGTGCCGCCGGCCGCAGGTCCCGCCGTCCTGCTCGTCGCGCCACCCGTCCGCCCACGGGAACCAGCCCGCGCCCTTGCAGTTGCCGCCGAGGGTGTCGGCGATGCCACGCGGGAAGTCGAGCTTCTCGTCCATGACCGTGCCGGTGAACGTGCCGCTCTTGGGGCTGAACGTCTGGACGACGGCCCGCATGTCGGACTTCTTCTGGCTCGACTCGGCCGAGCAGACACCGCCCACGTAGACCTTGCCGTCCTGCACACCGAGACCGTACGGACGCCAGTCACCGGCCGCCGCACAGCCCGGGTTCGGAATCTTGTACGACGCCTTCGGCTTGCTCGCGGTCTTCTTGGTGGCGTCGTACCGGTACAGCTTGCGGTCGTTCAGGTTGACGACGAAGAGGTCCTTGCCGTCCTCGGTCACCTCGACGTCACCGAGCGACTCCTTGGCCACCGCCTTGCCGAAGGCGACGTCCATGTCGGGCTGGGACATGTCGTGCGGGGTGTTGCCGACGTTGGGGACCTTCGTGAACAGCGAGGTCTGCTGGGACTCGCGGTCGGTCAGGTAGATGGCGCCGGGGCCTCCGGGGCCGTACTTGGCGGCGCGCCGGGCCATCGCCCCGGAGAAGATCCACTTCTTCTGCTTGCTCCAGCCGATGCCGTAGAGCGCGCCCGTAGTGGCCTTGTCCGACAGGTTCGTCGTCTGGTCGTCGACACCGCGGGCGTTGTAGGGAAAGCCGACCAGCGTCCGCGTGTCATCGGGATCCTCGAATCCCTCGATGTCCTTGCCGATGCAGGCCGTGACCAGCTCCGCGTTCTTCTGGCAGTAGTCGCCCGGGTTCCAGAAGGACGTCGTGAACTCGACGTCCTTGCCCCCCTTGAGGTTCACGAACTCTGTGTTCGACGACATGATGTTCGGGTCACTCAGGTCGTCCTTGGGCTGGGCAAAGCCCGCGAAGAGCACGCCCGGCTTGGGGTTCTTCGCCTCGACGCGGTACTTCCCGCCGCGCAGCTTGGTGCCCGGAGCGAGATTGACGACGCCGTTGGCCCCCGTCTTGCCCTTGATGCTGCGGCCCTCGGCGTCGGTGAGGACCACCTCGACCCCGGACATCCCCGGCTCCAACGCCCGGTCCCACTCGCCGTTGGCGTCCACGGCGCGAACGACACGGACCTTTACGGAGCCGTCACCCGCGTCGCGGGCCACAGGGTCCGCCGCGAAGGCCGGCAGCCCGGCGCTGGCGGTGGCCGCAGTGAGCAGCATGGTCATGCCATGCAGCGCCCGCCGCCTGATGAGTTGTTCCACGGTTGTCCTTTCTGCGTCTCAAATTGCCGAAAACACCTCCAAAGTTGACGACATATCTGGGCAAACAACACAAGGCTCGCCCGAGAATGGTCAGTACGGAATACGCCGCACAGCCATCTGGAGGACGTAGAGGGAAAGGCCAGGTCGGGTGGCCGATGGATCAAGCGGGCGTCACGTCCTGGCCCAGCGGCGGCGCAACTGCCGGAAGAAGTAGGCCGCTTCGTTCCCGAAGCTGACTCCTGTCGCCAGTACGACCATCAAAGCGATGGCCTGCACCAGGTGCGTGACGCCGTGGTCCGAGTCCCTGACCGCGAGTTCACTCAGTGCGCGGTAGAGGACGCTGCCCGGCAGCAGCGGCGTGACGGCAGGAATGACCAGGGGCAGAGCCGACGATCCCGTACGCCGAGCGACAAGGCGTCCCGCCAAGCTGATGCCCACCGCGACGACACCGGTGGTCAGCATGCGTGAGTAGCCCACGTCGCGCAGCACGATGTACACCATGACGCCGCCCGCCCCGAGCACCATCACGGCCGGCCACTGCCGGGGCGGCACGCGCATCCGGGAAGCGATCGCCACGGCGAAGGCGGCAGCACCCGCGAAACGCCAGGAGAAGTACTCGATCGTCGTGGCATGTGAAAGGAGCGGCAGGTCCTGCCCGTTCTTGGTCGCGACGACGAGGACCACTCCGATTCCGGCGACGATCGCGACGAACACCAGCGCCGCGTCCATCACCCGGGCATACGCGGTCAGGTAGTGACCGGTGAGCGCATCCTGCACGGCGCCCACCATGGTGAGGGTGGGCAGCAGCGACAGCACACCACCGACGATGATGGCCGGGCTGATCTCGCCATGACCGAGGAGTTCGGCCAGATAGGCGAAGACCGCGGCGGGCATGGCGGCCAGCGCGAAGCGGTAGAAGGGCAGGACGCCCAGCGCGGACAGGACGCCGGTGAGGTATCCGGCGAGCGTGGCGGCGATGAAGGAAGGGACGACGACCAGCAGGTCGCCGCCCGCGACCAAGCTTCCCGACGCGGCGACGGCCCCGCTCTGCCCTGCGGCAAGGCCCCACCGGGCGGCCCGGCCCCGCTGGACCGCGCCTTCCGGCGGCGGGCTCAGCGCGATCGCGCGCTCCCGCGCCTCGGCCGCGGGCATCGTGCGCCGGCTGATCTCTTCGACGAGCCGATGGGTCTGCTCAAGCGCCGTGAAGTCGGTGGTCCTTCGGCGGATCACCCGCTGTTCCACCAACGGCCGGGCGTCCCCAGGCATCCGGCCGGACAGGGACACCACCCACATCGTCACGTTCGGTTCGCTCCAGTGGAGCCCGAACGACTCCGCCGTCGTCATCATCCCCGCGGCCGTTTCCTCGGCGGACGCACCGTTGGCGATCAGAGCCTCACCGATCATCAGCGCGAGGGCGATGACGAATGCCGTGTCGGGGTTCCAGGGGTCGTCGGGCGGCGGCAGCGCCGGATCAGGGTCGGCCTCAAGGCCGCGCATCCTGCACAGCTTCCCCTGCAGCCACGACTGTGACTCCCTGGCCAATGCGCAGTCCTTTCCTCAGCCGCACAGATCTGGCCGGAGCAGCCACATCGTTCCAAGGCCCGGGTCAGGCCAGCAGGTCGCCCAGGTGCCGCCCCGGCCCGGGAGCGGGCAGGACGTAGCCGACGGCCGACGCACGGTGCTCGGTGAAGGCGCTCATGGCGTCCTGGCCCGCCAGCCGTTGCTGGACCCGGATGAAGAGCTGCGGATCCCGCATGTACGCGAGGAACAGCAGACCCTTGTCATCGCGGCCGTCGTCGTAGGAATAGCCGCGCCGGAGCATCCGGGCACCGCCGTCGAGCCGGGAGTGAGCCAGTCGCACGTGGGCATCGGCGGGAATCACGTAGCGGCCACGGGGGGTCTTGGCGTACAGGTCGACGGCATCGTGTTCCGTTCGGGATCCCAGCGGCGCGCCGCTGGCGCGGTGGCGGCCGATCACGTGCTCCTGTCTGTCCGTGGGCAGTGCGGTGAAACGATCGACGTCCATGCGGATGCGGCGGAAGACGAGGTAGGTTCCGCCCTCGTCGTCCCATACCCAGCGCGCGAGTTCCCGCTGCGGAGGGTTCTCCGTGCCGTCCTTGAAGCCGAAGAGGTTGCGCGGGGTTTCGTGGGGGGCGTGCGGCTGCAGGAATCCGCTCTGGCGCCAGCGGAGGCCGAGGGTGTCGTGTGCCTGAGCGGTCAGCCGGGTCGCGGCCCGTCGGCAGATGAGCGGGTCGTCCGCGCACAGTTGGACCAGGAGATCGCCTCCGCTGCGGCGCGCCTCAAGGCGGTCCCCGGGAAAGGCGGGCAGATGACGGAGGGCCTCCGGCGTGGGAAGGCCCAGCTTGTGGTAGAGGTCCGGTCCGGCGGCAACGGTGAGCGTCACCCGTCGTGACGGGTGCCTGGACCACTCGGCCAGCACGCGCCGCACTCCGGTCGCGAGCTCTCGCCGCTTGCCAGTGGCCCGTGCGTCGAAGGCAGTCACCAGTACGTGTCGGGGCTGTACTTCAGAGACACCTTCCTGCACCCGGTGCTGCGGACGCTCGTCGTCGCGGCCGGACGGGCGCGGTGCGCAGCCGTTCGCTCCGGCCAGGGCTGCGGTCGTGCCCGCCAGCACAGAGCGGCGGGGCAGGGGCAGCGGAGAGGTCACCGGTACTCCTCACAGAGTGCGCGCCATCGTGGGCCGGACAGGCAGGCCCGACGGTACACCTTGAGACATGAAGTCACTTGTCATCAAATGCCGTCTCTTTTCGTCCTGTCGGTGCTGGTCTGCCCGCGTGAGCGCGGCCGTGCTTGCCGGGGCGGTGTGTGCATTCCTGTCCGGCTGCGGCTTCTCGGGCTCCGACGACCGGCCAGGACCGAGCGGGCCTCCAGCGGTGCTGCGCGTACCGGGGCAGTACACGTCCATCCAAGACGCAGTAGATGTCGCACGATCGGGTGACATGGTGCTGGTCTCTTCGGGGGTTTATCGGGAGGCCGTGGCAGTGCGGCGGCCAGGTGTGACGGTGCGCGGCGTCGACCGGTCGCGGACTGTCATCGATGGGGAGTTCAAGCGGGCCAACGGCATCACCGTGACGGGCAAGTCCTCGGTGGTGGAGAACCTGACGGTGCGCAACCACCTCGCCAACGGCATTCTGTTCACCGGCGTCACCGACAAGCGGCTTCAGGGCTCCGGCGCGGGCGGCGCCGGCTACGACCCGCTGGACACCGTCAAGTTCCCGCCCCTGCGTGGGTTTCGGGCCTCGTACGTCACCGCGTACAACAATGCGCTGTACGGAATCTACGCCTTCGACGCCCGCAGCGGAGTCATCGAGAATTCCTATGCCTCGGGACAGTCCGACTCCGGGATCTACGTCGGCCAGTGCGACCCGTGCGACACGGTGGTGCGCAAGAACACGCTGGAACACAATGCCATTGGCATCGAAGTCACCAACGCCTCACGCGACTTGTACTTCCTCGGCAACGTGATGCGGCGCAATCGCGTGGGTCTGACGGTCAACTCCAACAACCTGGAGGCGCTCGGCCCGCAGCACGAGGCTGTCGTCGTGGGCAACACCATCACGGACAACAACGACGACCGCAGCCCCGAACAGGCCGAGGGCGGGTACGGGATCGGCGTCGGAGTGGGCGGGGGCACCCGCAACCGTTTCGAACGCAACCGCGTCGAGGGCCACAAGGCCGCGGCGTTCGTCCTCAGCGACGTCCAGGGGTATCCGGTCAAGGCCAACCGCGTCACCGGAAACGCCATCGGCCTTCGTGAAACGGCCCTGGTCCTGGAGGCCCGCCGCACGGGCGGCAACTGCTTTGTGGCTAACGGAGCGACGCTGACGAGCCCAGGACCGCTGCCTCGTGCCGCGACGGTCTGCCCTGGCCGGGACAGGCCGCTGAGCAAATCCGGCAGGACCCGCCCGATCGACGTCCCCCCGGGAATCTCCTTCAAGGAGGTTTCCGCTCCGGCCCCGCAGCCTCCCATGCCCAGCGCGGCGTCCGCACCCGCTCGCCCCGCCTCCAACCTTCCCGGCCCTGTAGACCTCGACGCGTACCGACTGCCCGCCCCCGCCAACAGCTGACCCTGGTGTGACTGGGCTCCTCTGTCCCGTTCGGCGGCCGGACGGGCGGAGGGAAAGCCGGGTCGCTGGAGCGTCGGGGCCAGACCCTGGGCGGAACTCACGTGCGTGCTGGATGACGACGTCCGATGTGCTCGTGCCTACAGCGAGGCCGAGCGGGAGAATCTGGGCCGCCACTACCTTCCCGCCGAGGAGGCAGAAGCAGTCTGATCGCGGTGGCAGTGCCCTTGAGCGGCCCCGTGCCGCTAGAACAGGGCCCAGCGGGCCAGGGGCGCAATGGGGAACGTCGGCCGACTGCTTCCGGCCGATACTGCTGAGGGTCGGCCGCGCTGCCGTTCATGGAGCCCGGCGGAGCCCGGCGGAACGATTGTTTGAGGCGCGGAACAGTGTGTTCCCGTGTGCGAGGGTCTCACCTGCCATGGGACTCTTTCTGCAGGAGCCCCGAGGCTGACCCGGGGACTCATGCTGACCTCTTACTGACCCCTCTAGGGCCACCATGCGTCCTACCTGCATGAATGGATATTTGATCATGCTCCGTACCATGTTCAAGTCCAAGATTCACCGTGCCACGGTGACCCAAGCCGACCTGCACTACGTCGGGTCCGTCACCATCGACGCGGACCTTCTCGATGCCGCCGATCTGCTGCCCGGCGAGCTCGTTCACATCGTCGACGTCACCAACGGCGCCCGGCTGGAGACGTACACGATCGAGGGTGAGCGCGGCAGCGGCGTCATCGGGATCAACGGTGCGGCCGCGCACCTCGTCCACCCCGGCGATAAGGTGATCATCATCAGCTACGCCCAGGTCGAGGACGCCGAG
>NZ_LIPN01000357.1 GCF_001418325.1 Streptomyces atriruber | reverse complement strand
GGCGCCCGGGGTGCGGGCGCCGAGGCGACAGGTGACGGGCGCGGGCGCCCGAGAGGCGCGTACGAGCACCCAGGCGACGGAGGCGGGCGCCCACGCGACAGGTGACGGCCACGAGCGCCCTGTGGCAGGCGCGGGCGCCCAGGTGGCAGGCGCAGGCGCCACTGCGTTGTCGTAACCGCCGACTACGCTCGGCGCATGGCTCTCAACACGTCCCCGGACGCGCCCATCCCCGTCGGGGAGGTGTCGCGGCTCATCGGTGGGTGGATCGACCGACTCGGTGCCGTCTGGGTCGAGGGGCAGATCACGCAGCTGTCCCGCAGGCCCGGCGCCGGCGTCGTCTTCATGACGCTGCGCGACCCGTCGCACGACATCTCGGTGAGCGTCACCTGCTACCGCCAGGTGTTCGACGCGGTGGCGGACGTCGTGTCCGAGGGCGCCCGCGTCGTCGTACGCGCCAAGCCCGAGTGGTACGAGCGGCGGGGGCAGCTGTCGCTGCGGGCCGCCGAGATAAAGCCGGTCGGCGTCGGTGAACTGCTCGCGCGGATCGAGCAGCTGAAGAAGAACCTGGGCGCGGAGGGACTCTTCGCGCCCGAGCGCAAGAAGACGCTGCCTTTCCTGCCGCAGCTCATCGGCCTGGTCACCGGCCGCGCCTCGGCCGCCGAGCGCGACGTCCTGGAGAACGCGCGGCACCGCTGGCCCGCCGTCCGCTTCGAGGTGCGCAACGTCCCCGTCCAGGGGGTGCACGCGGTGCCGCAGGTCGTGCAGGCCGTGCAGGACCTGGACGGCCACGCCGAGGTCGACGTGATCATCGTGGCGCGGGGCGGCGGCAGCGTGGAGGACCTGCTGCCGTTCTCCGACGAGCAGCTGGTGCGCGCGGTGGCCGCGTGCCGTACGCCGGTCGTGTCCGCCATCGGCCACGAGCCGGACAATCCGCTGCTCGACCACGTGGCGGACCTGCGCGCCTCCACTCCCACCGACGCCGCGAAGAAGGTCGTGCCGGACGTCGGCGAGGAGTACGAGCGCGTGCAGTGGCTCCGGGACCGCGCCCGGCGCAGCATGGACGCCTTCCTCGACCGGGAGACCCGCGGCCTCGCGCACGCCCTGGGCCGCCCCTCCATGGAGCACCCGCACCGCATGGTCGAGGAGCGCGAGGAGCAGGTCGCCGCGCTCGTCGACCGCAGTCGGCGCACGCTCGGGCACCTCCTCGACCGGGCGGGCTCGGAGCTGACGCACACGCACGCGCGCGTGGTGGCCCTCTCCCCCGCCGCGACCCTCCAGAGGGGGTACGCGGTGCTGCAGAAGCCGGACGGCACGGTCGTCCGGGCGCCCGCGGAGGTGGACGCCGACGACGAGCTGCGGGCCCGCGTCGCCGAGGGCACCTTCACCGTACGAGCGGTACCGGCCGGGGAAACCGCACACAATGACGACAATGCCGAGATTTAGGGTGGGCGCATGACCAGCAAGACGGACGAGGCAGCGGACTCCAGGGGCGCCACGGACTCGCTCGGCTACGAGCAGGCGCGGGACGAGCTGATCGAGGTGGTGCGCCGCCTGGAGACCGGCGGGACCACCCTGGAGGAGTCACTGGCGCTCTGGGAGCGCGGCGAGGAGCTGGCGAAGATCTGCCGACGCTGGCTCGACGGCGCCCGCGCCCGGCTCGACGCGGCCCTGGCGGGCCCGGAGTTGGGGGACGAGGAGGCGGACGGCGACCCCGACTCCTGAGGCCGCTCCCCACGGGGCTCCGCACAAAACAGCGCTGACCTGCGGTTTGTGAACCGGATCACCTAGCTCCAGCTTTGATTGAAAGTTGAACAGTGGCGGCGTACTGTCGTATCCGTCGGCCCGGTGACGGGTTCGGCAGACACCCCGTACGTTCAAGAAGGTTGATTCATGTCTCTCGCACTTGACCCCGCCGCCCAGGACCTGCTCTTCCGCGAGGCCCGCACCGCGAACACCTTCACCGATGAGCCGGTCACCGACGAGCAGGTCCAGGCGATCTACGACCTGGTCAAGTACGGCCCGACCGCCTTCAACCAGTCGCCGCTGCGCGTCACGCTGGTCCGCTCCCCCGAGGCCCGCGAGCGCCTGGTGCAGCACATGGCCGAGGGCAACCGCCCGAAGACCGCCGCCGCCCCGCTCGTCGCGATCCTCTCCGCGGACAACGAGTTCCACGACGAGCTCCCGGCGCTGTTCCCGCACTTCCCGCAGGCCAAGGACGCCTTCTTCTCGGAGCGCCCGGTCCGCGAGCAGGCCGCCCAGCTGAACGCCTCGCTGCAGGCCGCGTACTTCATCGTCGGCGTGCGCGCCGCCGGTCTGGCCGCCGGCCCGATGACGGGTTACGACGCCGCCGGTCTCCAGAAGGAGTTCCTGGACGGCGACCACACCCCGCTGATGGTCGTCAACATCGGCAAGCCGGGCGCCGACGCCTGGTTCCCGCGCTCCCCGCGCCTGTCCTACGAGGACGTCGTCACCACGGTCTGAGCGACCCCGCTCGCACCGACCGCGTGACACGCGAAGGGCCCCCGGCACACCGCCGGGGGCCCTTCGTGCGTCTGCCGGTGCGGCCGCCGCGCGGGATCAGGCCATCTTCAGCGACTCGGCCATCTTCGTCAGCTGCCCGAAGGACGCCGTGCCCGTGACCACCGTCGTGGCGCCCTTCTCGCTGAACACCAGGGCGTCGTACTTGTCGCCCTCGTAGCGCTGCCAGGTGCGGCCGCCGATCTCCTCGGTCGCCTTGGTCTTCGTGGCGTTGTGCGTGACCTTCTTGATGAAGGTGCGCGGCTTGTCGGTCGACTGCTCGATCGCCACGTACTCCTCGTCCGGGTCGAGGAAGCCCAGGTGCCAGGTGTCGTGGTCGGCGCCGTTGAACCGCACGGACGTCGGCTTCCACGCCTTGGCCAGGCCCTCGGGCGCCGCCACGGGATAGGCCGCGGCCCGCCGGGCCGTCAGGAGCTCCACGCGGTAGTCGACCCGCTTCACGGAGCTCTTGGACTCGTTGTGCGGGATGAAGATGTAGATCACACCCGCAGCGAGTGCGATCACCACCAACGACCACAGCATGTTCTTGACGGTCTGAGTGCCTTGTCTTCCTGCCACGCCTACATGCTCTCAGGCGCCGGACGCGCGCCTTCCCCCGGTCTCGCCGTCGGCCACCCCCACCGCTCATGCGTGGGGCCCTCTGCTCATTTTGTCGGCCTACGGATAGAGTCGTTCACAATCCCTCATCCGGCCGTCGTCGTATCAAGCAGAAAGGTGCGCTCCGATGACCGAGCATCATCTCCCCTCCGAGCTCGAGGTTTCTCCCGAGGCTCCCGACCGCAACCTCGCCCTGGAGCTCGTCCGGGTCACCGAGGCGGCCGCCATGGCCGCGGGCCGCTGGGTCGGCCGCGGCGACAAGAACGGCGCGGACGGCGCCGCGGTCAGGGCCATGCGCACCCTCGTCCACACCGTCTCGATGAACGGCGTCGTCGTCATCGGCGAGGGCGAGAAGGACGAAGCCCCGATGCTCTTCAACGGAGAGCGCATCGGCGACGGCACCGGCGCCGAGGTCGACATCGCCGTCGACCCGATCGACGGCACGACGCTGACCGCCAAGGGCCAGCCGAACGCCATCGCCGTGCTCGCAGCCGCCGACCGCGGAGCCATGTTCGACCCGTCCGCCGTCTTCTACATGGACAAGCTGGTCACCGGCCCGGAGGCCGCGGACTACGTGGACATCAACGCGCCCGCCTCGGTCAACATCCGCCGCGTCGCCAAGGCCAAGAACTCCTCGCCCGAGGACGTCACGGTCATGATCCTGGACCGCCCCCGGCACGAGGGCATCGTCAAGGAGATCCGCGAGACCGGCGCCCGCATCAAGTTCATCTCCGACGGCGACGTCGCGGGCTCGGTCATGGCCGTCCGCGAAGGCACCGGCGTCGACCTGCTCATGGGCATCGGCGGCACCCCCGAGGGCATCATCTCGGCCTGCGCGATCAAGTGCCTCGGCGGCGTGATCCAGGGCAAGCTGTGGCCCAAGGACGACGCGGAGCGCCAGCGCGCCATCGACGCGGGCCACGACCTGGACCGCACGCTCTCCACGGACGACCTGGTCAAGGGCGACAACGTCTTCTTCGTCGCGACCGGCATCACCGACGGCGAGCTGCTGCAGGGCGTCCGCTACCGCGCGGCGACCGCGTCGACGTCGTCCCTGGTCATGCGCTCCAAGTCGGGCACGATCCGCAAGATCGACTCCGACCACCGGCTCTCGAAGCTGCGCGCGTACAGCGCGATCGACTTCGACCGCGCGAAGTAGCGCCGACCGCGCGGAGCCGCACCGGGCACCGAGCGGTCCGTACGTCGATGGGGGCGCCCCGTGCGGGGGACGCCCCCATCGTCGTACGCGACAGCTAGCCCGCGGCCGCTATGCCCGCCGCGTGCGCCGCCTTCTTCAGCTCCAGGTCGCGCCGCCGGCGGCGGGCCAGGACCACGCGGCGCTCGGCGGCGGTGAGACCGCCCCACACGCCGTACGGCTCGGGCTGCAGGAGGGCGTGCTCCCGGCACTCGACCATGACGGGACAGCGGGCACAGACGCGCTTGGCGGCCTCCTCGCGCGACAGCCGCGCCGCGGTCGGTTCCTTGGACGGGGCGAAGAACAGTCCCGCCTCGTCACGGCGGCAGACGGCCTCCGTGTGCCACGGGGCGTCATCGTCCCGATCTCGCACTGGCTCACGCTGGGCCGGAACAGCGGCTACCTGCAGAGACTGGTGCGACGACGGTTGCAGCACGGTCTACTCCTGACGACGGCTTCGCGAGCGAGAGACGATGCAGCAAGCTCTACCCGCTGTGTGCGCGCCTATGCACTGAGTTCCGAGTCCGGAAGTCCGGCCTCCCCGTGACCGTCCGTGCGCTCTCAGCGTCCGAGGTGCTTGCGCAGCTGCTGGTGCAGATCGCGGACGATCTTGCCGCGCTTGGGCCGGGCCTCGATGCTGCCCAGGATCGCCGTGCCGTCCACGAAGACGACCGGGGCGTCGTGATCGGGGGAGTCGAGGGTGTCCACCTCATAGCTCCCGAGGATGCCCGTGCCGCTGCCTCTCAACGAGACGTTCTCCGGGACGCGGACGTCGACCGAGCCGAAGATCGCGACCGCCTTGATGACCACCTGGCGCTGCTCGAAGATCGCCTCGCTCAGGTCGATCTCGACGCTGCCGAACACGGCATACGCATGGGTGCGCCGGGCCACGCGCCAGCGGCCGCGGCGCACGGAGGCGCTCAGCACCGCGACCAGGTTCTCGTCCGCGACCGGCGGGACGACGCCCGGCGAGGGCCTGGAGGGTGCGGGCTCGGGGGTGCGACGGGCGGCGGGCGGCGGCTCGTGCGCCGCGGGCAGGTCCCGGACCAGCGGCTCCAGCTCGGCCGTGGTCTTGGCGCGATAGACCCCGTCGATCCGCTCGGAGTGCTCCTCGGCGGTCAGGCGCCCCTCGGCCAGGGCCTCGCGGAGGATGTCCGCGGTGCGGTCCCGGTCGGCGTCGGAGGCACGGAGCACTGGGGGCTGCTTTTCGAGGTCCACGCGAGCAGCGTACCCAAACGCGATAGATCGCGACTACCCCTGTGGACAACCTGCTCCCCCGACGCCCGGCCGCCCCTCCCCACCCCTGTGGACTACCCGCTCCCGGTGACTGAGCCTTACCTCACAAACCCGTCCGGGTCGGCGCGCTCTACGCTGGTTGGCGCGTCG
>NZ_LIPN01000356.1 GCF_001418325.1 Streptomyces atriruber | reverse complement strand
CCCTCGGGGACGGCCACCTTCGTCGTTCACACGGTTCTCTCGGCACTGCGCACGCGCTTTTCGCGTCACTGCGCGCCGGGGCGCACCAAGCCGCTCTCGTACGCGTACACGGCGGCCTGCACCCGGTCGCGCAGCCCCAGCTTCGTCAGCACGTGCCCCACGTGCGTCTTCACGGTCGTCTCGCTCACGAAGAGGTCCGCCGCGATCTCGGCGTTCGACAGGCCGCGGGCGACCAGCTTCAGGACCTCGACCTCGCGCTCGGTCAGCGTGTGCAACGTGTCCGGCACCGGCTCGTCGCCGGACGGGAGGTGCGCCGAGTACTTGTCGAGGAGCCGGCGCGTGATGCTCGGCGCGAGCATCGCCTCGCCCGCCGCGACCACCCGGATCGCCTGCACCAGCTCGTTCGCCGGGGCGTCCTTGAGGAGGAAGCCGCTGGCACCGGCCCGCAGCGCCTCGACCACGTACTCATCGAGGTCGAAGGTGGTCAGCACCAGCACCTTCGCCGGACCGTCCCGGCCCGGCCCGGTGATCTGCCGGGTCGCCTCGACACCGTCCATCCGCGGCATGCGGATGTCCATCAGGACCACATCGGGCTGCAGCGCCCGCACCTGGTCCTGAGCCTGCAGACCGTCTCCGGCCTCGCCGACGACCGCGATGTCCTGCTCGGCCTCCAGAATCATCCGGAACCCGGTGCGCAACAGCGGCTGGTCATCGACCAGTAGGACGCGGATCGCCACGTGTCTCTCCTTCAGCTAGCCCGCGCCCATTCTGCCCTGCTCGGCCTCCGTCGACTCGGGCGCCCTCACAGGAAGCGGATACGGCGGGGGAGTCCCACCGAATTCGGGACATACGGCCTGATGATCGCACCAGCCGCACAATTTGGTGGGCCGCGGCCGCCAGTTCCCGGTCTCCGTCGCCAGCTCGATCGCCTCCCACAGCGCGAGCAGCTTGCGCTCCACCCGCTCCAGGTCCGCCACCACCGGGTCGTACGTGATCACGTCACCGCTGCCCAGATAGACGAGCTGCAGGCGGCGCGGCACCACGCCCTTCAAGCGCCACACCACCAAGGCGTAGAACTTCATCTGGAACAGCGCGCCCTCCGCGTACTCCGGACGCGGGGCCTTCCCCGTCTTGTAGTCGACGATGCGGACCTCGCCCGAGGGGGCCACGTCCACGCGGTCGATGATGCCGCGCAGCTTCAGCCCCGACGCCAGCTCGGCCTGCACGAACAGCTCCCGCTCGGCGGGCTCCAGACGAGTCGGATCCTCCAGGGTGAACCAGCGCTCCACCAGCTTCTCCGCGTCCGCCAGCCAGCGCGCCATGCGCTCGCCCTCCGGATCGTCCGCGAACAGCTCCGTCAGCTCGGGCTTCGCCTCCCGCAGCCGGTCCCACTGCCCCGGAATGAGCGACTTGGCCCGCGGCGCGGTCCGCTCGCCCGCCGGGGCGTCGAAGAGCCGCTCCAGGACCGCATGCACCAGGGTGCCCCGCGTCGCCGCCTCACTCGGCTTCTCGGGCAGCTTGTCGATCACCCGGAACCGGTACAGCAGCGGACACTGCATGAAATCGCCCGCACGCGAGGGCGACAGGGACGCCGGGCGCACGGCCGCCACGGCACCGTCGGAGCTGGTTTCCATGAGGACAGACCCTACGACCCGACACTGACAACAGCCGCATACCATCGACGACAGACCCTCTCGCCCTGCATGATCGTGCGGGTAACCACGCCATATTGGGGCGAGGGACGCTTCGAACGAGGGGACATCGTGGACGAAAGCGGCGGGAGCGGCAGGCCGCAGTCCGAGGGCGCCGAAGGCAGCCTGCGGCCGAAGGAACCGCAGGGCGTGCCGGGCGCACACGATGCGGACGGCTCCCAGGAGTCGGCGCGTCCGGTCGACACGGCCCGGGAACCGGCACGCCCGGCGGGCCCGCCCGACGAGCCGCAGCGCCCGGCCGACGCAGCCGACCCGGCAGACGAGTCGGCGCAGCCGCGGCCCGGCGACACCGGCACGCCCCCGGCCGAGCCGCCGAAGAGCGAGAGCCGCGCCTCCCTCACCAAGGCGCCGCGGGAGGAAACCCCCGCCGAGCCCCCGCGCGCCCGCGCCGCGCACTCCGGAGGCAAGGGCGCCCCCGTGCCGCCCAAGGCACAGAAGGGGCCCGGCGGCGGCCTGCTCATGGGCAAGCCGTTCGGCGTGCCCGTCTACGTGGCCCCCAGCTGGTTCATCGTCGCCGCCCTCATCACCTGGGTCTTCGGCAACCAGCTCGACCGGGTCCTGCCCGAGCTCGGCGGCGCCCGCTACCTCGTCTCGCTCTTCTTCGCGGTGGCCTTCTACGCCTCCGTGCTCGTCCACGAACTCGCCCACACCGTTGCGGCCCTCCGCTTCAAACTGCCGGTGCGCCGCATCCAGCTCCAGTTCTTCGGCGGCGTCTCCGAGATCGAGAAGGAGTCCGAGACCCCCGGCCGCGAGTTCGTCCTCGCCTTCGTCGGCCCGCTCCTCTCCCTCGTCCTCGCCGGCGTCTTCTACGCCGGCATGCGCGCCGTGGAACCCGGCACGGTGCCGGGCGTCCTGCTCGCCGGCCTGATGATCTCCAACCTCATCGTCGCCGCCTTCAACCTGCTGCCCGGCCTGCCCCTGGACGGCGGCCGCATGCTCCGCGCCGTCGTCTGGAAGATCACCGGCAAGCCCATGAGCGGCACCGTCGCCGCCGCCTGGGTCGGCCGCGCCCTCGCCATCTCCGTCCTCATCGGCCTGCCCCTGCTCAACCAGTCCGGCGCCCTCGGCGGCGAGAGCCAGGAAATCGGCGGCATGGACACCGTCACCGACGCCCTGCTCGCCGCGATCCTCGCCGCGATCATCTGGACCGGCGCCGGAAACAGCCTGCGCATGGCCCGCCTGCGCGAGCACCTGCCCGAGCTCCGCGCCCGCACCCTGACCCGCCGCGCCGTCCCCGTCGAGAGCGACACCCCGCTCTCCGAGGCGCTGCGCCGGGCCAACGACGCCGGAGCCCGCGCCCTCGTGGTCGTCGACACCGACGGCGACCCCATGGCCCTCGTCCGCGAGGCGGCCATCGTCTCCGTGCCGCAGCACCGCCGCCCCTGGGTCGGCGTCGGCGGCCTGGCCCAGGACATCACCGAAGGCATGCGCATCTCCGCCGAGCTCGCAGGGGAGGAGCTGCTCGACACGCTCCGCGCCACGCCCGCCACCGAGTACCTCGTGGTCGAGGAGTCCGGCGAGATCTACGGAGTCCTGTCCGCCGCCGACGTGGAGCGCGCCTTCGTCAAGGCGATGGCCCGCCCCTCCTGATCCCGCCCCGCCCGGCC
>NZ_LIPN01000355.1 GCF_001418325.1 Streptomyces atriruber | reverse complement strand
CTGCGGGGGACCGGGGCACGGCTGACCCTGCACCCGGCCGACCGGCCCGCGCAGGCCCCGCCGGTGACGGAGCACGCCCCGGCGCCGGACGCGGAGGGCGCGCCCCCGCGGCGCACCGGCCCGGCCGATGCGCCGCCCGCCTGGGAGACGGTCGCGGCCAAGGTCGCCAACGACCCGTGCGTGCGCTACACCGCGGGCGGCAAGGAGTTCCTCCAGTGGATGGCGCTGCACGCCACCGACCCGAACGGCTGGCAGGACCTGGTCAATGCCGTCCCGGCGCACTGGCTGGGCGTCATCGCCCCCATCGCGGAGAGCGTCAGCAAGGAATGGAGCCTGTTCGCCGAGCGGCTCAGGAGCCGCCAGGAAGCGGTGTGAGGCCGCCCCTGCGGGCCGTCAGGACCCGGCCTTCAGTTGCCGGTTGAGCGCCCGCTCCACCGGAGTGAGCGCCACCTCCGGGCACAGCCGCTCCGGATGGGCCGTGGGCGGACCCGCCAGTTCCCTGCCCGCGGGGCCCTTGCCCGACGGCCCGGCGCCCGGGGGCACCCAGGGGCCCGACATGTAGATGGCGCCGTAGGCCTGCAGGGCTGCGTACACCTCGCGGCACAAACGCCTGATCAAGCTGGCCATGGGGATCCCTCCGAAGGCGTGGCCGCGGGGGCTGCGGTGGCTGCGGGTGCGCCGGGAGCCGTCACTGTGCGGGCCACCGGTCGAACCGGATTCGAAGCCGACTCAAGCGGCGGGGCCGCCGGGCCGGCGCGGTCGACGCGGTGTCGAGGCGGACTCGAGCCGCCCCTCCGCCCGGCCTCAAGAGCGCCTTGGCAACGTGGCCGGGTGGAGCAACCGGGCTCCGCAGCCCCGCAGGGCGCACGGTCGCGGGAGGAGAGGCCCATGGACGAGGCCGAACGTGAGCGGCAGGGACGCGGCGCCGAGGGGGCCGCGCCGGTGCTCCGGCTCGCCGGGGTGGACGACGACGAGGACGACCCCGCGGAGCCGAACGTGGTCCGTGGCATCGACTGACCGACCACCCCGGCCGGACCGGCGGTGTGCCAGGGCGCGTTGCGCCGGTGACGGAAAGAGGAATCCCAGAGATGACGCTCTCCCCGCAGCGCGCCGGCACGACGGCGCTGTCCCCCTCGGCCGGAAGGTTCCTGGCGGCGCCCCTCACCGCCGTGCTGACCACGCTGCGGCCCGACGGGTCGCCCCATCTGACGCCGGTGCGGTTCACCTGGGACGCCGCGGCGGGCCTCGCCCGCGTCCTGACCGTGAACACCACGCGCAAGGTCAAGAACGTGCTGGCCGCGCCGCAGGCCCGCGTCGCGCTGTGCCAGGTGGACGGCTTCTCCTGGATCGTCCTGGAGGGCACCGCCCGCGTCTTCGACACCCCCGAACGCGTCGCCGAGGGCGTCCGCCGCTACACCGAACGCTATTTCTCCGGGCCGCCGAACCCGCCGGGCCGCGTGGTCGTGGAGATCGCGGTCGACCGGGTGCTGAGCCTCAACTGCTGAGAGCGCGGCGCGCATCAGCCGCGGGCGCCGGGCGGCACCCCGTCCACCCAGATCAGCCCGAACGAGAGCCGGGTGAGCCGCCAGCCGTCCGGCGTGCGCCGCGCCGCGCCGCTCACCGAGGTGCCGGTGGTGAACAACTCCGGCCCCTCGCCGCCGGGATGGTGGACGTGGGTGGAGACGAGGTTGGCGCGCAGCGTCGCCTCGTCGCCCGTGCAGTCCACCACCGCGGGGGAATTCAGGTGCTGGGTGCGGGCGAAATTCGCCAGCGCATTGCGATGCCATTCCGCGAGCCCGTGTATTCCCTCGTACCGGCTCAGGGGGAACGCGACGACGGCGTCCCGGGTGAAGAGGGTGCGCGCCCACGCGTCGTCCAGCTTTTCGGTGTCCAACGCCAGGAGATAGCGGTCCAGTAGCCCGCGCACGGTAAAGGCGTCCGCCATGGCCGTGTCCGGAGTGAAGGATTCAGCTTCAGTCGAGGTCATGCTTGAGAATGCGCCCACAAAGGTGCCCCGACCAACCCCGCCTGTAGAAGATCTGACGTTCTCCGCACGTTTCTGTAGTGGGCTGTAGAAGCCCTGTACCGATGTCTCTTTACCGCCCGGTCCGGCGCTGTCCATACTCGTAAAACATCAACCAGAAGAGGGCGGATGGGCGACGATGGACAATTATGACGCGGACGTGATCATCGTAGGTGCGGGCCCCACGGGACTCATGCTGGCCGGGGAGTTGGGCCTGCACGGAATTTCCGTTCTCGTGGTCGACAGGCTTGCCGAGCCGATGCAGCAGTCACGCGCCCTTGGATTCTCCGCGCGCACCATCGAGGAATTCGGGCAGCGCGGCCTGCTGTCCCGTCTCGGCGAGGTCGACGTCATCCCCGCCGGGCACTTCGGCGGGGTGCCGCTGGACTACCGGGTGCTCAGCGGCGGTTCCTACGGCGCCCGCGGCATACCCCAGTCCCGCACCGAGGCGATGCTGGCCGGCTGGGCCGCCGAACAGGGCGCCCGCATCCGCCGGCCCCTGGAGGTCACCGGCCTGGCCCAGGACGACGGCGGCGTGACGCTGCACGTGCTGGGGCCACACGGCGGCGAGCAGCTGCGCGGGCGCTACGTGATCGGGTGCGACGGCGCGCGCAGCGCGGTGCGCGGCGCCGCCGGCATCGACTTCCCCGGCACCGAGCCGGCCATCGAGCTGCGCTTCGCCGACATCGCCGGGGTGCGGCTGCGGCCCCGGTTCGCCGGGGAGCGGGTGCCCGGCGGCATGATCATGGTGCTGCCGCTGGGCCCGGACCGCTGCCGCATCATCTACTACGACCGCGCAGAGCCGCTGCGCAAGAGCGCCGACCCGATCACCTTCGACGAGGTCGCCGACACCTTCCAGAAGCTGTCGGGCGAGGACATCCACGCGGCCACCCCGCTGTGGGTCAGCTCGACCACCGATGTGAGCCGGCAGGCCGCCGAGTACCGGCGCGGCCGGGTGTTCCTGGCGGGCGACGCCGCGCACATCCACCTGCCCATCGGCGCCCAGGGCATGAGCGCCGGCGTGCAGGACGCGGTCAACCTCGGCTGGAAACTCGCCCTCGTCCTGCAAGGGGCGGCCCCCGACGCGCTGTTGGACACCTACCACAGCGAGCGGCACCCGGTCGGCGCCCGCATCCTGACCAACACCCTGGCCCAGCGCATCCTCTACCTCGGCGGCGACGAGATCACCCCGCTGCTCGACGTCTTCACCGAGCTCACCCAGTACGAGCCGGTACAGCGCCACCTCGTCGGCATGGTCACCGGACTCGACATCCGCCACGAGGTGGGACCGGGGGAGCACCCCCTGCTCGGCCGGCGCGTGCCGGACGGCCCGCTGACCCGCGACGGGCAGCCCACCACCCTCTACACCCTGCTGGCCGGCGGCCGCGGCGTCCTGCTCGACCTCGGGTCCGAGCGCCCGCTGCTGGACACCGCCAAGGCCTGGTCGGACCGCGTCGACATCGTCGAGGCGCAGCGCGGCGAGGACCTGCCGGACGCCGACGGGATCCTGCTGCGCCCCGACGGCTACCTCGCCTGGATCTCGACCGGCCAGGACCCCAGCACCCTGCCCCGCGCACTGGAGCGCTGGTTCGGCCCCGCCGCCTGAACCCGCACCGCACGCCCGCGCATCCATTCCTGACAGGAAGTGACACCACGCCATGCCCTACATCTCCACCCAGGACAAGCACCTGACCGTCCTCAACCTGTTCACCACCGACCGGCCGGAGAAGCAGGACCAGCTGATCCAGGAGATGCGGAAGATCGTCGACACCGCGGCCTTCGACGGCTGGATCTCCTCCACCGTGCACGCCGGCCAGGACAGCCCGGGCACCGCCAACTTCATCCAGTGGCGCAGCGGCGAGGACCTGGAAAAGCGCTATGCGGGCGAGGAGTTCAAGCACCGCACGCTGCCGGTCTTCCAGGACATCACCACCTCCATCCGGCTGCTGCAGAGCGAGATCGTCCACACCCAGCGCCACCCCTCCCAGGGCGAGGCGACCGAGGTGTCGCCCGACCGCGACGACCACACCGTCATCGAGATCTTCAAGGTCTCCGAGAGCAACCAGGACGAGCTGATCGCGGAGCTGGGCGAGGGCCAGTCCTGGCTCGTGGACGTGCCCGGCTACCGCTCGCACAGCGTCTTCAAGGGCCTGCGCGCCCGCTTCCTGGACGGCCCCTTCGCCGTCGTCTACTCGCAGTGGGCGAGCAAGGAGCAGTACGACGCCCACCGCAACCAGGCCACCGCGCAGCAGTCCGAGACCCGCCAGAAGTCCGAGGCGCGCGTCAACGCCCTGAAGACCGAGAGCGACTGGAACTCCTACCGGGTGATCCACAGCCGCGCCGCAGGCGCGTGACCCCTGCCCGGCCCGGCCGCCCGCACCGGCCCGTCGAGCCCCCACAGCGCCCGGACTTCCGCCGGGGCCGGGCGCTGCGCCCGGCCCCGGGCCGCTCGACACCGGCCCGCCGGTTCCGCCCCTGCCGTGCCCAGCACCCGGCGCCCACCGCAAGGAGCGAGGTATGCACAGCACGCTGATCGTGGCCCGGATGGCGGTCGACTCCAGCCGCGGCGTCGCCGACCTGTTCACCGACTTCGACGCCACCGACATGCCCCACCGGATGGGGACCCGGCGCCGTCAACTCTTCGCCTACCGCGGCCTGTACTTCCACCTCCAGGACTTCGACTCCGACGACGGAGGCGCCCGGATCGAGCTGGCCAAGGACGATCCGCGCTTCGTGCGGATCAGCGAGGACCTCAAGCCCCACATCGAGGCCTACGACCCGGCGACCTGGCGCTCCCCGGCCGACGCCATGGCCCGGCGCTTCTACTCCTGGGAGGCCGGCGCATGACGCAGCGCCGCGTCGCCATCACCGGCCTGGAGGTCCTTGCGCCCGGCGGCCTGGGCCGCAAGGAGTTCTGGCAGCTCATCAGCGAGGGCCGCACCGCGACCCGCGGCATCACCTTCTTCGACCCCGCGCCGTTCCGCTCCAAGGTGGCGGCCGAGGCCGACTTCTGCGGCCTGGAGCACGGGCTCAGCCCGCAGGAGGTGCGGCGCATGGACCGGGCCGCGCAGTTCGCCGTGGTCACCGCGCGCAGCGCGGTCCAGGACAGCGGCGCCGAACTGGACGCCTTCGCACGCCACCGGATCGGCGTGGTCGTCGGCAGCGCGGTGGGCGCCACCATGGGCCTGGACAACGAGTACCGCGTGGTCAGCGACGGCGGCCGGCTCGACCTGGTCGACCACCGCTACGCCGTACCGCACCTGTACAACTACCTGGTGCCCAGCTCGTTCGCGGCGGAGGTGGCCTGGGCGGTCGGCGCCGAGGGACCCGCCACGGTCGTCTCCACCGGCTGCACCTCCGGCATCGACGCGGTCGGCTACGCCGTCGAGCTGGTGCGGGAGGGCTCCGTCGACGTGATGGTCGCCGGGGCCTCGGACGCGCCGATCTCACCGATCACCATGGCGTGCTTCGACGCGATCAAGGCGACCACACCGCGCCACGACGCGCCCGAGCGGGCCTCGCGGCCCTTCGACAGCACCCGCAACGGCTTCGTGCTCGGCGAGGGCGCCGCCTTCTTCGTCCTGGAGGAACTGGAGAGCGCCCGGCGCCGCGGCGCGCACATCTACGCCGAGATCGCCGGCTACGCCACGCGCTCCAACGCCTACCACATGACCGGACTGCGGCGGGACGGCGCGGAGATGGCCGAGGCCATCCGCCTGGCCCTGGCCGAGGCCCGGATGAACCCCGAACAGGTCGACTACATCAACGCCCACGGCTCGGGCACCAAGCAGAACGACCGGCACGAGACGGCCGCGTTCAAACGGGCGCTGGGCGCGCACGCCCACCGCACCCCGGTCAGCTCGATCAAGTCGATGGTGGGCCACTCGCTGGGCGCCATCGGCTCCATCGAGATCGCCGCCTCCGCCCTGGCGATGGAGTACGACGTCGTGCCGCCCACCGCCAACCTCCACACGCCCGATCCCGAATGCGACCTGGACTACGTCCCGCTGACGGCCCGTGACCAGCGGGTCGACTCCGTACTGACGGTCGGCAGCGGCTTCGGCGGATTCCAGAGCGCCATGGTGCTCACCAGCGCGCAAAGGAGCACCGTATGACCCCGGTCGCGGTCACCGGCATGGGCATCGCCGCCCCCAACGGCCTGGGCACGGCCGACTACTGGGCGGCGACCCTGGGCGCCAAGAGCGGCATCGGCCGCATCACCCGCTTCGACCCCTCCGGCTATCCCGCCCAACTGGCCGGGGAGATACCGGGGTTCGAGGCCGCGGAGCATCTGCCCGGCAGGCTGCTGCCGCAGACCGACCGGGTCACCCGGCTGTCGCTGGCCGCGGCGGACTGGGCGCTCGCGGACGCCGGCGTCGACCCGCAGACCTTCGACCCGCTGGACATGGGGGTCGTCACCGCCAGCCATGCGGGCGGCTTCGAGTTCGGCCAGGACGAACTGCAGAAACTGTGGTCCAAGGGCAGCCAGTTCGTCTCCGCCTACCAGTCCTTCGCCTGGTTCTACGCGGTCAACAGCGGCCAGATCTCCATCCGGCACGGGATGAAGGGGCCCAGCGGCGTCGTCGTCAGCGACCAGGCCGGCGGCCTGGACGCACTGGCGCAGGCCCGACGGCTGGTGCGCAAGGGCACCCCGCTGATCGTGGGCGGCGCCGTGGACGCCTCGGTCTGCCCGTGGGGCTGGGTGGCCCAGCTCGCGGGCGGACGGATGAGCGACAGCGACGAACCGACCCGCGCCTACCTGCCCTTCGACCGCGACGCCCGCGGCTACGTGCCCGGCGAGGGCGGGGCGATCTTCATCATGGAGTCCGCCGCCGCGGCCCGCGCCCGCGGCGCCACGGTCTACGGCGAACTGGCCGGGTACGGGGCGACGTTCGACCCGCCGCCCGGCAGCGGACGCGCCTCCACCCTGCGCACCGCCATCCGCATCGCCCTGGACGACGCGGGCACCGCCCCCGGCGACATCGACGTGGTCTTCGCCGACGGCGCGGGCGTGCCCGAGCTGGACCGCGCCGAGGCCGAGGCGATCAGCGCGGTGTTCGGCTCCGGCCGGGTGCCGGTCACCGTGCCCAAGACGATGACCGGCCGCCTGCACTCCGGCGCCGCACCGCTGGACGTGGCCTGCGCCCTGCTGGCGATGCGGGCCGGCGTCATCCCGCCCACCGTGCACATCGACCCCTGCCCCGAGTACGACCTGGACCTGGTGCTGTACCAGGTGCGCCCGGCCACCCTGCGCACCGCGCTGGTGCTGGCCCGGGGCCACGGCGGGTTCAACTCCGCGCTGGTCGTGCGCGCCGGGCGGTGAACTGCCCGCGGCGCACCGGGGCCGGCGCACCGCCGCGCCGGCCGAGCCCGAGACGAAGGAAGCAGACCGACATGAGCGACATCACGCAGCAGCGTTTCACCCTCGCCGACCTCCAGCGCATCCTCCTGGAGGCCGCGGGCGCCGACGAGGCCGCCGATCTGGACGGCGACATCCTGGACACCACGTTCGCCGGGCTGGGCTACGAGTCACTGGCGCTGCTGGAGACCGGCGGCTGCATCGAGCGGGAGTACGGCATCGCCCTCGACGACGACACGCTGACCGACGCCCTGACCCCCCGGGAACTGATCCACACCGTCAACGAGCGGCTGGCCGCCGCCCGTGTGGCCTGAAAGGACACCCGACATGACACAGCACACCCCCCGCGTCGCGCTCGTCACCGGAGCCACCAGCGGCATCGGCCTGGCCGCCGCCCGGCTGCTGGCCGCACAGGGCCACCGGGTGTTCATCGGCGCCCGCACCGCGGAGAACGTGGCCTCGACCGTCAAGCAGCTGCGGGAGGAGGGCCTGGACGCCGAGGGCCAGACCCTGGACGTGCGCGATGCCGCCTCCATCACGTCCTTCGTGCGGGCGGCGGTGGAGCGGTACGGCGCGATTGATGTGCTGGTCAACAATGCGGGCCGGTCGGGGGGTGGGGTGACGGCGGAGATCAGCGACGAGCTGTGGGACGACGTGATCGACACGAATCTGAACAGTGTGTTCCGGATGACCCGGGCGGTGCTGAGTGCCGGGGGCATGCAGGGC
>NZ_LIPN01000354.1:5054-5705 GCF_001418325.1 Streptomyces atriruber | reverse complement strand
CACCAACTACGTCTGGAACAACACCGGCGACAAGGCGCGCCTCATCAAGCCGAGCGGCTCGCAGCTCGACTCCTGCTCGTGGGCGCGGACCGGGTCCGGCTCCACCAGCTGCCACTGACCAACATCAGGGGGAGGGGGGAGGGCGACCGCTCCGCGGCGGGGGCCCGCGGTTGGGGCCGCGGGAACGACCCGCGCCGCGGAACGGTCGCCCTGCGAAAGACACCCCCTGTCGACACACCTGTCGGCCCTCCGGGCCTGCCGGGCCTGCCGTCCGGTCAGGCCTGACCCGTCTCGAAGCGGGAGATCCGGTCGCCGTCGACACTGAACTGCCACTTCGTGCGCATCTCGCCCCACGTGTCGTTGCGGTAGGAGACGGTCAGCACGCGGCCGCCGTCCGACTCCGACTCGACGTCCATGTGGCCGTTGGACGAGAAGATCTCGCGGTCCGTCCAGTCGGCGACGTCCCGGTCGGTGCCGTCGTCCGCCATGGTCGCGCCGGGCGCCAGCAAGGCGTCGAAGGCGGCCTTGTCGTGGGAGTTCACCGCGGTCACGAAGGCCCGGACCGTGGGGTCCGCGAGCCGGTTCACCTGGATGCTCATGGGCCCACGGTCACACCGGTCCGCGCCCGGCGCCACCCCTGCCCCGCCGGAC
>NZ_LIPN01000354.1:0-5021 GCF_001418325.1 Streptomyces atriruber | reverse complement strand
TTCGGCTGGTTCGGCGGGGGCGGCGTCGAGGGCACCGGCGCCTTCATGGAGTCCGTCGGATACGCGCCGGGCAAGCTGAACGCCGTCGTCGCGGGCCTCTGCGAGGCGGGCGGCGGCGCGCTCCTCGCCCTCGGCCTCGGGACCCCCGCGGCGGGGTCGGCCGCGGCGGGCGCGATGGCGGGCGCCGTGGCCCTGCACGCGCCGAACGGCTTCTTCAGCCAGGGCGGCGGCTACGAGTACCCGGCGTTCCTCGGCATGGTCTCCGCGGCCCTGGCCGTCACCGGCCCCGGCCGCTACTCCGCCGACCACGCACTCGGCCACTCCCTCAACCGGGGCTGGATGGTGCCCGCCGCACTCGCGGGAACGGCGGTCGGGGTGCTCGCGACGCTCGGCGCCAGGAACAAGAACGTCCGCGCGGCGGAGGCGGGGGCAGGTGCGGCGGACGACGGGAGTGCCTCGGCCGACGCGTAGCCGCGGGACGGCACTCCCCCTCCACCCGCAGACCGGCGCAGGAGTGGCAAGCTGCGGGCCATGGACGACGACCGGCAGGACGCACCCATAGACCACGACGACGCGGCCGACGCGGCCGACCCGTGGGACACCGTCGACCGCCTCTACGCATGGCTCGATTCCCACAACCGGCAGCCGCCCCGGGAGGCGCTGCTGCTGCGGATGCTGAAGCTGTCCGAGGAGGTCGGCGAGGTCGCGCAGGCGGTCATCGGTGCCACCGGGCAGAACCCGCGCAAGGGCACCACCCACGGCTGGGACGACGTGCGGGCCGAGCTCTGCGACGTCGTGGTCACCGCCATGGTCGCCCTGCGCACGCTCACCCCGGACGCGGCGGCCGTCCTGGCCGCCCACCTCCGCCGCGTCGAGGCGCGCGCCACGGCAGGCGGTGGGAGCGGGACGGGGGATCAAATCGATGTTCCGCCCGGCCCTCGGCAGGCTAGCGTCCCCGTCCATGACCACCGAGACCACTGAGACCACAGACGCCGCCCACCCTCCGCGTCTCACCCGCCTCACCTTCCACGGCCCCCTTTCCGAGGCCCGCGCACAGCGGCTCGTCGAGCGGCTCGCCGCGTCCGGCCCGCGGACCGTGCTCGATCTGGGCTGCGGCTGGGGCGAGTTGCTGCTCCGCGTCCTCGAAGCCGTCCCCGAGGCCACCGGCATCGGTGTCGACATCAAGGGCGAGGACCTCGGCCGCGGCCGCGCCGCCGCGAAGGAGCGCGGGCTCGACGGGCGGGTGCTGTTCGCCGAGGAGTCGGCGACGGACACCGATCGCGGTCCGGCCGACGTCGTCCTGTGTCTCGGCGCGAGCCAGGCCCTCGGCTCCGCCGCGCCCGCTCAGGCCACCGCCGAGGCGCTCCGCGCGCTGCGCGGCCTGGTCAGCCCGGGCGGCCGCGTCGTGCTCGGCGAGGGCTTCTGGCAGCGCGAGCCCACCGCGGCGGAACTGGCCGGGATGTGGCCGGACGCCGACGCCGGTGAGCACCTGTACCTGGGCGACCTGGTGGACGCGGCGATCGAGGCGGGGTTCCGCCCGCTGTGGGTGGAGACGGCGAGCGCGGAGGAGTGGGAGGAGTTCGAGTCGGGCTACCGCTCCGACGTCGAGGAGTGGCTGGCCGCACACCCCGACCACCCCGAGGCCGCGGCGACCCGCGCCCGCGTCGACGCCCAGCGTTCGGCCTGGCTGCGCGGCTACCGCGGGGTGCTCGGCATCACCTATCTGACCTTGGTGCCGGTCGCCTGACGCGGGTTAGGGTCGCCGCATGGGCGCCACGATCACTGCGGTCAGCAGCAACGGAACGTACTCCTTCACCAAGCCGAACCGCGAGAGCGTCACGCTGCTCGCGGGCCTCGGCGTCGAGGGCGACGTACACGCGGGTACGAAGGTGAAGCATCGCTTCCGTGTCGCGCAGAACCCGGACCAGCCGAACCTCCGCCAGGTCCACCTCATGCACGAGGAGCTCTTCGACGAGCTGGCGGCCGACGGCTTCACCGTGGCGGCGGGCGAGCTCGGCGAGAACGTCACCACGCGCGGCATCGACCTGCTCGGCCTGCCCACCGGCGCCCTCCTGCGCCTCGGCGACGAGGCCGTCGTGGAGATCACGGGCCTGCGCAATCCGTGCCGGCAGATCGACGGGCTCCAGGCGGGCCTGATGAAGAAGGTCGTCGGCCGTGACGCGTCGGGAGGCGTCTTCTACAAGGCAGGTGTGATGAGCGTGGTCCGGCAGGGCGGCGAGATCCGCCCCGGCGACGCGATCGAGATCGTCCTGCCGGAGGGCCCGCACCGCCCGCTCGAAACGGTCTGACGGCGCGGCGCCCGGCCCATCGCTACTGCCCGAACCACGCCTCGGCCAGCGCGTCCGGCGTCGGCTCGGGCGGGGCGGGCAGCTCCCGCAGGTACCAGGGCAGATTGCTGTACACGTGGAGCAGCGTGTACGCGAGGAGTTGGCGCGGATCGTACGTCCTGCCGTACGCCTTCATGAAGCGGGTGAGCAGGCCCGGCTCGGCGCGGGTGACGAAGAGGCCGACGCCCACGAAGTCGTACGCGGGATCGCCGATCATGGCGGGCTCGAAGTCGAGGAGCCCGGTGAGCCGCCAGCCGTCGTCCGGGTCGACGGTCAGGTGCTGGCGCATGAACTCGGTGTGCAGCAGCGCCGGTCGCACGCTCCGCGCGTCGGGCAGCGACACCGAGGCCAGGAACCCGGGGATCTGCCGCAGCCAGCTGTCCGGCAGCCCGCACCTGCGCTGCCGCTCGACCGCTCCGGCCCGCTGACGGTCGAGGAACGCGCCCCAGTCGCCGGGTCCGAGGGCATCGGTGAGCGGCGCGGGGTCGAGCGCGTGGAGTGCGGCGAGGGCTTCGGCGGCCTCGGTGACGATGCGCTCGCGGTCGGCGTGCGGGATGCGCGGCCAGGCGACGGCGAGGTCCTCGCCGGGCAGGCGGGACATCAGGACGTAGCGCCAGCCGTTCTCGTACGTTCCCGAGTCGTGCACGCGGGGCGTGGGGACGGGGAGGCGGCCCGCGACATGGCTCAGGACGCGGGCCTCCGTGACGGCGTCCCGCGCGTCCATGCCGGGGAACAGCTTCAGCACGTGTGCGTCACCGACCGCGTAGACCGGCTGGGAGCCCGCCGGATAGCGGGTGAGACGCGCTGCGGCGAACCCGAGGCGTGCGCACAGGTCCTCGGCGCCGGGCCGCACGACCGCATCGTCGGGGACGACGCGGTCCCACTCTTCGTCCGTGTTCACTTCGGGCAGCATGATCGGCACGGTAGGCCGGGCGGGGACGCGGCCGCCACCGGCTTTCGGGGGCGGCCGCGTCCCCGCAGATGGCTACCGAAGTAGGGCCGCGATCGACTTTCGGCGGCTGTGCGGTGTCCCTCCCCTCTCCTAGCGTCGGTGGCGAAGACGATCGACGGCGGCCGTGCGGGCCGCCCGTCACGGGGCGGAACGGAGTCCACGAGATGCCCGGCAAAGAGCGCAGCGAGGTACGGGGCAAGGCGCACGGCGAGGTACGGGGCCGGACCACGGAGCTCGGTCATCCGTGGAGCGACCTGCTTCTGCTGCTCGTCGGCACGCCGCTGGTCGGGCTGCTGCTCGGGCTCTCGGTGCCGCGGCTCGCCCGCTGGGTGTCCGGCTCGCCGGTGCTGCCGTGGCGGGACGGCGTCGAGTTCCTCGGCAGGCTCGACGCGCCCTGGCAGACCGGTCTCTTCGTGGCGGCCGGGCTCGTGGCCGGTGTCCTCCTCGTCCTGACGGCACTCTCGGAGGACATGCGGCTGAAGCTGACCGACGAGCGGGTGCGCGTCGAGCAGGACGGCCGGTCGCGGACCTTCGAACGCGCCGACGTCTCGGCGGTGTTCCTCGACGGCAGGCAGCTCGTGCTGCTCGGCACGGATTCCGGCCAGCTCGTGCGCGGCGAGCCCGCACCGCGTGCCGCCGCGCTCGCCGAGGCGTTCCGCGCGCACGGCTACCCGTGGCAGGACGCCGACCCGCACGCCTCGCTGTTCCGCCGCTGGATCCCCGGCACCCCGGACCTGCCCGCCGAGATCCACGCACTCCTCGCCGCGCGGCAGGCGGCGCGGGAACGGAAGGCCCCGCGGGACGCCCGTGACCTGGTCGACACGGTGCGGGGGCTCGGTTACGTCGTACGGGACGAGGGGGCGCAGCAGTACTGGCGCCCGCTGGCAGGGGCCTGAGAAGAACGGTCCCGAGACGCGCGAGTCCGAGACGCGCGAGTCCAGAAAGGCGGCGCCCCGCACGGCAGGGCGCCGCCTTCCTTCCCGCGTCCGGGACGCGTGTGGGACGGGTCAGAACACGAACGGGCCCGGCGACTGCGCCGACGTCGCGTTGCACGTCACCGTGAGACCGAGGACCACGATCTTCAGGGACTTGCCCTCCAGGCTGTCGCCCGCGGCGACGGTCCCGGTGAGCGGCCCGGTGGAGACGGCGCCGCCCGCCGGGATGGCCGGGTTGGAGTTGCCGGTGAAGTCGGTCGTCCCCGAGCCGTTCTTCGCCAGGGTGAGCGTCGAGTTGACGGAGCCCGCCCCGATGTCGATCGGAGCCGTTATCGCCGAGGTCGACACCTCGATGGTCGCGCTGGTGCCGTCCTGGGCGGCGGTGAGCGTCGCCGTCCCGGAGCCGTACGTTCCGCAGTCGAACGAGAGCGTGGCGCTCTGCGGTTCCACGGCGCCTGCCGCGGGCGCCATCGCGAGCGCACCGACGGCGAGCGCGCCGACGCCGAGTGCCGTTCCGATTCCGCCGCCGAGTCTGCCGAGTCTGCCGTTCCGCATGGGGGCCTGCCTTCATGAGTGGGGGGAGGAGCGAGGGGGGATGCGCCTGCGCAGCGCCGGGACTGCTGCCCGCAGAACACTTCTGACGGGTAGTCAGCAGCCCGGATCGCTGCCCATTGAGGCACAGGGGGCCAGGAGTGACAAGGCCGAGCCTCATGATTCTTGACATGTCACGACCAATTCCAGCCGCGCGGCGCCCCTCCCCCGGCGTTCACCCCTGTCCCTTATACA
>NZ_LIPN01000353.1 GCF_001418325.1 Streptomyces atriruber | reverse complement strand
GGCTGCCGCGGGGCGGCGGCGCCTGCGGACGGACGGGGACAGGTACGGGTACGGACACAGGCGCGGGCGCGGGTGCAAGACGTACGGATCGAGTCGCTCGCCCCGACGGAGAGGCCCACCGTCGCACCGTCATCACCCGGTCCCGCCCGACCGTCGCTGCGGCGGCCGGACGTCCTCGCCATCGTGTCGCTGCCGCTGCTGGCCGCGTACCTGACCCGCGACGAAGCCACGACCCCCGACGGCTTCGTGATCGAGGCCCATGGCGCGGGCGGCCACAGCGCTCCGCCCCGCGGCGCGCTGCGGCTCGACGCGGCGGGCGAACCCGTCTACGGGCCGCGCGATCACCCCGACCTCGCGAAGATGGCGGCGATCGGCATCCCCTTCTGGCTCGCGGGGGGGCGCCGCCCACCCGGCACGGCTCGCGGCGGCGCGCGCCCTGGGCGCGGCAGGTGTGCAGGTCGGCAGCGCGTTCGCGCTGTGCGAGGAGTCGGGGTTGCAGCCCGGTCTGCGCGACGCGCTGAGGACGCGGGCCCGCGCCGGGACGCTGAAGGTGCGCAACGATCCGATGGCGTCCCCGACCGGCTTCCCCTTCAAGGTCGCCGAGTTGGCGGGCACACTGTCCGACCCCGCAGTCCGGACAGCCCGCCGCGACGTGTGCGACCTCGGCTACCTCCGTGTCCCCTACCGCACCGCCAAGGGGGCGATCGGCTACCGCTGCCCCGCCGAACCGGCGGCCGCCTACCGCCGCAAGGGCGGCTCGGCCACCGACACCGAGGGCCGCCTCTGTCTGTGCAACGGACTCCTGGCCACCGTCGGACTCGGTCAGCGCCACCCCTCCGGACGCGACGAACCGCCGGTCGTCACCCTGGGCCAGGACCTCGACTTCCTGACGGAGCTGAGCCCGGACGGCGGGCCCTACCGGGCGGTCGAGGTGCTGGAGTGGCTGACCGGCCGGGGGCCGATTTCGCAGGTGGTCCCGCCTTCGGCAGGATGGGGGCCATGACCGAGATCCGCACCCCCCGCCTCATTCTGCGTCGCTGGCACGACGACGACCTCGCGCCCATGGCGGAGATCAACGCGGACCCGAGGGTCATGCGGTGGGTCGAGGGCGGCCCCGTGCACGACCTGGACGACACGGCGGAGGCCATCGAGCACTGGGAGGAGGAGTGGGACGACGAGGGCTTCGGGCTCTTCGCCGTCGAGCTCCTCGCCTCCGGCGAGCTCGCCGGGTTCACGGGCCTCTCCGTCCCCGAGTTCCTGCCCGAGGTGCTGCCTGCCGTCGCGATCAGCTGGCGGCTCGGCGCCCAGTTCTGGGGCCAGGGTTACGCCTCGGAAGCCGCGCAGGCCACCTTGGAGTTCGCCCTCCAGGACCGCGGTCTCGACCGCGTCATCAGCATCGACCGGATCGGCAACCAGGCCTCCGCCAACGTCGTCCGGAAGCTCGGCATGGTCCCGGACCGCGAAACCACCCACCCGGTGTCCGGCCACCCGCTGCGCGTCCACGCCATCGACCTCACGGAGTACGAGGCCTGAGCCTCCCGGGGCACCTCGCCGATCAGGGCATGTCCCGTAGGGGGTGAGTGCGGAACGCGAGGCACCGGTCCAGCCGACCGCGCAGCCGTACGGAAGCGCCACGAAGAGCCCCGAGCTGCCGCACTACTGACCTGGTCGTTGACCTGGGCTTTCCCGGGCCCGCGCTGAACAGGCGGACCACGTGCACGCCGCATAGATTTGAATCATGGATCTGCCGGTGATGCCGCCCGTGAAGCCCATGCTCGCCAAGCCCGTGAAGAAGATCCCGCCGGGCATGCAGTACGAGGCGAAATGGGACGGGTTCCGTGCGATCGTCTTCCGCGACGGCGACGACATCGAGCTCGGCAGTCGCACCGGCAAGCCCCTGACCCGGTACTTCCCCGAGCTGGTGGCCGCCCTGCGCGAACGGCTGCCGAAGCGGTGCGTGCTGGACGGCGAGATCGTGATCGCCGAGGACGGGCGCCTCGACTTCGACGCGCTCACGGAGCGTATCCACCCCGCCGCGTCCCGCGTGGCGACGCTCGCCGAGCGCACCCCCGCCTCGTTCGTCGCGTTCGACCTCCTCGCCCTCGCGGACGAGGCGCTGCTCGACACACCCCTTGCCGACCGCCGCGCCCTGCTGGTGAAGGCGCTGTCCGGCGTCACGGCGCCCGTTCACCTGGCACCGGCGACCACGGACCCCGACGTGGCGCAGGTGTGGTTCGAGCAGTTCGAGGGCGCGGGCCTGGACGGTGTCATCGCCAAACCGCTCGACCTGCGCTACCGCCAGAACGAACGCCTCATGTTCAAGATCAAGCACGAGCGCACGGCGGACTGCGTGGTCGCGGGCTACCGCCTCCACAAGAGCGGTCCCGTCATCGGCTCGCTGCTGCTCGGGCTGTACGACGACGGGGGCGCCCTGCAGCACGTGGGCGTGTGCGCGGCGTTCTCGATGAAGCGCCGCGCCGAGCTCGTCGAGGAGCTGGAGCCGCTGCGCATGGAGTCCGCGGCCGGTCACCCGTGGGCGTCCTGGACGGACGGGGCGGCGCACGAGACGGCCCGCATGCCCGGCGCCCCGAGCCGCTGGTCGGGCAAGAAGGACCTGTCCTGGGTACCGCTGCGCCCGAAGCGGGTCTGCGAGGTGGCGTACGACCACATGGAGAACGGGCGGCGCTTCCGCCACACGGCCGCCTTCCGCAGATGGCGCACGGACCGGAGCCCGGAGAGCTGCACGTACGCCCAGCTGGAGCAGCCGGTGCGACACGCTCTCGACGACGTCCTGGGTTCGACGGACTGACCCCGCCGGATCGGCCGCCCGACTGACCGACGGCCCGCCCGACTGACCGACGGGCCTCACGACACGGACCGGCCGAGCAGGCACTGCACCGCCACGCACCACTCCGATCACGCCAATGTTCGATTCCGCTCCCACGTATCTTCCGCCCCTGTGGGCGTGACCGTATGCTCCTCCGCCTGACACGTCAGTTACCGACGGTAAGGGGGGCGGGGCATGGGGCACAGTCGTGCCGAGGGAAGCACGCGACGGGGATTCGTCGCGGGGGCCGCGGCGGTGGGCGGAGCGGCCGCGCTGGGAGTGGGAGCGGGGGCGCCGCCCGCCGCGGCGGCCGCGCCCGGCGCCGCGGAAGCGCCACGGGGCAAGCCGTCGGTGGCGGTCCTCGGCGGCGGTGTCGCCGGGCTCACCGCGGCCCACGAGCTGGTGGAGCGCGGCTTCGCGGTCACCGTCTACGAACGCAGGGCACTCGGCGGCAAGGCCCGCAGCATGGACGTGCCGAACAGCGCGAAGGGCAACCGCAAGCCACTGCCCGGCGAGCACGGCTTCCGCTTCATCCCGGGCATTTATCACAACCTCCCCGACACGATGCGCCGCATTCCCTTCCCCGGGAACCCGAACGGCGTGTGGGACAACCTGATCGCGCCCCGCGAGATGTCGTTCGCGCGCACCGGCCGCGAGGACATCCGGCTGCCGATCCCGTGGCCGGGCCACGACCCGGAGAAACTCACCCTCGACGACATCAAGCGGGCCCTCGCCGCGCTGGTCGACACCGCGGCCAACCTGCCGGCCCACGAGGCCGCGTACTTCGTGAACCGCGCCCTCGTCTTCTTCACCAGCTGCGACGAACGCCGCAACGACGACTGGGAGTCGACGCCCTGGTGGGAGTTCACCCGCGCCGAGCGGATGTCGAAGGACTACCAGCGCATCCTCGTCATCGGCGTGACCCGCAACATCGTGGCGACCAAGGCGGAGGAGGCCAGCACCCGCACCGTCGGCACGCTCGGCGAGGCCTTCGTCCTCAACGCGCTCGGCCAGGGCGCGGACGGCCCGCCCGACCGCATCCTGAACGCGCCGACGAACGAGGCGTGGATCGACCCGTGGGTCACCCACCTCACGTCGCTCGGCGTGGAGTTCCGCATCGGCTGGACCGTGCGCGAGCTGGCGTTCGGCGACGGCCGCATCACCAAGACCGTCATCGAGGACCCCGACGGCGTACGCCGTGACATCACCGCCGACCACTACGTCCAGGCCATGCCCGTGGAGCACGCGCGCCGGACGTGGAGCGCCGCGCTCAAGGCGGCCGACCCCCAACTGGCGCGCTGCGACAAGCTGGAGACGGACTGGATGACGGGCATCCAGTTCTATCTGACGGAACGCCCGCCCGTCGTGAAGGGCCACTTCAACCTCATCGACTCGCCCTGGTCCCTGACCGGCATCGCCCAGGCCGGGCACTGGCCGGAGCGGGACTTCCCCGCCGACTACGGCGACGGCGTCGCGGTCGAGTGCCTTTCGGTGGACATCTCCGAATGGGACAAGCCGGGGATCCTGTACGGCAAGACGGCCAAGCAGTGCACCCGCGAGGAGGTCGCCAAGGAGGTGTGGGCGCAGCTCAAGGCCGCCCTCAACGACACCGGCAAGACGGTCCTCAGCGACAGCAAGCTGCACTCGTGGTTCCTCGACCCGGGCGTCGACGGGCTCGGCACGCCGAACCCGACCAACGAGGACCAGCTCCTCATCCACCCCGTGGGCACCTTCCACAACCGCCCGTCGGCCGCCACGAAGATCCCGAACCTCTTCCTCTCGGGCGACTACGTCTCCGTGGACATCGACCTCGCGACGATGGAGGGCGCCAACGCGTCGGCCCGCCAGGCCGTCAACGCCCTGCTGAAGCAGGTGGGTTCGACGCATGCGCCGTGCACGGTGACGCCGCTGTACCGCGTCCCCGAGGTCGAGGCCCTCAAGCGCCACGACCGCACCCGCTACCGGCTGGGGCTGCGCAACGCGCTCGATCTGGGCTGAGGGGATGCGGTTCCGGCCGTGTTCGGGGTAGGACTTCCGCATGAGACGGCGGACGCGGACACGTACCGGGACCGGGGCGGCGGTGGCGCTCGTGCTCGCCGCCCTGGTGTCCGGCTGCACGATCGAGCCCGTCGACGGAAAGCAGCCGTCGACGGGGAAGGGCGGCGACGTGCTCGCCGTGAAGGTCGACAACGTCGCCCCGGCACGGCCGCAGACCGGCCTGGACGCCGCGGACGTCGTCTACGTGGAGCAGGTGGAGGCGGGTCTCAGCCGTCTGATGGCGGTCTATGCGTCCCGCCTGCCACCCGTCGTCGGCCCCGTGCGCAGCGCGCGCGAGACGGATCTCGAACTGCTGCGGCAGTTCGACCGCCCCGCGCTCGCGTTCTCCGGGGCGCAGTCCAAGCTGCTTCCACTGATCGCCGACGCGCCCGTGCGGGCGCTGCCGCCCGGCAAGGCGCCCGGCAGCGCCTACTACCGGGGCGGCGGAAAGCCCGCGCCGCACAACCTCTTCGTACGTCCGAACGCCCTGAAGGCGGATCCGCGCGCGGGTGCCCTGGCCGACGCGGGGTTCCGGTTCGGCCCACGGCCGGAGGGCGGCACACCGCGGACGACCAGGACGGTCCGCTTCCCCTCGGCACGCTTCACCTTCGACTGGGTGGAGTACGAGGGGCGTTGGCGCATCGCGATGGACGGCGAGCGGGCGCGGACGTCGAGCGGCAAGGAGCTGAGCGCCTCGACGGTCGTCGTGCAGTACGTGAAGGTGCGGCCGTCCCGCTTCCACGACCGCTCGGGCAACGTTTCGCCGTTCACCGAGACGGTCGGCCAGGGCTCCGCGAGCGTCCTGCGGGACGGGCGTGCCTACAAGGCACGGTGGAAGCGGCCGTCGGCCGAGAGCGGCACGGAGTTCTCGACGGCCGACGGACGGCAACTGCCGTTCGCGAAGGGGCAGGTGTGGGTCGTGTACGCGAAGGCGTGAGCGCCGTCAGTCCGTGCCGGGCCCGACGGCCGGTACCACGGGGTCGCGCAGTTGCTCCGCCGCGTCCGCGACCCGCCTGATCAGGTCGAGGAAGACGGACTGCTCCCCCTCGGAGAGCGGGGCGAGGAGCACCTGGTTCATCCGGGCGGTCCGCATGGTCAGCTTGCGGTGCGTGCGCAGGCCCTCGTCGGTGACGCGGAGCAGACAGCGCCTGCCGTCCCGCGGGTCGCGCACCTTGGCGAGCAGCTCCCGGCGGATGAGCCGGGCGACGACCTCGGCGATGGTGGACCGGTCCAGGCCCACCCGCTCCCCCACCGTGCGCTGGTCGAGGCCCGGTTCGGCGACGAGAGCGTTGAGGACGGCGTACTGCGGCGAGGTGATCTCCTCGGACACCATCGTGTTCCACAGCAGGTGATGCGCCTGCTGCAGCCGTCGGGCGAGATGCCCGGGATGGGTGGCGAGGTCCACGGCCCTCATAGGATCCCTCCGCTCCTTCGTCTCCTCGACTCCTCCGACGTTTCCGTCGGTGCACTGAACATTACCTGCCGGGCCCGCTCAACTGACCACCCCTTGCACGGCAGTTGGCATCACCCTATCCTCGCCGGAATGGTCAGTGCCCTGATCAATGGAGGACGGAGAGGGAGGCCGCTCGGATGGACAAGGTGGTGGCCACGGCTGCCGAAGCGGTGGCCGACGTCCGTGACGGCGCCTCTATCGCGGTCGGCGGATTCGGACTGAGCGGCGTGCCGAACGAACTGATCCGCGCACTCCACGCGTCCGGCGCGGCGGAGCTGCGCGTCGTGTCCAACAACTGCGGGGCGATGGACTCGGGCCTCGCGCTGCTCCTGGCGGCGGGCAGGATCGCCCACGTCACCGGCTCCTACATCGGCTCCAACCAGGAGTTCGCGCGGCAGTACCTCAGCGGCGAGCTGGAGGTGGAGATGATCCCGCAGGGCACGCTCGCCGAGCGGCTGCGGGCGGGCGGCGCGGGCATCCCCGCGTTCTACACCCCGGCCGGAGTGGGCACCCAGGTCGCCGAGGGCGGGATCCCCCTGCGCCACGACGGGCACGGCGGGGTCGCGCTCGCGTCCCCGGCCAAGGAGGTGCGGGAGTTCGACGGCACGCCGTACGTCCTGGAGCGCGGCATCCGCACCGACTACGCGCTGGTGCGCGCGGCCAAGGGCGACCGGCACGGCAACCTCGTCTTCAGCAGATCCGCCCGCAACTTCAACCCGCTCGCCGCGATGGCCGGACGCGTGACCGTCGCGGAGGTCGAGGAGCTCGTGGAGCCCGGCGCCATCGACCCGGACGCGGTGCACCTGCCGGGCATCTTCGTACGCCGGGTGGTGGCACTCACCCCCGAGCAGGCGGCGGACAAGCTGATCGAGAAGCGGACGGTGCGCGGCTGATGGCCTGGACCCGTGAGGAGATGGCCGCCCGCGCCGCGCGCGAACTACGCGACGGCCAGTACGTGAACCTCGGCATCGGTCTGCCCACGCTGATCCCCGACCACCTGCCGCCGGGCGTGGAAGTCGTCCTGGAGTCGGAGAACGGCATTCTCGGCGTGGGTCCCTGGCCCGCCGAGGCGGAGGCCGACCCCGACCTGATCAACGCGGGCAAGGAGACCGTGACCGTGCTGCCCGGCGCCTCCTTCTTCGACTCGGCGCTCTCCTTCGGGATGATCCGCGGCGGCCACATCGACGTGGCCGTGCTGGGCGCGATGCAGGTCTCCGCGCGCGGGGACCTCGCCAACTGGGCGGTCCCGGGCAAGCTGATCACCGGGATCGGCGGGGCGATGGATCTCGTGCACGGCGCCCGCACCGTCATCGTCGTCATGACGCACACCGCGAAGGACGGCTCGGCGAAGATCCTCGACGAGTGCGCGCTGCCGCTGACCGGCAAGGGCTGCGTCGACCGGATCATCACCGACCTCGGCGTCCTGGAGGTGACGGGGCGCGGTCTCGAACTGGTCGAGGCGGCGCCTGGCGTCACCGTCGAGGAGATCGTCGCGAAGACGGCGGCCGAGGTCCACGTCCCGGACGGCTGTCCGTCGTGAGCGCGCCTCGCCGGTGACATCGCACTTCTCCGACACCGCTACTACGTCGTACGGAGCCACAAGAGATGACCCTCACCACTGCCGGAGCGGGCGCCGAGCACCACCCGCCCCGCGACCATCCGCCGTACCGCAGCAGTCGGCTGCGCCACCCCAAGCGGCCACTGGTCCCGCTGCGCGACCCGGAGGCGGTGGAGCTGAGCGGCCCCGCGTTCGGCGTCACCGACGTGGCCGCCCTGGACAGCGACCTGACGCGGCAGCATCCGGGCGAGCCGCTGGGCGAGCGCATCACCGTGAGCGGCCGGGTCGTCGACCGCCGGGGGCGGCCCGTGCGCGGCCAGCTCGTCGAGCTCTGGCAGGCCAACGCCTCGGGCCGCTACGCGCACCAGCTGGACCGGCACCCGGCACCGCTCGACCCCAACTTCACGGGCTTCGGCCGCTGTCTGACCGACGACGGCGGCGCGTACTCCTTCACGACCATCAAGCCGGGCGCCTATCCCTGGCACAACCACACCAACGCCTGGCGCCCCGCCCACCTGCACTTCTCGCTCTTCGGCACGGCGTTCGCCCAGCGTCTGGTGACGCAGATGTACTTCCCGGGCGACCCGCTCTTCCCGTACGACCCGATCCTGCGCTCGGTGAGCGACGAGTCGGCGCGGCAGCGCCTCGTCTGTGCCTACGACCACGACCTGTCCGTCCCCGAGTGGTCGCTCGGCCACCGCTGGGACATCGTCCTGGACGGCCCGTCCGCGACGTTCTTCCAGGAGGGCGACGCCCGCTGATGCCCGCTCCCACGCCCTCCCAGACCGTCGGCCCCTTCTACGGCTACGCGCTGCCCTTCCCGCGCGGCGGCGACGTGGCGCCCGCCGGACACCCCGACACCATCACCCTGCACGGATACGTGTTCGACGGCGAGGGGCAGCCCGTGCCCGACGCCCTGATCGAGACCTGGCAGCCCGGGCCCGACGGCTCGCGCGCGGGCGTCCCCGGCTCGCTGCGGCGCGACCCCGCCACGGGTCGGGCCCTGGGGCGGGACGGCGTCGCGTTCACCGGGTTCGGCCGGGTCGCCACCGACGCCGACGGGCACTGGGCCGTGCGGACGCTGCCGCCGGGCGGTGTCTCGTACGTCTCGCTCGCCGTCTTCGCACGCGGTCTGCTGCACCATCTGTACACACGGGCGTACTTGGTGGACGAGCCCGGTGACGCGCTGCTCGGCTCCCTGGACGCGGCAGGGCGGGCCACCCTGGTCGCCCGCGGCGAGGCGCCCCGGACGTACCGCTTCGACATCCACCTCCAGGGGGCCGACGAGACGGTCTTCCTCGAGTTCCCGCAGGGGCCCGCATGAGCGGCCTGTTCTCGCCGGGCTCCGTCGGTTCGCCGGTGGCCGCCGCCACCTCCGACCTGGCCTTCCTCGAAGCCCTGCTGACCGCCGAGGCCGCGCTGACCAGCGCCCGGGCCGAGGTGGGGCTGACGCCCCGGGGCGCGGCGGCCGCGGTGCGGGAAGCGGCCGCGGACGTCGGCCGGTTCGACGCGCGGGACATCACCCTCCGCGCGCGGGAGAGCGGAAACCCGGTGATCCCGCTGGTGGCGGCGCTGGCAGCGGCGGTGCCCGCCGAGGCGGCGCCGCACGTGCACCGGGGCGCGACGAGCCAGGACATCCTGGACACGGCACTGATGCTGCTGTCCGCGCGGGCACTGGAACTGATCCGCACGGAGCTGGCCCGCGCGGAGCGCGCGCTGGCCGGTCTCGCCTCCGCGCACCGGGACACGGCGATGCCGGGCCGCACCCTCACCCAGCACGCGGTGCCGACGACGTTCGGCCTGAAGGCCGCGGGGTGGCGCTCCCTGATCCTCGACGCGCGGGACCGCCTCACCCGGGTCCGCACGAGCCTGCCGGCCCAATTGGGCGGCGCGGCAGGCACCTTGGCCGCGTTTCGGGCGGACGGGGAGTGCGGTCACGGAGGCGAGGCGCTCACCTCGGCCTTCGCCCGTGAGCTCGCGCTGCACGCGCCCGAACTGCCCTGGCACACCCTTCGTACGCCCGTCGCCGATCTCGCCTCCGCCCTCGCGCTCACCACGGGCGCCCTCGGCAAGGTGGCGGCCGACGTGCTCACCCTGTCCCGCACCGAGATCGCGGAACTCTCCGAGGGCGCGGGCGGGGGCTCGTCCGCGATGCCGCACAAGGCCAACCCCGTACGCGCCACGCTCGTCGCCGCGGCCGCCCGCCGCGCGCCCGGCCTCGCGGCCACCCTCCTCGGCTCGCTCGTCGCCGAGGACGAGCGCCCCGCGGGCGCCTGGCACGCCGAGTGGGAGCCGCTGCGGGACCTGCTGCGGCTGGCCGGTGGCGCGGCCCGGGACGGCGCGGAGCTCGTCGAGGGGCTGCGCGTCCACCCGGCGGCGATGCGCGGACACCTCCGCCTCACCGGCGGGTCGATCGTCTCGGAGCGGGTGGCCGCCGAGCTCGCGCCCGTGCTCGGCAGGGTCGCCGCGCAGGAGCTGCTGACCGGGGCCGCGGGGCGGGCCCGCGCCGAAGGGCGCACGCTGGCGGACGTCCTCGCCGAGGAACCCGCCCTTCAGGACCTCGACCTCGCCGCGCTCACCGACCCCGCCCACTACACCGGTTACGCCGGTGACCTCATCGACCGTGCCCTGGAGCGACGTTGACCATCGAACCGGACGGCAGGCTGCCGCACCACACCGTCGAGGGCACAGACACCGCGCCCCCGCTCCTCCTCGGGCCGTCCCTGGGCACCTCCACCGCCCTCTGGGACGCGGTCGCACCCGAACTGTCCAGGTCCCACCGCATCGTGCGCTGGGACCTGCCGGGCCATGGCGGCTCCCCCGCGGACCTCATCGGCCCCGGCGCGACGGTCGCCGACCTCGCCGCGCTCGTCCTCGCGCTCGCCGACTCGCTCGGCATCGACCGATTCTCGTACGCCGGTGTCTCGCTCGGCGGCGCCGTGGGGCTGCATCTCGCGGCCCGGCACCCCGAGCGGGTGGAGCGGCTCGCCGTGATCTGCTCATCGGCGCATTTCGGCGGGGACGGGCCGTGGCGCGAACGGGCCGCGCTGGCGCGCCGCGAGGGTCTGGCCGGGCTGGCTGATGCCGCCCCCGGGCGCTGGTTCACGCCCGGGTTCACGGTGCCCCGCCTCGTGGCGGACCTCCGGTCGGCCGACCCCGGCGCGTACGCCGCGTGCTGCGAGGCCCTGGCCGCGTACGACATGCGGGGCGCGCTCACGACGATCGTGACGCCCACACTGGTCATCGCCGGTCGCGAGGATCCGGCGACACCGCCCACCCACGCCCGGGAGATCGCCGAAGCGGTGCCGCACGCCTCCCTGCTGGAGCTCGCGGACGCCTCGCACCTGGCAGCGGCGGAGCGCCCCGAGGCGGTGGCACAGGCCCTGCGCACCCACTTCGCGGGCGCGGCGCAGACCTAGAGACCCGCGCGGGCCGTGAACAGCGACCTCAGGTGGGCCAGGCTCCGCTCCGCCGCCGGACGCAGAGCCGGGGCCACGGCCCGGGCATCCGACCGCAGCCGGTCGACGGCGTCGGGGCCGAGGGCCTCCGTGGCCTCGTCGACGAAGGACGGCTCGGCGAGCCAGTCGTCCAGGAGGGCGGGGGTGACCTCCAGATGGAACTGCAGCCCCCAGGCCGCGGGTCCGGCGCGGAACGCCTGGCACTCGGTGGTGTCGGTGCGGGCCAGCACCTGGGCACCGGGGCCGGGCACGATGCGGTCGCCGTGCCAGTGGAGCACGGCGGGCGCGTCGGCCAGCGGGCCGAGAACGGGGTCGTCGCGGTCGACGTCACGCAGCGGGGACCAGCCGAGCTCGCTGCCGTGGCCGAGCTCGGCGCCGGTCCTGACGGCCAGGCCCAGGGCGCGGGCGAGGAGTTGCGCCCCCAGACACACGCCCAGGGTCGGCACCCCGGCCCGCACCGCGTCGACCAGGAGGTCCCGCTCCAGCTTCAGCGCCGGGTGACCCGTCAGGTCGTCGGCGTTCATCGGGCCGCCCATGACGACGAGGCCCGCCAGGTCGCCGACGGCCGGCAGATCGTCCGCCGACACCCCGGGCACGTCCAGCACATTTCGTACGTCCACGTGGAGACCGCTGCCGTCCAGCGCGTCCAGGATGAGGCCGGGCTTCTCGACCTCGACGTGCTGGAGGATGAGGACGGTGCGCGGGGGCGGCATGCGGGGATCTCCTGGCAGGCGGGGGAGGCATGGGATGACCGGATTCCACCCTAACGCAGCAGGTCAGAGGCCTGAGTAGTGGATCCCGACCTGGTCGGATCCACTCCGCGCGGCCCACCTCGCACGGTCCGCTCCGCGATTCCCCTCCGGTCCGGTCAGCGCGCCCCGTACACCCGTTGCGGCACCTCCGCCTCCGCGAGCAGCTTCAGCGCCGTCTCGCCCGCCTCCGACGGAGTCCACCGGGCCCCCTTGTCCGCGGTCGGGCCGGGGCGCCAGCCCTCCATGACGGTGATGCGGCCCGCCTCGGCCTCGAAGACCCGGCCCGTGACCCCCGCGGAGGCGGTGGAGCCGAGCCAGACGACCAGGGGGGAGACGTTCTCCGGGGCCATCGCGTCGAAGGCGCCGTCCTCGGGGGCCGCCATCGTGTCGGCGAAGGTCTGCTCCGTCATACGGGTGCGGGCGGCGGGCGCGACGGCGTTCACACGCACTCCGTAGGCACCGAGTTCCGCGGCGGCGACGAAGGTCAGGCCGAGGATTCCCGCCTTGGCCGCGCTGTAGTTGCCCTGCCCGACGCTGCCCAGGAGACCGGCTCCGGAGCTGGTGTTGACCACGCACGCGTGCGGAGTGCGGCCCGCCTTCGCCTCGGCACGCCAGTGCGCTCCCGCGTGCTTGAGGGGAAGGAAGTGTCCCTTGAGGTGGACGCGCATCACGGCGTCCCAGGCGTCCTCGTCGAGGTTGACCAGCATCCGGTCGCGCAGGAAGCCCGCGTTGTTGACCACGACGTCGAGGCGTCCGTACGTGTCGAGCGCGGTCCGCACCAGCGAGGCGGCGCCCTCGGAGGTCGCGATGTCGCCGCCGTGCGCGACGGCGTCACCGCCCGCCGCCCGGATCTCCTCGACGACCTCGTGGGCGGGCCCGCCGGAACCTCCCGATCCGTCGGGCCCCACGCCGAGGTCGTTGACCACGACCCGGGCGCCCTCGGCCGCGTACGCGAGCGCGTGCGCACGCCCCAGGCCTCGGCCCGCACCGGTGACGAGCACGACGCGGCCTTCGCAGAGCCCGGTCCCGGACCCGGACGCGGACGCGGACGTGGACCTGGCAGCTGACGTCATGGCAGAACTCCTCGATTGCGTTCAGTGGTTGACGGACGCCGCGGACAGGAACGCGGGGCGTTCACCGCCGCCGTGCAGCCGGAGCGCGGCACCGCTGATGTACCGGGCCCGGTCGGAGGCGAGGAAGACGCAGGCGTCGCCGACGTCGGAGGGGTCGGCGAGACGGCCCAGCGGGACGGTGCGCGCGACTTGGGCGATGCCCTCCTCGTCGCCGTAGTGGAGGGCCGCGCTCTCGGTGCGGGCCAGGCCGAGGACCACCGTGTTGACGCGCACGGCCGGAGCCCACTCGACGGCCATGGTCCCGGCGAGGTTCTCCAGGCCCGCCTTGGCCGCTCCATACGCTCCGCTGCCGGGCGAGGGCCGGGTCCCGCTCACGCTGCCGATCATGGTGATGCTGCCCCCGGCCTCCTGACCGCGCATCACTTCATAGGCGCCCAGGGAGGCGTGGAGCGGGGCGAGCAGGTTCAGTTCGATGATCTTCGCCTGGCGGGCCGGAGCGGATTCGGCGAGCAGTCCGAACGGCGTGCCGCCCGCGTTGTTCACCAGGGTGTCCACCGCCCCGTAGTCGGCGGCGATTTGACCGAAGAAGTCGGTGACGGCTGCCGCGTCGCGCAGGTCGAGCGGCCTGAACTCGGCGGTCCCGCCCGGCCCTTCGACGGGCTTGTCCGGTGGCCTGCGGGCGCAGATCACGACCCGCGCCCCCGCGGCGAGGAAGCTCCGGGCGATTCCGGCACCGACGCCGCGGGTGCCGCCGGTCACGACGACCACCTGTCGTGTGTCAGTCATCGCTGCTACCTTTCCAACTAACAAATGTTTGGTTGAAGGCGTGTGGTTGAAAGGTAGCGGATCGTCTGATGTCTGTCTCCACCTCCGCCCCGGACAAGGGCATCGCCGTCGTCACCGTCGACTACCCACCCGTCAACGCCCTCCCGGTGCAGGGTTGGTACGACCTGGCGGCCGCGGTCCGCGCCGCGGGCCGCGCCCCCGAGACGCGCTGCGTCGTCCTCGCCGCCGAGGGCCGGGGGTTCAACGCGGGCGTGGACATCAAGGAGATGCAGCGCGACACCGGCCACACCGCGCTGATCGGCGCCAACCGGGGGTGCTACGAAGCGTTTTCGGCGGTGTACGAATGCGAGGTGCCCGTCGTGGCGGCCGTGCACGGCTTCTGTCTGGGCGGCGGCATCGGCCTCGTGGGGAACGCGGACGCGATCGTGGCGAGCGAGGACGCCACCTTCGGCCTGCCCGAGCTGGACCGGGGCGCGCTCGGCGCGGCCACGCACCTGGCGCGTCTCGTGCCGCAGCACCTGATGCGCGCCCTGTACTACACCTCGCGCACCGCGACGGCCGCCGACCTGCATGCGCACGGCTCCGTATGGCAGGTCGTGCCCCGCGCGGAACTGCGCAGGGCCGCAATGGAGTTGGCGGGTGAGATCGCCCGCAAGGACGGCACACTGCTGCGTTTCGCGAAGGCGGCGATCAACGGCATCGACCCCGTAGACGTGCACCGCAGCTACCGCTTCGAGCAGGGCTTCACCTTCGAGGCGAACCTGAGCGGCCTGGCCGACCGGATCCGCGACGACTTCGGGCAGCAAGGGACGCAAGGGAAGGGCAGGGCATGACCCACGAGACAGACACGACCCGCAGGACCGACACGACCGGCACGACCCACAGGACCGACAAGCAGATGACGCCCGACGAGATCGTGGGGCGCCTGGAGAGCGGCATGACGCTCGGCATCGGTGGCTGGGGCTCGCGCCGCAAGCCGATGGCGCTGGTGCGCGCCCTGCTGCGCTCCGACGTCACGGACCTGACCGTCGTCTCGTACGGCGGCCCGGACATCGGCCTGCTCGCCGCGGCCGGCCGGATCCGCAAACTGGTCACGGCCTTCACGACCCTCGACACGATCCCCCTGGAGCCGCACTTCCGGGCGGCACGCGAGCGGGCGGACCTCGAACTCGTCGAGCTGGACGAGGCGATGTTCATGCAGGGCCTCACCGCGGGCGTCCAGCGGCTCCCGTTCCTGCCGATCCGTGCGGGCCTCGGCTCCGACGTCCTGCGGGTCAACCCCCGGCTGCGCACGGTCACTTCGCCGTACGAGGACGAGGAGGAGCTCGTCGCCGTGCCCGCCCTGCGGATGGACGCGGCCCTGGTGCACATGAACCGCGCCGACCGCTTCGGCAACGGCCAGTACCTGGGCCCCGACCCCTACTTCGACGACCTGTTCTGCGAGGCCGCCGACGCCGCGTACGTCTCCTGCGAACGCATCGTCGACTCCGCCGAGCTCACCGCCCACGCCGTGCCCCAGACGATGCTGGTGTCCCGGCACGCGGTGACGGGCGTGACCGAGACGCCCGGCGGCGCGCACTTCACCTCCTGCGTGCCCGACTACGGCCGCGACGAGCCCTTCCAGAAGGCCTACGTGACGGCGGCGGCCGACCCGGACGCCTGGGAGGCCTTCCGCGCCCGCTTCCTCACCGGCACCGAGCAGGAGTACCAACTCGCCGTCCAGGCCTGGCACAAGGAGCAGCGATGACGTCGACCACCGAGCGGACCACCACCCGCGCCGAGTACTGCGTGATCGCCTGCGCGGAGGCCTGGCGGGCCGACGGCGAGATCCTGGCCTCCCCCATGGGCACGGTCCCGTCCATCGCGGCGCGCCTCGCCAAGCTGACCTTCTCCCCCGACCTGCTGCTCACGGACGGCGAGGCCCTGCTCATCGGCGATGTCCCCGCGGTCGGCGCGGCGTCGGCGGTGACCGAGGGCTGGCTGCCGTACCGCAAGCACCTGACGATGGTCATGGGCGGCAAGCGGCACGTAATGATGGGCGCCAGTCAGATCGACCGCTTCGGCAACCAGAACATCTCGTGCATCGGCGACTGGGCGCGCCCCAAACGCCAGCTGCTCGGCGTGCGCGGCGCCCCGGTCAACACCCTCAACAATCCGGTGAGTTACTGGATCCCGAGGCACTCAGCGCGCGTGTTCGTCGAGAAGGTCGACATGATCAGCGGTGTCGGATACGACAGCGCGGCCGCGGCCGGGCCCTCCGCGACCCGCTTCCACGATCTCCGCCGCGTCGTCTCCGACCTCGGTGTCTTCGACTTCGGAACGCCCGATCACGCGATGCGCGTGGTGTCCCTGCACCCGGGCGTGACGCTCGACCAGGTGCGCGAGGCCACCGGGTTCCCCCTGGCCGTGCCGGACGGCGGCGTCCCGTACACCCGTGAGCCGACCGCCGAGGAACTGCGGCTGATCCGGGACGTCGTGGACCCGGGCGGCCTGCGCGACCGCGAGGTGCGCCCGTGACACCCACCCTGCGGACGGCACTGACCGAGCTGACCGGCGTCCGGCACCCGATCGTGCAGACCGGCATGGGCTGGGTCGCGGGCCCCCGCCTGGTGTCCGCGACCGCGAACGCCGGGGCGCTCGGCATCCTGGCCTCCGCGACCATGACGGTCGAACAGCTCCGTGCGGCCGTCCGCGAGGTGAAGTCCCGTACGGCAGCGCCCTTCGGGGTCAACCTGCGGGCCGACGCGGGCGATGCGCGGGACCGGGTCCGGGTCATCATCGACGAAGGGGTGCGGGTGGCGTCGTTCGCCCTCGCGCCGTCCCGGGAACTGATCGCCGAGCTCAAGGACGCGGGCGTGGTGGTCATCCCGTCGATCGGCGCGCGACGGCACGCGGAGAAGGTCGCCGCATGGGGTGTGGACGCCGTGCTCGTGCAGGGCGGCGAGGGCGGCGGTCACACGGGCGAGGTCGCCACCACGGTGCTGCTGCCGCAGGTCGTCGACGCGGTGGACATCCCCGTGATCGCGGCGGGCGGCTTCTACGACGGCCGCGGTCTGGTCGCCGCCCTCGCCTACGGCGCGGCGGGCGTGGCCATGGGCACCCGCTTCCTGCTCACCTCGGACTCGACGGTGCCGGACGCGGTCAAGGCCCGCTATCTGGCGGCGTCGGTCAAGGACGTCACGGTCACGACGCGCGTGGACGGCCTCCCGCACCGGATGCTGCGCACGGAGCTGGTGGCGGACCTGGAGAAGTCGGGCAGGGTCGCGTCGTTGACGCGCGCGGTTCGGCACGCGGCGGCGTTCCGGAGGATCTCCGGGATGGGCTGGCGGCAGATGGCACGCGACGGCCTGGCGATGCGGCACGGCAAGGACCTGACGTGGAGCCAGGTGCTCCTGGCGGCGAACACGCCCATGATGCTCAGGTCGGCGATGGTGGACGGACGCCCGGAGGCGGGCGTCATGGCCTCCGGCCAGGTGACGGGCTTGATAGACGACCTGCCGTCGTGCGCGGAGCTGGTGGAACGCGTCATGGCGGAGGCAACAAAGACCCTGGACCACCTGCACGCAGAACCAGAACCAGAACCCGGGCCAGGATTCAGCCCGTCCGGCGATTGAGGACCAGGGCCCAGATTCAGCCCGCCCGCCAACCGAGAACCCGGGCCAGGATTCAGCCCGTCCGGCGATTGAGGACCGGGGTCCGGGGCAGAGCCCCGAGGCGGCACCCCGGCGCCGGGCGCCAAAGCACACCGCCCAAGGTCCAGGGGCCGGCCTCAGCGGTGAACCAGCCCCAGATGATCCAACGCCCGATCCACGAGCCCGTCCGCCCCGCACGTCCGCGCCAGCGTCAGACCCCGTTCCAGCTCCGGCACGGAGTCCGCCGCGATGCCGTACTCGACGCGGGCGACGGCGTGTTCGTACGCGCAGGGAGAGGCCTCCAGATACGAGGCGGCCTTGTGGTACAGCGCGACCGCGCGCGTCCCCGTCTCCAGCGCGGCCGCGCACCGCAGCGCCTCACCGATCGCGGTGTCCGTGCCGAATCGCTCGGCCTGCCTGCGGGCGTCCGAGACGAGGTGCGCCGCCCGCCTGGGGTCCTCGTGGGCCAGCGCGCGGGCGAGGTCGTACGCCCACGGCGCGAGGACGGTGTTGTACTGGCCGCGGGCGGTCAACGCCTTTGCCGTGGCCTCGAGTTCGTTGAGCCCGTCCTTCGTGCGCCCGAGGGCGAGCAGGAGGCGGCCCCGTACGGACGGCGCGTCGGGTACGTAGATCGTGGACGCGGAGGGCGGCGCGAAGCCGTACTGATCGGCGACGGCGCCCGCCTCCGTGACGTGCCCGCGGGCCAGCAGGGTGTCGATGAGCATGCTGGCCGCCTCCCAGTGCATGGGCAGGCCCTGGCCGACGCGGTCGGCGAGGCGCAGGCTCTCGCGCAGCGAACGCTCGGCGTCCATCAGCCGTCCGCGCCTGCGGTACACATAGCCGAGGAAGGCGTGCGAGAGGGCGAGGTGTCCGCCGCTCCAGCCCGCGGTCTCGTAGGCCCGCACGGCCTCGGTGAACAGGCTCTCGGCGCGGTCGAGACGGTCCGAGAAGGCGTACGACCCGCCGAGCATCAGGCGGAGCTCGAAGCTCCATTCCGTGTCGGTCCAGCCGAGTCCGGGCGCGAGGCGGCCGTTCACGAGGGCGCGGTCGCAGAGCTCGACGACCAGTTCGGCGCTCTCGCCGCGGGTCATGGCGTCGAAGGCCCGCAGGATCAGCAGGGCGCGCTCGGCGTTGTCGCGGCCCGCGAGGGGTCCGGCGAGCGCGGCGAGCCGCCGCGACCGTCCGGGCGAGTCCTCCTCGCCCGCGTGGATGCCCTCCCACATGTAGTGCACGGCTTGCAGGCGCAGCCGCGCGGGCCCCTGTTCGAGCCTGCCCGCCTCCTCGGCGATGGCCCGCAGGCCCTCTTCCAACTGGTCGTTGTGGACGAAGGCCTGTGACAGGCGGCAGACCGCGTCGACGCGCAGGTCCTGGTCGAGGCCGCGCATCGAGAGGGCCTCGCGCAGGTGCCTGATGGTGGTGGCGGGCGAGGTCAGCATGGTGGCGCAGCCGAGTTCGTAGAGCACGCGGGCGTGGATCTCGGGCAGCGGCGGCTCGCGCAGGGCCCGCTCCAGACAGCGGCGTGCCGCGTCGGGTGCGCCGACGGCGAGGTGTTCGGCGGCGGCCTCGCGGAGCTGCTCGACGAGTTCGGGGTCGTCGTCAGGGTGGACTTCGAGGAGGTGCGGGGAGGCTGCCGCGGCGCCCCTGCCGTCGTGCGTGATGACCGCGGCGGCCACGCCGTGCATCGCGGTGCGGGTGGCCGCGGGGATGGAGCGGTAGACGGTGCTGGCGATCAGGGGGTGGACGAACTCCAGGCCCTCGTCACCGCTGCCCAGGATGCGCGCCGTGCACAGGCGCTCCGCGCAGCGTTCGGCGCTGTCGCGCGTCATGCCGGCGAGTGATCCTGCCAGGTCGACGGAGATGGCGCTGCCGAGGATGGCGGCGGCCCAGGCGAAGCGGGTGGCGTCGGTGCCGAGACCTTCGAGGCGGGCGACGAGGCCGCGGCCGCGGGCCGTGCGGTTGAGGGCGCGCAGCTCGTCGGCGGAGCTCTCGACCGGTTCGAGTTCGCTGTCCTGCACCTTGGCGAGGAGCTCGACCGATTCGTACGGATTGCCACCGGTGACCGCCCAGACCTCGCGGCAGAACGGGGCGTCGGCGTGCTCGCCGACCGTCGCGCGGGTCAGGCCCGCCGCGGCGTCCGGGGTGAGGGCGCGCAGGGTGCTGAACGAGCGGGCCTCCGCGGCGACCGACGCCAGGTGGCGTGCGCTGTCCCCGGAGGCCTCGCCGGGCCTGCGGGCGACCACGACGAGCACGGGCAGCTCGTCCAGGCGCTGGGCGAACGCCGACAGCCAGTGCAGGGTTTCCTGGTCGGCCCAGTGCGCGTCGTCGATGAGAAGGACGAGGGGCCAGTGCAGGCGTGAGAGTCGGGAGACCGCTTCGACGAGGCCGTCGCAGACGCCCTGTGGGTCGGCCTGGCGTCCGCCGGGCTCGGCTATGCCGAGGGCGGGGCCCGCGATGTCGTAGCAGTCGCCGAAGTAGTCGCGGGCCTCGTCGGGGGTGAGGTGGACGAGTGCGGGCTGCAGCAGTTGCCGCACGACGTTGAAGGGGACGGAGGTGACCGTCTCGCCGCCCCGGGCGGACCAGACCGTGGCGCGGCCCTCCGCCATGCGGCGCACTTCGTTGAGGAGCGCCGTCTTGCCGATGCCGGCCTCGCCGCTGAAAGCGAGCAGGCCGCCCGTCGTCGTCGAGTCCGCACAGAGTTCGTCGACGGCCTGGGCCACCGCGGCGAGTTCGACGTCACGCTCCCACAGCGGGGCCCAGGCGGCTCCTCCGGGCCGTCCCTGCGTCATCGCGCTACCTCCCGGGGTCGCTCAATCGACGTACAGAAGTCGAGACTAGCCGGGTCGGGACCGCCATGGAGCGCGGTCGGGGCAGGTACTCCCGCATCGAGTGAGGAAGAGGCCGCTCCGGGGGCGGTCCGTGCGTGTCGCCGGGTCCTTCAGAGGCGTTCGACGATGGTCACGTTGGCCTGGCCGCCGCCCTCGCACATCGTCTGGAGCCCGAACCTGCCGCCGGTGCGCTCCAGTTCGTGCAGGAGGGTCGTCATCAGCTTGACGCCGGTGGCGCCGAGGGGGTGGCCGAGTGCGATCGCACCGCCGTTGACGTTGACTTTCTCCGGGTCGGCGCCGGTCTCCCGGAGCCAGGCCAGGGCGACCGGGGCGAACGCCTCGTTGATCTCCACGAGGTCGATGTCGGCGATGTTCATGCCGGTCTTCTTGAGGGCGTGCGCGGTGGCGGGGATGGGCGCGGAGAGCATCCGGATGGGGTCCTCGCCGCGTACGGAGAGGTGGTGGACGCGGGCGCGGGGGGTCAACCCGTGTTCCCGTACGGCCCGTTCGCTCGCGATGAGCAGGGCCGCCGCGCCGTCGGAGACCTGCGAGGAGCAGGCGGCGGTGATCGTTCCGTCGTCGAGGACGGGCTTGAGGCCCGCCATCTTCTCCAGGGTGGTGTCGCGCCGGGGGCCCTCGTCGGTGGTGACGTCTCCGTAGGCGACGATTTCGCGGTCGAAGCGGCCCTCGTCGATGGCACGGACGGCCCGCCGGTGCGAGCGGAGCGCGAACTCCTCCATGTCACGGCGGGATATGCCCCACTTCTCGGCGATCAACTGGGCGCCGTGGAACTGGTTCACGGGCAGGTCGCCGTACCGGGCGCGCCAGCCCTCGCTGCCCGCGTAGGGGCCCTGGGTGAGGCCGAGGGGCTCGGCGGCCTGCCGGGAGGCGAAGGCGATGGGGATCATCGACATGTTCTGGGTGCCGCCCGCGACGACGAGGTCCTGGGTGCCGGACAGGACGCCCTGCGCGGCGAAGTGCAGGGCCTGCTGGGACGATCCGCACTGCCGGTCGATCGTCACGCCGGGCACCTCTTCGGGGAGTCCGGCCGCCAGCCAGCTGGTGCGGGCGATGTCGCCGGCCTGCGGTCCGACCGTGTCCAGGCAGCCGAAGACGACGTCCTCGACGGCGGCGGGGTCGACTCCGCTGCGCTCGACGACCGCTTTGAGCACATGGGCGCCCAGGTCGGCGGGGTGGACCCGGGAGAGCCCTCCCTTGCGCCTGCCGACGGGGGTGCGGACCGCTTCGACGATGTAGGCCTCGGCCATGACTGCGTACTCCTCGGTCGTGGCGCGCCGTGCGACGACGCGCCTGCTACGTGCGTACGGAGATGCCGTCCAGGACCATCGACAGGTACTGGCGGGCGATCTCCTCGGGGCTGTGGCCGCCGCCGGGGCGGTACCAGGACGCGGCGACCCAGACGGTGTCGCGCACGAAGCGGTAGGCGAGGCGGACGTCCAGGTCGTCGCGGAAGACGCCTTCCGCGACGCCGCGCTCCAGGGTCGTCAGCCAGGTCTTCTCGAAGCGCTGCTGCGATTCCGCCAGGTACTGGAAGCGCTGCTGGGCGACGAGGTGCCTGGACTCCTTCTGGTAGATCGCGACGGCGGCGCGGTGCCGGTCGATCTCCCGGAAGGACTCGGTGACGAGGGCTTCGAGCGTGGCGCGGGGGTCGAGCTGGGCCCGGAGCACGCTGTCGTACCCGTCCCACAGCTCGGTGAGGAAGGTGCGGAGGATCTCTTCGAGCATCGACTCCTTGGAGTCGAAGTGGTAGTAGAGGCTGCCGGCGAGCATGCCGGCGGCGTCGGCGATCTTGCGGACCGTGGTCGCGTTGTACCCCTGCTCCGCGAAGACGTCGGCGGCGATGCCGAGCAGTTCGCGGCGGCGCTCGGGCGAGGGGCTCACCTGGGACTTCTTCTTGCCTGCGGGCTGTTTCGCACTGCCGACGGACTGTTTCGCACCGCCGACGGGCTGCTTCGGGTTGCTGGAGTGCTGCTTCGGATTCGACACACGGTCATTCTCCGCCTAGGCGTGCTGGCTGCTGACCGAGACCGTCTCGCCCGTCATGTACGAGGAGTAGCCGCTGGCCAGGAAGACGATGACGTTGGCGATCTCCCAGGGCTCGGCGTGGCGCCCGAACGCCTCGCGCGCGGTGAGCTCTTCGAGGAGCTCGGGCGAGGTGACCTTCGCGAGGTGGGGGTGCAGGGCGAGGCTCGGCGAGACCGCGTTGACCCGGATGCCGTGGGGAGCCGCTTCGATGGCCGCGCAGCGCGTGAGGGCCATGACGCCCGCCTTCGCCGCGGCGTAGTGCGCCTGGCCCGCCTGGGCGCGCCAGCCGAGCACCGAGGCGTTGTTCACGATCGCGCCGCCCCGGCCGGCGGCCCGCATGCGGCGCAGGGCGGCGCGGGTGGAGCGGAAGGTGCCGTTCAGCGTGACGTCGACGACCTTGTCCCACTGCTCGTCGGTCATCTCGGTGAGCTCGGCGGTGCCGCCGAGACCGGCGTTGTTCACCACCACGTCGAGGTGACCGTGGCGCCGCTCCGCCAGGTCGAACAGCGCCTCGATCTGCGCCGCGTCCGTGACGTCGCAGGGGATGCCGTCGATCCGGTCGGCGCCGAACTCCTCGGCGAGCGCGGCCACCGACTCCTTGGTGCGCCGGGCGTGGGCGTCGCCGATGACGATCCGTGCGCCCTCCTCCAGGAAGCGGCGTGCGGTGGCGCCGCCGATGCCCGCTCCGGCGGCTGCCGTGATCACGGCGGTGCGGCCCGCGAGCAGGTCGTGTGCGGGCACATAGGCGGGTGCGTGCACGGGCGGCCCCCGATTCCGGTCTCGGACCCTCGACTGCGTACGCCCTTCAGGCTAATCTACCAAACACTTGTTAGGGAAGGGCTGGTGGGCCACGGATGGACCTCGAATTCACCCCGGAGGAAGCGGAGTTCAGGCAGCGGGCGCGCGACTGGCTCGCCGCGCACGTGCCGCCCCGCCCGCTGCCTTCACTGGAGACCGCGGAGGGTTTCACGGCCCATCGCGCGTGGGAGCGGGAGCTCGCGGCCGACCGCTGGTCGGTGGTGTCCTGGCCCGAGGAGTACGGCGGACAGGGCGCCGACATCGTCAAGTGGCTGGTGTTCGAGGAGGAGTACTACGCGGCGGGGGCACCCGGCCGCGTCTCGCAGAACGGCATCAACCTCCTCGCGCCCACCCTCTTCGACTTCGGCACCGAGGAGCAGCGCGCACGGGTGCTGCCCGCCATGGCGACGGGCGAGGTGATCTGGGCCCAGGCCTGGTCGGAGCCCGAGTCCGGCTCCGACCTGGCGTCCCTGCGCTCCACCGCCCGGCGCACGGACGGGGGTTGGCTGCTCAGCGGCCAGAAGACGTGGTCGTCGCGGGCCGCGTTCGCGGACCGTGCGTTCGGCCTGTTCCGCAGCGGGCCGGGCGAGCCGCACGGGACCGCCGCGGACCGTCCGGCGAAGCCGCACCACGGCCTGACGTACCTGATGTTCCCGCTCGACGCGGACGGGGTGACGGTCCGTCCCGTCGGGCGCCTGGACGGCAAGCCCGCCTTCGCCGAGCTCTTCCTGGACGACGTCTTCGTGCCGGACGAGGACGTGATCGGTGAGCCGGGGCAGGGCTGGCGGATCGCCATGTCCACCACGGGCAACGAACGCGGCCTGACGCTGCGCTCCCCCGGCCGCTTCCTCGCCGCCGCGGACCGGCTGGTGCGGCAGTGGCGCGCCCGGACCGACACGGCCGACACGGCGCTGCGCGACCGGGTCGCCGACGCCGTCATCGGGGCCCGTGCCTACGAGTTGTTCACCTGGGCCAACGCCTCGCGGTTCACGGCCGGCGGGACGATCGGCGCCGAGTCCAGCCTGAACAAGGTCTTCTGGTCGGAGTACGACATCGCACTGCACGAGACGGCACTCGACCTGCTCGGCCCGGACGGCGAGCTGCTCGACGGCTCCCCCGCGGACGGCCCCGACTGGACGGAGGGGTACGTGTTCTCGCTCGCCGGTCCCATCTACGCGGGCACGAACGAGATCCAGCGCGACATCATCGCCGAGCGGCTGCTCGGCCTGCCGAAGGGACGCCGCTGATGAGGTTCCTCCTCGACGACGAGCAGCGGGAGTTCGCGCGGTCCCTGGACGCGATGCTGACGGCGGCGGACACGGTGGCGGCCGCGCGCGCGTGGGGCGCCGGCGAGCACGGGCCGGGGCGGGCCGTGTGGGCGCGGCTCGCGGACGCGGGCGTCTTCGCGCTGCCGGTCCCGGAGGAGTACGAGGGCGTGGGGCCGTTGTCCGTGGAGACGGCCGTCGCCTTCGTGGAGCTGGGGCGGCACGCAGTGCCGGGACCGGTCGTCGAAACGGTGGCGGCCGCCGTACTCCTGGCCCAGCTGGCCGAGGCGGGCGAGCGGGAGCCTGCCAAGCGCTTCCTGCCCTCGCTGGCGTCGGGCGCCGCGAGCGCGACGCTGACGTTGCCGCAGAGCGGTCCGCTCGCGCTGGACGCGGACGCCGCGGACCTGGTCCTGACCGCGGTCGACGGTGAGCTGCGGCTCGCCCCCGGGCACGCCCGCGTGCGCCGGTCCCTGGACCCCGCGCGGCGCCTCGCCGCCCCGCTGCCCGGCGGGGAGCTGCTCGCCTCGGGGCCCGCCGTCACCGCGGCGGCGCGGCACGCGACCGCCTGGGCGGCGCTCGCCACGGCCGCGCAGTCGCTGGGCGTCGGCCTCGCGCTTCTCGACAGGACCGTCGCGTACGCGAAGCAGCGCGCCCAGTTCGGGGCGCCGATCGGGACGTTCCAGGCCGTGAAGCACCGGCTCGCGGATGTGCTGGTGCGCCTGGAGTTCACGCGGCCGCTGGTGTTCGGCGCCGCGACGACCCTGGCGCCGGGCGATGTCGCCGCGGCCAAGGTGTCGGCGGGCGAGTCCGCGTACGGGGCGGCCCGTGCCGCGCTCCAACTGCACGGGGCGATCGGGTACACGGCGGAGTTCGACCTGTCCCTGTGGCTCACCAAGGCGCGGGCGCTGCGGGGCGCCTGGGGGGATCCGGGGGTGTGGCGGGAGCGGGTCCTCGCGGCGCGCGAGTGACGCGCCCGCGCGTGCGTGCGCCCCAGCGCCGGGCGCAGCGGCACCGGCACGCGCTGCACCCCGTGCCGCGTTTACGGGAACACGAGTCGCCCGCGGCCCCCGGGATGCAATGATCAAGCTCATTGGTGTGCCGACCGAGAAGGAGGCCCCACGTGCGCGTGATCGGGCTCATGTCAGGGACCTCGTACGACGCGATCGACGCGGCAGCCGCCGATCTGACGCTCGACAGCGACCGTCTGACGCTCACCCCCCTCGGGCTGATCAGCAGGGGGTACGACGAAGGGCTGCGCGCCGGGCTCGCGGCCGCGCTGCCGCCCGCCGCCACCTCCCTCGCCGAGGTCTGCCGCCTGGACACGGCCATCGGGCGGGCGTTCGCCGCCGCCGCGGTCGAGGCGGACCGCGAGCTGTGCGACGGGCGGGCCGAGCTGGTCGCCTCGCACGGGCAGACCGTCTACCACTGGGTGGAGGGCGGCCAGGTGCACGGCACGCTGCAGATCGGGCAGCCCGCATGGATCGCCGAGGCGACCGGCCTGCCGGTGGTCTCCGACTTCCGCCCCCGCGACATCGCGGCGGGCGGCCAGGGCGCGCCCCTGGTCAGCCTGGTGGACCGGATGTGGCTGCGCGGCAGGCCCGGCACTCCCGCCGCGCTGAACCTCGGCGGCATCGCCAACATCACCGCGGCCGACGGCACCGCCTTCGACACGGGACCCGCCAACGCCCTCGTGGACGCCGCGGTGCACGAGGCGACGGACGGCCGCCTCGCGTACGACCTGGACGGCGAACTGGCCGCCCGCGGCACGGTCGACGAGGGACTCCTCAACCGCCTCCTGGACGAGCCCTACTACGCCCTGCCCGCGCCGAAGACGACGGGCAAGGAACTCTTCCACCTGCCGTATCTGCGTACGGCGTTGAAGGGGTACGAGGCACTGCCCGCCGAGGACGTCGTCGCCACCCTCACCCGCCTCACCGCCCGCACGGTCGCCGATGCGGTCCGCTCGGTGGGGGCCTCCGAGGTCATCGCCTCCGGTGGCGGGACGCAGAATCCGGTACTGATGGGCTTCCTGCGCGCGGAGTTGGGCGACGGACTACCGCTGCGCACCTCCGGCGAGCTGGGCCTGCCCTCCGCCGCGAAGGAGGCGTACGCCTTCGCCGTGCTCGGTTTCCTGACCCTGCACGGGCTTCCCGGCACCGTCCCCGCGAGCACGGGCGCCCGGCACGCCAGCGTGCTGGGCTCCATCACTCCGGGAGGGCCGGGGACGCAGTGGCCGCGGATGCCGGAGGGGGCCCCGGGGCCGGTGCGACTCGTCGTCAACGGCCATGAGAACGCGGGCCGGTAACGCGCCGACCCGCGGGGCCGGTCCAGGACCGGTGGAGAGGGCCGGATTGAGGCGGCCCCTCTCATCCGCCTTTCACGCGGGGCTCATACGCTGACGGCCATGACCCAGATGACTCCCCCGGGCTGGTACCCCGACCCCGGCCGGACCGCCGACGGTCCTCCCACCGAGCGCTGGTGGGACGGGACCGCGTGGACGGACCAGGTGCGTGCGGCAGGCGGCACCGCGGCACACCCGACCCAGCCGGTCTTTCCGGCGTACCCCGGCCAGCCCCCGGCCCCCGCCCCGCGCCGCAAGCTGCGCGTGGCGATAGCCGCGGGCGTGGTCCTCGTCGTCCTGGCCGGCATAGGCGGGGGCGTGTACGCCCTCACCTCGGACGACGACGGTGACGGCGGCGGCTCCGCGGTCAAGGAGCCGTCGGCCGGGGTCCCGCAGGACCCGGGCTCCCCGGAGTCGCCCCGGGCGCCCCGTTCGCCGGGCGCGCCCGACCCGCAGGCCCCGGAGCAGGAACCGGGCTTCGCCAGTGACGTGGTGAACGGGATCAAGATTCCCGTGCCGGACGGCTGGCAGGGCGGGAGCACGCAGTACGGCGCCGGGGTGCAGACGGACCCGATCCCCTGCCCCGGCAACGAGAAGGAACAGTGCACCCGCGGCAGCGCCTTCTCGCAGTCGGCCGAGCAGCTGAAGATCGACGCCGGGACGCCGGAGGCGGCGGCCAAGGCGGACATCAAGAAGAACGCCGAGGCCGGATACGGCGGCAAGACCTACGGCAAGATCACCTCGCACAAGGTGCTGGCCTCCGAGTCCGTCACCGTGGCGGGGCAGAAGGGCTACTACGTCCGCTGGAAGGCCGTCACGGAGAAGAGCGACGACGGCTACGTCGAGTCGCTCGCCTTCCCGTCCCCCGCCGACAAGTCGAAGATCGTCATCGTCCGCATGGGCATCGACGTCAACGACAAGGCCCCGTCGCAGTCCTCCATGGACCGGATCGCGAAGGGCATCAAGGCCGGTCCCGTCGGCGAGAGCGGCGGCGGAAACGGGCAGGACGTGTAGCTCCGCACACAGCGGGGCCGGGCGGGGTTCCTCGCCGCTCAGGAGGAACACCGCCCGGCCCGGGGGTGCGCGCCGCCCCCGTCCCCACGGTGCGGCGCGGGCGGGCCCGGTTCCCGTCATCCAACGGATCCGGGCCCACGATCAGGTGAGGCCCAGTGCGGGGAGCACACAGGCCTCCACGAAGCGGGTCACGTACTCCTCGTCGGCGTACGCCCCCTCCAGGATCGGCCGGGCGCGCAGCACGCCGAACAGCTGCACCGAGAGGAACTCCACCGCCGGGTGTCCCTCGGCGATCTCGCCGCGCTCGACGCCTCGCCGGATGATCGCGGCCATGGCCTGCAGCTCCGGCTCCACCAGCGTCTCGCGCAGCACCCGCTGCAGGTCCGCGTCCTGCAGGACCGCGTGGCTGAGCGCCTGGACCAGCATCGTGTCGCGCCCCGACTGCTCGCCTGCCGCGCGGGCCGCCTCGCGCAGGTCCCCGGCGAGGCTGCCGGTGTCGATGCCCGCGAACCGCACACAGCGATTGGCACGCAGCGCGGCGGCCACGAACTGGGGCTTGGTCTTCCACTGGCGGTAGAGCGTGGACTTGCTGCAGCGCGTGCGCGCGGCCACGCCTTCCATGGTCAGCGCCTCGTACCCGCACTGGCGGAGCTGGTCGAGGACGGCGTCGTAGAACTCCTGCTCACGCTCCGGCGTGATCTTCGAGCGGTTCGACGTCGACGTCATGACTCTTCTCCTGGGTACGGCGGCCGGCCTGCGCGGTCGGCACCTTTCGATACGCCAGTGTACCGGTACGCCTCCGTATCGGTACACTGGCGTATCGATGAGTGGGGCGATCCCTCGCTCAGCACCGCACTACCCAGTCATCACGCAAAGGGGCCGGGGGATGGAATCCCGAACCGAGCCTGCCGAACGGGAGCCGGACATAACCGTCCGACCGCCCCTCGTCCGCGAGCTCCTCCTCGTCGTAGGACTCTTCCTCGTCTACAAATTCGGCAGGCGGCTCGCCAACGGCCACACCGGCGAGGCCTTCGACAACGCGCACGGCGTGTGGGACGCCGAGCGCGCCCTGCACCTGCCCGGCGAGGGCGCCGTGCAGGACGCCCTGCTCAGCAGCGAGACGCTGATCCACGTCGCGAACACGTACTACGCGACCGTGCACTTCCCGGCGACCCTGCTGTTCCTGGTCTGGCTGTACGTGCGCAGGCCCCGGCACTACGTATGGACGCGCCGCGTGCTCGCCGCGCTCACCGCCGCCGCGCTCGTGCTGCACCTCGGCTTCCCGCTCGCTCCCCCGCGGATGCTGGACGCCGCGCACCTCGTGGACACGGCGCAGGTGTACGGACCCTCGGTGTACGCGGCAAAGCCCGCGACCGACACCATGGCGAACCAGTTCGCCGCCATGCCCTCCCTGCACTTCGGCTGGGCGCTGATGCTCGCCGTCGGCATGATCGTCGCCACCTCGTCGCGGTGGCGCTGGCTGTGGCTGCTGCACCCCTTGCTGACCCTGCTCGTGGTGGTGGGCACCGCCAACCACTACTGGCTCGACGCGATCGCGGCGGCCGCGCTCCTCGGCATCGCGCTCGTGGTGATCCGCCTGCCGCGCCCCGGCCGCTCGCGGGTGGTGCGCCGATCGGCGCCCGCACCGGAACTGATCACCTCGGGGGCGGGCCGATGAGCGCCACACTGCTCGCCGTCGCCCTCTCCCTCGTCTCCGCGGCCGCGTACGCCGCCGCGGCGGTCGCCCAGGAACGGCTCGCCTCGCGCGTCCACGAGGGCGAGAGCGGGATCCTGCGGATGCTCGGCAGCGGCGCCTGGTGGTCCTCCGTCGGACTCAACGCCTCCGCGGCGCTGCTGCACGTGGCGGCCCTGAAGTACGGCCCGCTCACCCTGGTCCAGCCGCTCGGCGCCCTCACCCTCGTCGCCGCCGTGCCGCTCGGCGCCCGGCTCGCGGGCCGCCGCGTGACCCGCCTGGAGTGGCGCGGCACGGGACTCACCCTCATCGGTCTCGGCGCCCTCCTGCTGACCGCCTCGGGACCGGCCCCGGACGACACCCTGACGGTGCCGGAAGCGCTGGTCGTGGCCGCCGCGACGATGGCTGTCATCGGGGTGCTCTCGCGGCCCGGCACACGGCCGGGGCTGCGGCACGCGACCGCGTCCGGCTTCGCCTCCGGGGTGGCGTCGGCGCTCACGCAGACGGTGACGGTCGCCGTGACGGACCGGTCGGGCCCGTTGTTCAGCCCGCAGGTCGTGATCGTGGCGGTGCTGGTCGCGGCGTTCGCCGCCGGTGGCCTGCTGCTCTCCCAGACCGCCTACCGCGGCGGCCTCGGCGCCCCGCTCGCCGTGGTGACGCTCGCCAACCCCGTGGCGGCATCCGTCATCGGCGTGGCGCTGCTCGGCGAGCGGCTCCAGGGCGGGGTCGGCGGGATCCTCCTCGCCGTGGCGGGCGCGGCGGTGGCGGCGTACGGAGTGGTGGTGCTCACCCGGTCGCCGCGCGAGGCCGCGCCGGAGTTCCTGCCGTCGATCCCGGGCCAGCCCGTGGAACCGCCGGCGCTGCACCTGACGCGGCCGTAGCGCCCGTACGGCACGGGGGGGGGCGGTCGGCCGACCCGTACCCGTACCCGTACGGGACGGGGTCGGTCAGCCGAAGCCGCGGGCGTCCTGCTTCAGGGCCGTGTCGACGGTCAGGGCCGTCGCGACCACGAGGCTCAGGAGCGGCTCGGGCAGCTGGTAGTGGATCTGCAGGACGTAGTTGTCCGCCGTCGTGAACATCGTCTTGGCGAGGCCTTCCCAGGTCTTCGTGATCCGGGCGACCTCGTTGTCCGCGTGGTCGACGATCGAGAAGTTCCAGGCGCGCCAGTTCTCCGCCTTGATCGCGCCGACCTGCTGGCCGTTCACCATCATGCCGAAGTTGATCTTGCCGATCATGTTCTGCTGGACGATCTCGCCGATGGGCTGGCCGTCCGCGCGCTCGACGATGACCCGCGACTTCATGAACTTGCGGGGGCGGGTCAGCATCATCTGCGGCTGGCCGTAGGCGTCGCGGATCTCCAGCTTGTGCGTCATGAACTGGTCGACGCTGGAGACGAAGCGGGCGACCTTCTTCAGCGTGCTCTGGCCGACCTGGACGACCGAGCCGAGCGTGTTGCCCGACTGGTCCATGACGCTGTACTCGTTCGTCAGCTCGATGAGCTTGGCCTTCTGGTTCACGACCAGGACCGGCTCCGTGAACAGCGTGCCGCCGCCCTGCGCGGACGGCGCGACGCCGGCCTGCTGCTGCACCTGGCGCTGCACCTTGGCCGGGTCGGCCGCGGGCGCGGCCTGCGGGGCCGCCTGCGGCTGGCCGAACTGCCCCTGCAGCGCGTGCGTCTGCGGCTGGCCGAACTGGCCCTGCTGCTGGGCGGCCGGGGCCTGCGCCTGCTGCGGGACCTGCTGGGCCTGGGCCTGGGCCTGGGCCTGGGCCTGCTGGGCCTGGGCCTGCTGCTGGCCGCCCTGCGGGGCCGGGTTGGTGTGGTCCGTCCACTGGGAGCCGTCCCACCAGCGCAGCAGCTGGGGCGCGCCGTGCGGGTCCGGGTACCAGCCTGCAGGAGTGTTCGAATGCGTTGTCACCCGGGTGACCCTACCCCCCGCGTATGGGCCGCCCGCCAGTCCCTTGCGCCGTTGTGACCTCCGACTCACCCACGGCACCGGCACGCTCAGAAGGCGACCTCCACCGCCAGGGCGCCCTCCGCCTCCCGCAGCTCCACCGCGCCGATCCTGCCCGCCGCCCGCACGTCGCCCTCGGCCGACGCGAAGCGGTCCAGGACCGCGCGCGGTGCCGTGACCGTCGCCCCGGCGACCTCCGCACGCATCGACAGACGCGCCCGCGACTTGGCCCTGCGGACGGCGGCGATGGCCTCCGACGCCGTGGCCAGGACCTCCGCGTCGCCCGCGTACCGCCGCACCTCCGAGCCGCTCGGCCAGGCCGCGCGGTGGACCGAGCCCTCCTGCCACCACGACCGGACCTCCTCCGTGACGAACGGCAGGACCGGCGCGAACAGCCGCAGCAGGACGTCGAGCGCCGTGCGCAGCGCCGCCCGTGCGGACTCCGTGGCGGCCGCGTCGCCGTGGTCGCCGTACGCACGGGCCTTGACCAGTTCGACGTAGTCGTCGCAGAAGTGCCAGAAGAACTGTTCCGTGCGCTCCAGGGCGCGGGCGTAGTCGAAGGCCTCGAAGGCGGCGGTGGCCTCGTCGACCGTCGACGCCAGCGCGGCGAGGAGCGCCCGGTCCAGCGGCTGCGTGACGGCGGACTCCGGTGCCGCGTCGCCGAGGCTCAGGACGAACTTGCCGACGTTCAGCAGCTTCATGGCGAGACGGCGGCCGATCTTCATCTGGCCGACGTCGAACGCCGTGTCCGTGCCGGGGCGGCCGCTCGCCGCCCAGTAGCGGACCGCGTCCGAGCCGTACTGCTCCAGGAGGTGGCCGGGCGTGACCACGTTGCCCTTGGTCTTCGACATCTTCTTGCGGTCGGGGTCCAGGATCCAGCCGGAGATCGCCGCGTGCCGCCAGGGCAGCGCGTCGTGCCCGGTGTGGGCGCGCAGGACCGTGGCGAACAGCCAGGTGCGGATGATCTCGTGGGACTGGGGGCGCAGGTCCATGGGGAAGACCCGCGCGAACAGGTCGGGGTCGGAGCGCCACTTCCCGGCGATCTGCGGGGTGAGTGACGAGGTGGCCCAGGTGTCCATGACGTCCGGGTCGCCGGTGAAGCCGTGCGGCGCGCCGCGCTGCGCCGCCTCGTAGCCGGGCGGGGTGTCCGCGCTCGGGTCGACGGGCAGGGCGGACCGGTCCGGGACGAGGGGGCGGGCGTGGTCGGGCTGCCCGGCGGCGTCCAGCGGGTACCAGACGGGGATCGGCACGCCGAAGAACCGCTGGCGGCTGATCAGCCAGTCGCCGTTGAGGCCGCCGACCCAGTTCTCGTAGCGGACCAGCATGTGCGCCGGATGCCAGGTGAGCTCGGTTCCCCGGTCCAGGAGCCGTTCGCGCAGCGCGGCGTCCCGGCCGCCGTTGCGGACGTACCACTGGCGGGTGGTGACGATCTCCAGGGGCTTGTCGCCCTTCTCGAAGAACTTCACCGCGTGGGTGACGGGGCGCGGCTCGCCGACCAGGTCGCGGTCCTCGCGCAGCAGCTCGACGATGCGCTCGCGGGCGGTGTGCGCCGTGGCACCCGCCAGTTCCGCGTACGCCGCGACGGCCGCCGGGGTCTCGATGCCGGGCGGTGGATCGGCGAGGACCCGCCCGTCCCAGCCGATCACCGGCCGGGTGGCGAGCCGCAGCTCGCGCCACCACGTCACGTCGGTGGTGTCGCCGAACGTGCAGATCATGGCGAGGCCGGTGCCCTTGTCCGGCATCGCGAGGGGATGACGGACGACGGGGACCTCGACGCCGAAGAGCGGGGTGCGGACCGTCGTGCCGAACAGGTCCTGATAGCGCTCGTCGTCCGGGTGGGCGACCAATGCGACGCAGGCGGGCAGGAGTTCGGGCCGGGTGGTGTCGACCAGGACGGTGCGGCCGCTGTCGGCGCGGAAGGCGAGCCGGTGGTACGCGGAGGTCCGCTCCCTGTCCTCCAGCTCGGCCTGCGCGACCGCCGTACGGAAGGTGACGTCCCACAGGGTGGGCGCCTGCGCGACGTACGCGTCACCGCGTTCGAGGCTCTCCAGGAACGCGTGCTGCGAGGCGGCGCGGGCTTCGGCGTCGATGGTCTGGTAGCTGTGCGACCAGTCGACGGACAGGCCGAGGCGGCGCCACAGCTCCTCGAAGACCTTCTCGTCCTCGGCGGTGAGCCGCTCGCACAGCTCGATGAAGTTCCCCCGGGAGACGGGCAGCTGCCGCTTGCCGGGCTTCTCCGGCGGGGTGAAGTCCGGGTCGTACGGCAGAGCGGGGTCGCAGCGGACACCGAAGTGGTGCTGGACGCGGCGCTCCGTCGGCAGCCCGTTGTCGTCCCATCCCATGGGATAGAAGACTTCCTTGCCGCGCATGCGCTGGAAGCGGGCGATGGTGTCGGTGTGCGTGTACGAGAAGACGTGGCCGACGTGCAGCGAGCCGCTGACGGTGGGCGGCGGGGTGTCGATGGAGAAGACCTCGTCCCGGGTCTTCGAGCGGTCGAAGGCGAATACGCCCGACTCGTCCCATCGCCGAGACCACTTCTCTTCGAGCCCGTCGAGGACGGGCTTCTCGGGGGCGCCTGCACGGCGATGGGTGACTGCCATGCCTCTGGATGCTATCCACCGGCCCCGGCGCGGGGCCTCCCCTTTTCCGGCGCCGCTCCCGCCCGGGCGAGCGGGCGGGAGCGGCGCCGGAAGGAAGGGGCGCAGGTCAGACGGTGGCGATCGCCGGGTCGCTGACGCCCACCGCGCCGGTCTCCACGTGACCGGCGAACCGCCGCAGGAACCCGGCATCGGCGTCGGACTTCACCGTCAGGTCGTACCAGCGCTTGCTCGCCCGCAGGTCGACGGTGTGCTCCACGGAGGAACCGGCCTTGACCTTGAAGGTCTGACCCGCGCCGCCGTAGGCGTTGGTCACCGTCAGGTTCACATCGGCGCTGCCCGCGTTCTTCAGGGTCAGCTTGATGTTGCCCGTGGTGCCGTCGTGGCGGGCGATCACCTCGGGTCCTGCCTGCTTGCCGGGGCCCTTGAAGGTGCGCAGGAAGCCGTTGGGGCCGAAGACGGAGAGGTCGTAGGCGTCCTTGGAGTACTTCGAGTTCCAGGTGTCGGAGAGGGACTTGCCCGCCTCCGTGGTGTACGTCCAGGGGCCGTCGGTGCGGTTGGCGGAGCGCACGTGGAAGCAGACGCCCGCCTTGGCGCCGCCGCTGAACGTCAGCGTGAACTTTCCGGCGGCGGGGTCCGCGGCACCGTCCACCAGCGGGACGTACGGCAGCGCGCGGGCGGGCCGGGAGCCGGACTCCTGCTTGGGCAGCGCCGGGTTCGCGGGCGCCTTCGGCACGTAGTCGGGGTGGCGCTCCTTGTCCGGCGGCTCGTAGGCGGCCGTGTCGGGGAGCTTCGCCGGGTCGGTGTCCTTGCCGCTGAAGTCGAAGGCGGACGTGAGGTCGCCGCAGATCGCGCGGCGCCACGGCGAGATGTTGGGCTCCTTGACGCCGAAGCGCGTCTCCATGAACCGGATGATCGACGTGTGGTCGAAGACCTCGGAGTTCACGAAGCCGCCGGTGCTCCACGGCGAGACGACGATCATCGGGACGCGCTGGCCGAGGCCGTAGTGCCCGGCCGCGTAGCCCGCGCTGCCCGGGTAGTAGTCGAGCGTCGTGTCGACGGTGGACTTGCCCTGGTTGGCGTCCTTGGGCACGTACGGCGGGACGATGTGGTCGAAGTAGCCGTCGTTCTCGTCGTAGGTGATGAACAGCGCGGTCTTCGCCCACACCTCGGGGTTGGAGGTGAGTGCGTCCAGGACCTGCGCGATGTACCAGGCGCCGTAGTTCACGGGCCAGTTGGGGTGCTCGCAGAACGCCTCGGGGGCGGCGATGTAGGAGACCTGCGGGAGCTTGTCGGCCTTCACGTCGGCCTTGAGGAGGTCGAAGTAGCCGTCGCCCGCCTTGGCGTTGGTGCCGGTGCGGGCCTTGTCGTAGAGCGGGTCGCCGGCCTTGGCGTTGCGGTACTTGTTGAAGTAGAGGAGCGAGTTGTCGCCGTAGTTGCCGCGGTAGGCGTCGTCGATCCAGCCCCAGTGTCCGGCCGCGTCCAGACCGTCACCGATGTCCTGGTAGACCTTCCAGCTCACGCCCGCCTGCTCCAGGCGCTCGGCGTACGTCGTCCAGTCGTACCCCGCCTCCTGGTTGCCGAGGACCGGGCCGCCGCCCTTGCCGTCGTTGCCGACGTGGCCCGTGAGCATGTAGTAGCGGTTGGGGTCGGTCGCGCCCATGAACGAACAGTGGTAGTCGTCGCAGACCGTGAACGCGTCGGCGAGCGCGTAGTGGAACGGAATGTCGTTCCGCTCCAGATAGGCCATCGTCCGCTCGGACTTGGCGGGGATCCACTGGTCGTACGCGCCGTTGTTGAACGCCTTGTGGCCACCGGCCCAGTCGTGGTCGAGGCCCGCGATGAACTGCATGCCGAGGTTCTCGGCGTCCGGGTGGAAGGGCAGCACGTCCTTGCCGCCGTTCGGCTGCTGCCAGACCGGCTTGCCGCCCGGCAGCGTCACCGGGCGCGGGTCGCCGAAGCCACGGACACCCTTCAGCTTGCCGAAGTAGTGGTCGAAAGAACGGTTCTCCTGCATGAGCACCACGACGTGCTCGACGTCCTTGATGGTGCCGGACGCGCGCCTGGCGGGAAGGGACGCGGCGCGGGCGATGCTCTGGTTGAGCATGGCGAACGTCGCGGTGCCGCCGGCCAGCTGCATGAAGCGGCGCCGATTGAGTTCAGGCATGACTATTCCGACCTCGTGTTTTGTGGGGGACGCGAGCGGGGTGAAGTGTGCCAAGGGGAGCAAGCGATACGGAAGGGGCTGTGACGGGCGTGTGAAGAGAAGTCCAACCCCTCGTGGGCAGGACACAAGTCCCGGTCATTCAGGACGAAAGTCCCACATTTGACATATGGGAATACGCATGACTCACTTGGCCGTGCACCGATCAGTGGTGCGTTCTTCTCCGTCCCGCGATCGCAAGGAGGTGTTCGGGATGAGTCCCGAAGGAAGTCCTTGCGTCAGCGGTGATCTTCACTGAGGCATCCGCAACGAGGCTGCCCTCCGCAGCCGATGGCCGTCTTCCGTGACCGACGGCCCTCTTTCGTGGCCGATGACCTCTTTCCGAAGCCGATGGCTGCTTTCCACCGCTTCTGAGGCGCTTTCCGCCGCCGTTTCTCTTTCCTCGTCGCGCTGACCGCGCGGCGACAACTCCGTCCGCCGACGGCAATTCGCCCTCGGCACCCCGGTGATTTCTTCACCCCGCATTCACACATCCACGTCCTCGTGCCCGGGTCTGCCTCGTCATGCCCCGCACGGAGGGAGGTCTGCCATGAACAAGCTGATTCCCCAGGTACGCCTGGCCCCGCCAGGCGAGAACCCCCGCCC
>NZ_LIPN01000352.1 GCF_001418325.1 Streptomyces atriruber | reverse complement strand
GGCCGAGTTGCGGCATGTCCAGCGAGACCGTGGCTTCCTGGGTGTGGTGAGGGTCGAGATTGGCGACCACCACGACCGTGTCCTGTCCGTCGCGCTTGCTGTAGACGATGACCGCGTCGTTGTCGGCCTCGTGGAAACGGAGGTTCCTGAGCAGCCGCAGGGCGGGGTGCTCGCGCCGGATCCGGTTCAGTGCGGTGATCAGGGGCGCGAGCGAGCGGCCCGCACGCTCGGCGTACTCCCAGTCCCTGGGGCGCAGTTGGTACTTCTCCGAGTGCAGGTAGTCCTCGCAGTCCGCCCGGGCCGGGGTGTTCTCGCACAGCTCGTAGCCCGCGTACATGCCCCAGCTCGGCGACAGCGTGGCGGCGAGCACGGCCCGCACCTCGAAGGCGGGACGGCCCCCGTCCTGGAGGTAGGCGGGCAGGATGTCAGGGGTGTTCACGAACAGATTGGGGCGCAGATACGCGGCGGTCTCGACGGAGAGCTCGGTCAGATGCTCGGTGAGCTCCTGCTTGGTGTTCCGCCAGGTGAAGTACGTGTAGGACTGCTGGAAACCGGCCTGCGCCAGGGCCCGCACGACGGGCGGCCGGGTGAAGGCCTCCGCGAGGAAGACGACGTCCGGGTCGCTCGCGTTGACCTCGGCGAGCACCCGGTCCCAGAACGCCACGGGCTTGGTGTGCGGATTGTCGACGCGGAAGACGCGTACGCCGTGCCCCATCCAGAACCGCAGCAGCCGCACCGTCTCGGCGATCAGGCCCGGCAGATCCTTGTCGAAGGAGATCGGATAGATGTCCTGGTACTTCTTCGGCGGATTCTCGGCGTACGCGATGGAGCCGTCGGGGCGGTGGGCGAACCACTCGGGGTGCTTCTCCACCCAGGGGTGGTCCGGCGAGCACTGCAGCGCGAAGTCCAGGGCGACTTCGAGGCCGAGCCCGGTGGCGCGGCGCACGAACGCGTCGAAGTCGTCGAGCGTCCCGAGGTCCGGGTGCACGGCATCGTGGCCGCCCTCCGGAGAACCGATCGCCCACGGCACGCCGACGTCGTCAGGACCGGCGGAGAGCGCATTGTCCGGGCCCTTGCGGAAGGTGGTGCCGATGGGATGGATGGGCGGCAGGTAGACGACGTCGAAGCCCATCTCGGCGATGACTGGCAGCCGCGCGGCCGCGGTGCGCAACGTCCCGGGGACGGGCGGGGACCCGTGCTCGACGACGGCGCCCTCCGAACGGGGAAAGAACTCGTACCAAGCCCCGTACAGAGCCCGTTGCCGCTCCACGAGCAGAGGCAGCGCCTGCGAGCGGGAGAGCCGTTCCCGCAAGGGGTGCCGCGCAAGGGCCGCGGCCACCTCCGGAGCGAGCACGGCCGCCAGACGCACGACCGGGGCCCGTTCCTCGTCCTGCAGTGCGGCAGCCGCTGCCAGCAGGGCCCGCCGCGCCGCGCCCTGAGGCGCCGCGCGCGCCGCGCGCTCGTACAGCAGCGCACCCTCTTCGAGCATCAGCCCGGCGTCGATACCGGCAGGGACCTTGATCTCGGCGGCGCGCCGCCAGTCCGTCACGGGATCCGCCCAGCCCTCCACCTGGTAGGTCCACCGTCCCTCGGCGTCCGCGGCGACCTCCGCGCCCCAGCGGTCGCTGCCCGGGGAGAGTTCACGCATCGGCGTCCGGTGCTCGCGGCGTCCGCCGGGGCCCCGCAGCACGACGTCGGCCCCGACCGCTCCGTGCCCTTCGGTGAAAACGGTGGCGGTGACCTGGAAGGTCTCGCCGGGGACGGCTTTCGCGGGCCGACGGCCGCGGTCGACGGCGGGCCGGACGTCCAGGACGGGTATGGGCACGGACGCGGGGCCGGGTGCGAGTACCGGGCCGGGTGCGGGCGGATCAGGGGGAGCGGAGGGCGTCTCCGAAGCTGACGTCATCGGTCCTTCCTCCGCCGGGCTCGCGTGGTGTGCGTGGTGTGCGCGGTGCGCGTGGGCGCAGATACCGCTCGGCCGCGTCGGCGGCCTCCCGTGCTTTGCGCTCGCCCATCAGCGCGCACAGCGTGTACGCGCTGTCCTCGAAGCGGATCCGTACGGAACGGTCGGCGGGGTGGGCGAGCAGCAGCCGCTGCCAGGCCCGGTACCGGCGCAGATGCCGTGCGACGTCAGCTCTGGCGGGCGGCAGCTTCACGCTGGTCACCCCTTCTTCCGCGACGGCGTGCGGTGCACCTGACTCATCGTGCACGCAGGGGCACCCAGCGTCCTGTTAGAGATTCAACTACTGGAAGCGGCCGCCGCGGTGCGCTCGCGCTCGCCTGTGGTTCGTGTTGCGCAAATGGAGTAGCGCTCTCACGCTGAGAATGACTCAGTAGCGATCAGTGCTCACGTTTCGTGTTCGGGGCTCGGCCGGTCGAGGCCGAGGTGGAGCGGACCAGCTTCGCCGAGAGGAGCCAAGAGCAATGAAATCCGCGATCCCCTGCTACTACCACCTCGACGTCGAGGTAAGCCCGGAGAGGATCGACCAGGTCAGGCGGATTCTGACCGCGCATCTACGGCACTGGGGGCTGGGAATCCTCAGCGAACCCGTCTGCCATTGCACCGGCGTTCTGCTCCATGAGATCGAGGAGCACGGAGCCGACAAGAAGACCGTCGTGGAGATGTGGTGGAACGGCCAGCACCTCATCACCGCCGTGTCGGACAGCAATCGTGACCTTCCCCGCCGGCACTACGGGCCGCAGGGCTGTCTGACGCAGATCGCCGCGCTGAGCGACGGCTGGGGCAGCTTCCCGGCGACCCACGGCAAGATCATCTGGTTCTCGCGCCGGGTCCGTGCGCCCGAACACGCCCCACTGACGCCCCCCACCCCCGCGCCCGGCCTGCGCGAGGCGCTGGACCTGCCCCGCACGGCCGGGGCCGAGGCCGAGGGCGCCGCCGCGGCAGCCGAGGGCGCGGCCGCCATGGCCGAAGCGGAGGCACCTGTCGCGGCCGTGTGACGACCGGCCCACGCGGCGGCCGAACGCACCGGCCCTACGCGACGGCCGAACGCACCGGCCCCACGCGGCGGCGCGAAGCACCGGCTGCGGCTTCCCGAGCGGGCGGCCGCAGTCGGCGCACCGTTTCCGGCCCGACCCCGCAGTCCCCTTCCGTACGGAGGCAGTTGCGTGCGCACCTGGACCGGCACCCCCTTCCCGCTCGGCGCCACCTACGACGGTGAGGGGACCAACTTCGCCCTGTTCAGCGAGATCGCCGAGCGCGTCGACCTCGTGCTCCTCGACGACGACGGCACGCACCGCGGCGTCACCCTCTCCGAGGTCGACGGCTCCGTCTGGCACTGCTACCTGCCGGGGATCGGCCCCGGCAGGCGCTACGGCTACCGGGTGCACGGTCCCTGGGACCCCGCGGCAGGCCACCGGTGCAACCCGGCCAAGCTGCTCCTCGACCCCTACGCCAGGGCCATCGAGGGCCAGATGGACAACGACGCGGCGCTCTTCGAGCGGGCGGCCGACGGCCCGGGGCGGGCCGACAGTGCCGGGCACACCCCGCTCTCGGTGGTGACCGACCCGTCCTTCCCCTGGGAGGGCGACCGGCCGCCGAGGCGCCCGTACGCCGACACGGTGGTGTACGAGGCACACGTGCGCGGACTGACCCGGACGCACCCCGGCGTGCCCGAGGCGCTGCGCGGCACGTACGCGGGCCTCGCGACGGAGCCGGTGATCGACCACCTGACGTCCCTGGGCGTGACCGCGATCGAACTGATGCCGGTCCACCAGTACGTGCAGGACGGCTTCCTGCGCGACCGCGGCCTGTCCAATTACTGGGGCTACACCTCCATCGGCTTCTTCGCCCCGCACAACGCCTACGCGGCGCACGGCTCGCGCGGCGAGCAGGTCACCGAGTTCAAGTCCATGGTCAAGGCGCTGCACCAGGCCGGGCTCGAAGTGATCCTGGACGTGGTCTACAACCACACCGCCGAGGGCAACGAGAACGGCCCCACCCTCGCCTTCCGCGGCATCGACAACGCCTCGTACTACCGCCTCGCGGAGGACGATCCGGCGCACTACTTCGACACCACCGGCACCGGCAACAGCCTGCTGATGCGCCACCCCAACGTCCTGCAACTGGTCATGGACTCGCTGCGGTACTGGGTCACCGAGATGCACGTCGACGGGTTCCGGTTCGATCTGGCGGCGACCCTCGCCCGGCAGTTCCACGACGTGGACCGGCTGTCGGCGTTCTTCGACCTGGTCCAGCAGGATCCCGTCGTCAGCCGCGTCAAGCTGATCGCCGAGCCCTGGGACGTCGGCGACGGGGGGTACCAGGTAGGCAACTTCCCGCCGCTGTGGTCGGAGTGGAACGGCAAGTACCGCGACTCCGTACGGGACTTCTGGCGCGGCGCCGACCACACGCTCGCCGAGTTCGCCTCCCGGCTGACCGGCTCCTCCGACCTCTACCAGCACGACCGCCGCCGCCCGCGCGCCAGCGTCAACTTCGTCACCGCGCACGACGGGTTCACCCTGCGCGACCTGGTCTCGTACAACGACAAGCACAACGAGGCCAACGGCGAGAACGGCCGGGACGGCGAGAACGTCAACCGCTCCTGGAACAGCGGCGTCGAGGGGCCCACCACGGATGAGGGGATCTTGCGGCTCCGCGCGCGCCGGCAGCGGAACTTCGTGGCCACCCTGATGCTCTCGCAGGGCATTCCGATGCTCGCCCACGGCGACGAACTCGGCCGCACCCAGCAGGGCAACAACAACGCCTACTGCCAGGACGGCGAGCTCTCCTGGATCGACTGGGACCTCACGGACGAGCAGCGCGAACTCATCGGCTTCACCCGTCGTGCCATCGGGATCCGGCTCGCCCACCCCGTGCTGCGCAGACGCCGCTTCTTCCGCGGCGACACGGCCACGCACCGGGGCCAGCCGCTGCCGGACCTGGTGTGGCTGCGGCCCGACGCCCTGGAGATGACGGACCAGGACTGGCGGCGCGCCGACGCGCACGCCGTCGGCGTCTTCCTCAACGGCGACGCGATCGCGGAGCCGGACGCCCACGGCAGGCCCGTGGTCGACGACTCCTTCCTGCTCCTGCTCAACAGCTACTGGGAACCGGTGGTCTTCGACCTGCCGGACGCCGCGTACGGCGAGCGCTGGACGGCGCGGATCGACACTTCCGACCCTTTGGGGGCGGCGGACGAGGTGGAACACAAGGCCGACACCGAGGTCTGCCTGGAGCCGCACAGCCTGCTCCTGCTGTCCCGCCCCGCCCGCACCACCTCGGTCAGCGCACGGTGACGGTGAACACGGGGGAGGCCGTCGTCTTGTTGACGACGCGCAGCTCGTTCTTGCCCTTCAGGCCGAGCTTGACGCCCAGGGAGTAGGCGCCGTTGCGGGCGACGGGAGCGGAGGCGGGCAGGGAGACCCACTGGCCGCGCTGCTTCTGCTGCAGGGTCACCTTGGCGCCCGGCTTCAGACCGGTCGTGGTGCCGGTGACGCGGAACAGCTGCCACGCCTTGACGGACTTCACCGAGGGCTTCGCGGTGATCTTGGCCGCCGGGGCGGTGGCCTTCTGCGCGACGGAAGCGGGGTGCGCGGCCGGGGTCGCGGCCGTGGCGGCGGTGCTCGCCATGGCGACGGAGACCGCGCCGATGATGCCTACCGCAGCGAGGCGCAGGGAGTGCCGCTTGGTGACGATCATGGAGATGCCTTTCCGAGAGGACATGAGGAGTTCACGCAGAAGGTGCGCTATTTCCCATTGGGGCCAATCACGACTGATTAGACGGCCGACCTCCCCTTTGCGTTGTCCTCGCAATGTCACCGTCCTGCAACAGGCGCTGCCGCCTCTCTCCGCGGCCGGTGATGCCGGGCCGGTTCCCCGTGGCGGGGGAGCCGCATGGGCCGTTGGCTTGATCGTGGTCGGTCCCGATGTGTTCGGGTGGGCCAATGGCACAGTTCTCCGGGGCTCGGTTGAGCCAGATGGCGGTTTGATGGTCTGATGGGCATGTCGATGGCGCTGCGGATCTCCGCGGCGCCTTTTTCATGCGGGCAGTCGAGACGGGCACGGAAGGGGCGGGGGAGTTTTGCTGAAGAGGGTGTTCGTGGCACCGGACCCGGGCGGGATCCGATGGCGCTTCGCTTCGAGGGCCGTACTCGGCATCTCCTTGGCGGTGGTCGTGTGCGGTCTGGCCGGACACTCGCTCGTCGCCGCGATCACGGGCGGGCTCGCCGCGCTGCTCGCCCTCTTCACCGTCACGGACACCACGGTGCGGGGGCAGGCGATCACCACGGTGCTGCTGCCCGCCGTCGGGTTCCCCGTGCTGGCTCTCGCGGCGTCCCTGCACGACACGCCGGTGCTGCGGGACCTCGCCTTCCTGGCCGTGATGGGCCTCGGCGTGTACGCGCGACGGTGGGGGCCGCGAGGGCATTCGCTCGGCGTGTTCGCCTTCATGACCTTCTTCATCAGCCAGTTCCTCCACACCGAGGTGCAGCAGCTGCCCCAGCTCTACGTCGCGGTCCTCCTGTCGCTGGCCGCTTCCTCGACCGTGCGCTTCGGGGTGTGGTGCTACGAGCGCAGGCTGCCGCCCGGTGTCGTACCGCCCGCCCCGCCGGCCGCCAGGGGGCTGGCCCGGGCCACCACCCGGCAGGCGATCCAGGCGGCCGCGGGCGGAGCCTTCGCGCTCGCTGCGGGGCAACTGCTCTCCGGCGAGCGCTGGTACTGGGCGGTGGGGGCCACCTGGTGGGTCTTCGTCAACACCACCTCGCGCGGGGAGACGGTGGTACGGAGCTTCAGGAGGGTGCTCGGCACGCTGATCGGAATGGCCGCGGGCCTCGTCCTCGTCGTACCTCTGGAGGGTGCGCCCGTCCCCAGCGCCCTGCTCGTGGCGATCGGAGTCTTCGGCATCTTCTACACGGCCGCGGTGTCCTACACGTGGATGATGCTCTCGGTGACGGTGCTCGCCGGTTCGCTGTACGGCCTGCTCGGCGTGCTGGACGCGGACCTGCTCGCGCTGCGGCTGGCCGAGACCGGCATCGGTGCCCTCGGCGCGGTGCTCGCCGTGCTGCTCGTGCTGCCGATCACGACGCACGCCACGACCGAGGCCTGGATCGAGAAGGCGCTGCGCTGCGTCCACGACTGCACGCAGGAAGCGGCCGCACGGCTCGCGGGCTCGGAGTCCGCCGACCCGGCCCGCCGCATCACCGAACTGGAAGCGATCCTCGGCCGGGTGCGGCTCTCCCTCGCGCCGCTCGTGCATCCGTTCAGCCCGCTGAAGACCCGCAAGGGGCGTGCTCTTCAGGTGGTCGCGTTGCTCGACAACTGTGCGCGCGAGATACGTGGACTGGCCGCCGTCGCCGCCGACCCCGAGGCATCGCACGATGCCCGCCTGGCCGCCGCCTGCCGACGTGTCGAGGCCGCGGTCGAGTCCCTGACGACACAGCAGGCGGTGCCCGCGGAGGTCAGCGCCGTCGTCGATCTGCCGCACGCCGTCGTGGAGCCCGCCCTCGCCCATCTGCACAGCCTGGAGCGAGCCCTGGCGGACCTCGCCCACCCCCTTCAGCGGGCGGGGCGCGCACCGTTGCTGGGGGCCTGACCCCCGACGGGCGGGCTTCCCGCGGACCGGCCGGGGCCGCCGGTGTCCGCTTCGCCGCCGTTCTCGAAGGCGTGGCGCAGGCGCAGCAGGCCGCGCCGGGCGTGACTCTTGACCGTGCCCAGGGGCCAGCCGGTGACGACGGCGATCTGGGGCTGCGTGAGGTCGTCGTAGAACGCCAGGCGCAGGACCTTCCGCTGCGGTGACGGCAGACGGGCCAGCTCGTGCTCGACCAGCAGCTGGTCGAGCACGCCGTCCAGGGACGATGACTCCTCGGTGCGCACGGCGAGCGCCGCGCCCGCGGCGTCCACCAGCGCGGCCCGGCGGGTGCGCGCGGACAGGGCGTCGGCGACCTTGCGCCGGGTGATGCCGATGAGCCAGCCGGCCAGGGTGCCACGGCTCGGGGAGTACCCGGCCCGTCCGCGCCAGGCGGCGATGAACACCTGCTGCGTCACGTCCTCGGCCTCCCGCGCGTCCCCGAGCGAGCGCCGGGCCACGCAGTTCACCAGGGCTGCCCACCGATGATGGACGACGGTCAGACAGGCCTCGTCCCCCGCCACGAAGCCGGTGGCCAATTCCTCCTCGTCCCAGCCCGCCGCGCGCCCCGGCAGGGGGGCGGGACGGCTCTCGGCGACCGGTTGACTGGCGATCATGGGCGGCGGCTCCTTCTGCCGGGGGCACCGCTTCTCCGGCCCCGGGGTGGTCCGGGGCGGGCAGGCGGTCTGGCGCCGATCCTTCGCGCGGGCAGACGGTCGAGCAACGTGCATCGATTCTGCGTCGTATTTTGTAGAGCATGAACGATTCAGCCGGTACGGAGCCGCCGGAGACTCCCGGGGCCGCGATGACCTCGGGCGCCGTCGCCCGACGCCTGGGCGTCTCGCCGACCACGCTGCGCAGCTGGGACCGCCGCTACGGCCTGGGCCCGGCGGTCCGCCCGGAGGGGCGCCACCGGCGGTGGGCGCCCCAGGACATCGCCATGCTGGAACACATGTGCCGCCTCACGGCCGGCGGCATCCCGCCCGCGGAGGCGGCACGCCTGGTCAAGAGCTCGCGCCGAGCCGAATCCGGACACGTTCCGGCGGCCGCACCCGCGACGGGATCCGTACCCGCGACGGGATCCGCGCCCGCGACGAGATCGGCCCCGTCAACGGGAAACGATTCGTCAGAGGAGCCGGAGGGAGCACTGCCGTCGACGGGGCCCAGGACATCCCCTGCCGACGGGCCCCCGCCCGGCCGACGGCGCCACCGCAACGCCAGCACCGCGTTGCCGCTCGGTCACGTGCGTCAGGAGTGCCGGGGTCTGGCGCGTGCCGCGGTCCGGCTGGATGCGCACGAGGTGCAGAGCAGGCTCAACGCGCTGGTCCGTGAGTACGGTCTCGTGCCCGTGTGGGAGGAGGTGATGGTGCCCACGCTGCGTGCGGTGGGGCGCAAGTGGGAGCTGTCGGACGACCGGTACGTGGAGGTCGAGCACCTGCTGTCCTGGCACATCTCGACCACCTTGCGCAGCGTTCCGCTGCTGCGGCCGCACACGGTGCCGCTCCTGGACAGTTCCCCGGTGCTGCTCGCCTGCATGGCGGACGAGCAGCACACCCTGCCGCTGGAGGCGCTCAACGCCGCCCTGGGTGAGCAGGGGATGCCGACCCGCATGCTGGGTGCGGCCGTGCCGCCGGAGGTGCTCGTCGCCGCGGTGCGGCGTACCGGGCCCGCGGCCGTGGTGCTGTGGTCCCAGGACCGTCGCACGGCCGGTGAGGCGGTCGCCCGCCGTGTCGCGGCCATGGAGTGGGGTCCCGCGGGAGCCCGCCGACGCGCGCTCGTGCTGCCGTCGGGGCCGGGCTGGGGACGGACCGCCCTCACCGGGTTCGGCCGCTGCAACAGCCTCCGGGACGCCGTCACCCTCCTCGGCACGCCCCGTGACACAGCCGCTGCACTCACCTCGGCCCGACCGCATCCGCGCGCCGTGCGCGAGCCGAAGAAGGAAGGAACGCGGTAGCGGAAGCACCGCGGGCACACACGAGTCGTCGGCGCAGCGAAGGTGGTCGTCATGTCCAGGAGCCGGGGCGGACCGGACCGACCGGACGTCATCGTGGTGGGGGCCGGACTCGCCGGACTCGCCTGCGCCGCGGACCTGGTGGGCGAGGGACTGGACGTCCAGGTCCTGGAGGCCTCCGACGCGGTGGGCGGCCGGATGCACTCCGACCGCGTCGGCGGTTGTGTGATCGACCGGGGCTTCCAGGTGTTCAACACCGCCTATCCGCAGGTCCGCAGGCGCCTGAACCTGCGCGAACTGCGGCTGCGCCCCTTCACCCCCGGGGTCCTCGTCCACACCGACCGGGGACGGCTCCGGCTGGCGGACCCCACCCGCGCCCGGCGCGCCTGCCACGGCCCCTCGTCCCCGGGGCCACGCGACCTGGCCGCCCTCGCCCTCCTCGCCGGCCGGGACGCCCTGCCCCCGGCCGGGCGGATCAAGCACCGCCGGGACCGCAGCACCCGTGCGGCGCTGGCCGCCGCGGGCTTCTCCGAGCAGTTCGTCGAACGCTTCTTCCGGCCGTTCCTGTCCGGGGTCTTCCTGGAGGAGGACCTGGAGACGTCGAGCCGCGTCTTCCACCTGGTGTGGCGCAGCATGCTGCGCGGCACCCTCTGTCTGCCCACCGCGGGCATCGGCGCCGTCCCCGCGCAGCTCGCCGCCGGGCTCCCCGGTTCCACGATCCGTCTGGAGTGCCCGGTCGAGGGCCTGACCGACGACGGCGTACTCCTCGGCGGGGGAGGCGAGGCGACGGCGCCGATCGTGGTCGTCGCCACGGGACCCGGGCCCGCCGCCGATCTGCTCCCCGGCCTCACCCCGTCCCCCTACCGGGCCGTCACCACCTACTACCACCTGTGCGAGCGCCCGCCCCTCGGCGAGCCGACCCTGCTCACCGACTCCGGCAGGCGCTTCCTGAACACCTGTGTGCTCAGCGAGGTCGTGCCCTCCTACGCCCCCAAGGGCCACGGCCTGGTGGCCACTTCGGTCCTGGGGGACGACACCCCGGGCCGGGAACGCGCCGTGCGCTCCGCGCTCGCGGCGGCATACGAGGCCGACACCGCCGACACCGCGGACTGGGAGCTCCTGACGGTGCGTACGGTGCCCGAGGCCCTGCCCGTCATGCTGCCGGGCCACGCGCTCAGCCGTACCAGCCGGGTCGGGCACGGACGCTACGTCTGCGGCGACCACCGGACCACCGGATCCGTCCAGGGGGCGCTTGCCTCCGGCACCCGCGCCGCCCGCGAGATCCTCGCCGACCTGCACGACGGCCGCGTCTAGGGACCTCCCGGCGGATCTCCGCGCGGTCGGTGCATCCAAGTGGCGCTCCCGTGCGGAATGCTGGGCATGGGCAGACGACCGCCGAGGGGCTTCATGCAGGACACGGACATCGCCATCGTGGGTGCCGGTGCGGCGGGCCTGTCGCTCGCCTACCGGCTGGCCGCAGGCCGTCCCGGTGGCCGGCTGCCGTCGGTGGTCCTGGTCGACGCTCCCGCGGGGCCGTTGAAGCCCGCGGAGCGCACCTGGTGCTTCTGGGAGGAGCCGGACGGCGAGTTCGACGCCGCCCTGACCGCGGTCTGGGACACCTTGCGCGTCCACGCCCCCGACGGCACCGCCGTCGCCGCCTCGCCCGCCCCGCTGCGCTACAAGATGCTGCGCTCCAGCTCCTTCGAGTCCCTCGTCGACGACCGCCTCTCCGAGCAGTCGAACGTGGCGCGCCTGGAGGCGGTCGTCGAGGAGATCCGCGACGTCGGCAAGGGGGCCGAGGTCCGCACGCGCATCCCCGGCGGACGCCCCCTGACGCTGTGCGCCCGGTGGGTGTTCGACTCGCGCCCGCCGCGACTTCTGCCACCGGGCCGGACCACGCTCCTCCAGCACTTCCACGGGTGGTTCGTCACGACCGAACGGCCCGCCTTCGACCCCCTGGTGGCGGACCTGATGGACTTCCGTACCCCGCAGCCCCCGCACGGCCTCTCCTTCGCCTACGTGCTGCCCACCAGCCCGCACCAGGCCCTGGTCGAGTACACGGAGTTCTCCCGCAAGGTCCTCGACGACCAGGCGTACGACGCGGCGCTGACGCGCTATCTGACGCACGAACTGGCCCTCGGCGCCCACGAAGTGGTCCGCGTGGAGCACGGCGTGATCCCGATGACCGACGCGCGCTTCCCCCGCCGCGCAGGCCGCTCCGTCTTCCGCATCGGCACCGCGGGCGGCGCGACCCGGCCCTCGACCGGATACACCTTCGCCGCCATCCAGCGACAGACCCGCGCCATCGCCGCCGCCTACCACCGCGGCCGCACCCCGCAGCCGCCCCCGGCGCACTCGACGCGGTCACGGGCCATGGACGCCGTACTGCTGCGGGCCCTGGACACCGGCCGGGTCAGCGGGGCGTCGTTCTTCACCCGGCTCTTCCGCCAGGTCCCCATGGAACGGCTGCTCCGCTTCCTCGACGGGCGCACCACCGTCCGCGAGGACCTGACGATCGGGCTGCGCACCCCCGTGGCCCCCATGCTGCGCACGGCCGCCGAGCTGCCCAGGCTGCCCAAGCACCGGGCCCACGCCCCGGCTTCCGC
>NZ_LIPN01000351.1 GCF_001418325.1 Streptomyces atriruber | reverse complement strand
CGGCGGTTCCGACTTTATCAGAAGTTCTGAGTCGGATTTTCCGCCCCGCTCGGGTTGGTCCTTGAGCACGTGAGTGCGCCGGGCTTCCCTCGCTGGCGGAGCCGTAAACCTAACGGAGCGGGGCGCCCCGATGCAAATCGAGGCGCCCCGCTCCGGAGCTCGCGCAGTCGAGAGGATCAGACCTCGACGACCACGGGCAGGATCATCGGCCGTCGGCGGTAGTTGTCCGAGACCCATTTGCCCAGCGTGCGGCGGATGAGCTGCTGCAGCTGGTGGGGTTCGACGACACCGTCCTGGGCCGACTTGTCCAGGACTTCCTGGATCCGGGGCACGACGGCGCCGAAGGCCGAGTCGTCGATGCCGGAGCCGCGCGCCTGGATGGTCGGACCGCTGGTGATCTTGCCGGTGCTGGAGTCCACCACCACGAAGACCGAGATGATGCCCTCGTCGCCGAGGATCTTGCGGTCCTTCAGTGCGGGCTCGCCGACATCCCCCACGGAGAGGCCGTCCACGTAGACGTAACCCGCCTGGACCTTGCCGACAATCTTCGCCTTGCCCTCGACCAGGTCGACGACGACGCCGTCCTCGGCGATCACGATGCGGTCGTGCGGGACGCCGGTGAGGGCGCCGAGCTCGGCGTTGGCACGCAGGTGGCGCCATTCGCCGTGGACCGGCATCAGGTTCTTGGGCTTGCAGATGTTGTAGAAGTACAGCAGCTCGCCGGCCGAGGCGTGACCGGAGACGTGCACCTTCGCGTTGCCCTTGTGGACGACGTTCGCACCCCAGCGGGTCAGGCCGTTGATCACGCGGTAGACCGCGTTCTCGTTGCCGGGGATGAGGGACGACGCCAGGATCACCGTGTCGCCCTGGACGATCCGGATCTGGTGATCGCGGTTGGCCATGCGCGAGAGCGCGGCCATGGGCTCGCCCTGGGAGCCCGTGCAGACCAGGACGACCTGGCTGTCGGGCAGGTCGTCGAGCGTCTTGACGTCGACGACGAGACCCGGCGGTACGCGCAGGTAGCCCAGGTCGCGGGCGATGCCCATGTTGCGGACCATCGAGCGGCCGACGAAGGCGACCCGGCGGCCGTACTCGTGGGCGGCGTCCAGGATCTGCTGGATGCGGTGCACGTGGCTGGCGAAGCTCGCCACGATGATGCGCTTCTGGGCGCCGGCGAAGACGCCGCGGATCACGTTCGAGATGTCGCGCTCGGGCGGGACGAAGCCCGGCACCTCGGCGTTCGTCGAGTCGGAGAGAAGGAGGTCGATGCCCTCCTCGCTCAGCCGCGCGAACGCGTGCAGGTCCGTGAGACGGCCGTCCATCGGGAGCTGGTCCATCTTGAAGTCGCCGGTGGCGACGACCATGCCCGCGGGGGTGCGGACGGCGACGGCCAGGGCGTCCGGGATGGAGTGGTTGACCGCGACGAACTCGCAGTCGAACGGACCGAGGTGCTCACGGTCGCCCTCGACGACCTCGAGCGTGTACGGACGGATCCGGTGCTCCTGGAGCTTCGCCTCGATCAGCGCGAGGGTCAGCTTGGAGCCGATCAGCGGAATGTCCGGCTTCTCGCGCAGGAGGTACGGGACACCACCGATGTGGTCCTCGTGCCCGTGCGTGAGCACGATGCCCTCGATGTCGTCGAGGCGGTCCCTGATGGACGAGAAGTCCGGCAGGATCAGGTCGATTCCGGGCTGCTCCTCCTCGGGGAAGAGCACTCCGCAGTCGACGATCAGCAGGCGACCGTTGTACTCGAAGACGGTCATGTTGCGGCCGATCTCGCCGAGGCCGCCGAGCGGGGTGACCCGCAGGCCGCCCTTCGGGAGCTTCGGCGGAGCGCCGAGTTCAGGATGCGGATGACTCAAAAGACTCTCCTCACCACGCGCGCCACGTACCTCCAAGGCACGTGGCGCGTATGACGTTCGTGCAGTAGCAGTTGTTGTGTGGGGTGCGGGCTGTAGTCGGTTGGGGACGCGCCCGCGGTTTTTCGCTTATTCAGTTGTGAAGTCTGTGGTTACAGCTGTACCCCGCCGGCCGCGAGATCGATCTTGAGCTGGGCCGTCTCGTCGGGTGACAGTTCCACCATCGGGAGCCGCAGCGGGCCCGCGGGACGTCCCTGGAGGGCCAGCGCCGCCTTGGTCGTGATCACGCCCTGGGTGCGGAACATGCCGGTGAAGACCGGGAGCAGCTTCTGGTGGATCTCGGTGGCCTTCTGTACGTCGCCCGAGAGGTGCGCCTCCAGCATGGCGCGCAGCTCCGGGGTAACGACGTGGCCGACGACGGAGACGAATCCGCACGCGCCGACGGACAGGAGCGGCAGGTTCAGCATGTCGTCGCCGGAGTACCAGGCGAGGTCCGAGCGGGCGATGGCCCAGCTGGCGCGGCCGAGGTCGCCCTTGGCGTCCTTGTTGGCGACGATCCGGGGGTGCTCGGCAAGCCTGACGATCGTTTCCGTGTTGATCGGCACGCCGCTGCGGCCCGGGATGTCGTACAGCATGACCGGCAGCTCCGTGCTGTCGGCGATGGCGGTGAAGTGCCGGAACAGGCCCTCCTGCGGGGGCTTGTTGTAGTACGGCGTCACGGTCAGGAGGCCGTGGGCGCCGGCCTGCTCGGCGGCGCGGGCGAGCTCGATGCTGTGGCGGGTGTCGTTCGTGCCGACGCCCGCGACGATGTGGGCGCGGTCTCCGACTGCGTCCAGTACGGCTCGTACGAGATCGTTTTTCTCCGCGTCACCGACGGTCGGGGACTCACCGGTGGTGCCGTTGATGACCAGGCCGTCATTGCCTGCGTCCACCAGGTGGGCGGCGAGCTGCTGCGCGCCGTCGAGGTCAAGTGCGCCGTCCGCCTTGAAGGGCGTGACCATGGCGGTGAGGACCCTCCCGAAGGGGGTCTGCGGAGTGGAGGTCGGAGCCATGGGTAACACGCTACTCGCTGCTCAGCGCGGGGTCGCCCCTCGGGGGATGTGTGCGGACCTGACAAGTGTGGAGCCCGGCACTGCCTGCTCGGGGGTTCAAGCAGTGCCGGGTCCGTTTGATCAGGCTAGATGAACTTCACGAAGTGCCGCAATCCGGACACTTCGCTCGGCGCATCCGCACATCAGTGCCTTACGGCGCCACACGTCCGTTCTTGTTGAAGGCCGCGTGGGTGAGAGGCATCAGCTCGGCCCACTGCTGCTCCATCTGCTCGCCGACCATCTCGATCTCCCGCTGCGGGAAGGACGGGACCTTGGCGAGCTCGTGCTGCGTGCGCAGACCGAGGAAGTGCATCAGCGAACGCGCGTTGCACGTCGCGTACATCGAGGAGAAGAGGCCCACGGGGAGCACCGCTCGGGCAACCTCGCGGGCGACGCCGGCGGCGAGCATCTCCTGATACGCCTCGTACGCCTGGCGGTAGGAGTCCTCCATGACGCGGCCCGTGAGCTCCTGCTGGGCCTGGCTGCCCTCGACGAAGACGTACTTGCCGGGGCGGCCTTCCTGGACGAGCTTGCGGGAGGCGTCGGGGACGTAGAAGACGGGCTGGAGCTCCCTGTACCGACCCGATTCCTCGTTGTACGACCAGCCGACGCGGTGCCGCATGAACTCGCGGAAGACGAAGATGGGGGCACTGATGAAGAACGTCATCGAGTTGTGCTCGAAGGGGCTGCCGTGGCGGTCCCGCATCAGGTAGTTGATCAGGCCCTTGGAGCGCTCCGGATCCTTCTGGAGCTCTTCGAGGGACTGCTCGCCCGCCGTGGAGACTCGGGCGGCCCACAGGACGTCGGAGTCGGTGGCGGCGTGCTTCACCAGCTCGACGGTGACCTCGCTGCGGAAGCTGGGCTTGAGGTCTTCGGTGGGGGTCTCGCTCACAAGCGGGGGTCCTTCCATGTGCATCACTCGGGCGGCGCCCACTCTATGGCCAGGCACTGACAATCGGCCGTTCGGTGACCCGCCACGACATTCTTCGACTAATTTGCCGAAACAGGGCACCTTTTGGGCGATTCGCGCGTCTATCCAAGTAACAGAGTTCACAGAGCTCCGTTCGAGACCCGTGAGGAGAAGCGCGCCCCATGTTCCGTCGGCGAGAGCCCGTCCCGTTCGCCTTCATCGCCGAAGCCGACAAGTTCCGCAGTAACGTCACTCCCCCGCCGCGCGAGCGTGCGTCGGCCAGTCAGATCGTGGGCCGCACGCTCATCGGTCTGACCGTCGTCGCCGGTCTGGTGGGCTCCCTGCTCTTCGGGATGCCCGCGATGTCGGCCGATCAGTCACCCGCGCACCATCAGCAGTCGGAAGCCTCCGAAGGCCGCTGACCGGTGCCGACCTCCATGGTCCGGCGCTGACTCGTCCGGCCCCCCAAGGGTGGTAGCAGGGAGCACGGCTCGATAGCCTCACCGGGCACAGCCCATGTGTGGATTGAGTGAGGATCAGCCCGTGCCCCTGCCCTTCCTGACCGCGGACCGCGCTTTCGACGACGCGGCGGACGACGCCGCGCTGCCCTTCGACGACCGCGATCACTGGCGCCGGCCCTACCGCCCGGGCCCCTGGCGCGTGGGCGCGGGCGCGCTTCTGCTGCTGCTCGCATCGTTCGTCCTCTTCGCGGCCGTGATCATCGCGTTCGCGGACTCCCTCGCGGGCGCCGCCATCTGCGCGGGGCTCGCCGTTCTCATCATCGCGAGCGCCCTGCGGATGCTGCGCATGGGCACGTGGGTGAGCGCCCACGGACTGCGCAGGGTCGGTTTCCTGACGACGCAGACGGTCGAGTGGGGGCAGGTCTCCTCCGTACGGACCGCGCAGCAGCCGGTGCGCTGGCTGGGGCTCCCCCGCACCGTGCAGGGGCAGGCCCTCGTTCTCGTACGCCGTGATCAGCAGTCGGCCGGAGCGCAGCAGCCGCTCCTGACCGACCGGAACGCGGACTTCCTCGCGCGGTACGAGGCGTTCAACCGCGCTGCCGACGCCATCGAGGTGTGGGCCGACGAGTACCGGCCCACCGCCTGATCTGCCCGCTCCCCCGCTAGACGTTCACCGGACGGCCCGCGTGCAGGGCGATGGCCCGCTGCATGGCCTTCCGCGCGCGGGGCGTGTCCCTGGCGTCGTGGTAGGCGACGGCCAGCCGGAACCAGCAGCGCCAGTCGTCCGGCGCGTCCTCCGTCTCGGCCTTGCGGCGGGCGAAGACCTCGTCCGCCGAGTCGCGGTCGATGCGGCCCGCCGGAGTGCGCTTCAACTCGTCCACCGGAAGGCCGCCTTCGGCCTCCAGCTCGGCCGCGAGGCGGTTGGCGCGCTGGACGAACTGCGTGTTCTTCCAGAGGAACCAGATGCCGATGAACGGCAGGATGAGCACCGCGATGCCGAAGGTGACGGTGAGTACGGTGCCGTGCTGTATCAGGAGCACGCCGCGGCTGCCGACCAGGACGAAGTAGACGACCAGGACGGCAGCCGTGACGGCGTAAGTGATCTTTGCGCGCATGTCTCTCAGCTCTCGGGTCAGCCGAGATCCAGGAAGTGTTCCAGGCCGAACGTGAGGCCCGGAGTGCTCACCACGCGGCGCGCGCCGAGCAGGATGCCCGGCATGAAGCTGCTGTGGTGCAGCGAGTCGTGGCGCACGGTCAGGGTCTCGCCCTCACCGCCGAGCAGGACCTCCTGGTGGGCGAGGAGGCCGCGCAGCCGCACCGAGTGCACCGGCACGCCGTCGACGTCCGCGCCGCGGGCGCCGTCCAGGGCCGTCGACGTGGCGTCGGGCTGCGGGGCGCTGCCCGCTGCCCTGCGGGCCTCGGCGATGAGCTGGGCGGTGCGCGTGGCGGTGCCGCTGGGGGCGTCCGCCTTGTTCGGGTGGTGCAGCTCGACGACCTCGACGGACTCGAAGTACGGCGCGGCGATCTGCGCGAACTTCATGGTCAGGACGGCGCCGATGGAGAAGTTCGGGGCGATGAGCACGCCCGTCTCCGGGGACGCGGCCAGCCAGGTGCGCAGCTGCGCGAGGCGCTCGTCGGTCCAGCCCGTCGTGCCGACGACCGCGTGGATGCCGTGTCCCACGCAGAAGTCGAGGTTGTCCATCACCGAGCCGGGGTGGGTCAGCTCGACCGCGACCTGGGCGCTGGCGTCCGCCAGCGACTCCAGCTTGTCGCCCCGGCCGAGGGCGGCGACCAGTTCCATGTCCTCGGCGGCCTCGACGGCCTTCACGGCCTCGGAGCCGATACGGCCCTTGGCGCCGATGACCGCCACGCGCAGCTTGCTCATGTCCTTCATTCCTTAAGGGAGTTGGGCCCTCGGGCGGCCTAGGCGACCGCTTCGTGGAGGCGGGCCGCCTGCTTGTCCTTGAGCGGGCCGATGGCCGACAGGGACGGGCGGTGGCCGAGCACGTCGCGGGCCACTTCGCGCACCTCGTCGGGGGTGACCGCGGAGATCCTGGCCAGCATGTCGTCGACCGACATGTGCTCGCCCCAGCAGAGCTCGCTCTTGCCGATGCGGTTCATCAGGGCGCCGGTGTCCTCCAGGCCGAGGACGGTGGAGCCCGCGAGCTGGCCGATGGCGCGGCCGATCTCATCGTCCGTCAGACCGTGCTCCGCGACCTGGTCGAGCTCGTCGCGGCAGATCTTCAGGACGTCGTGCACCTGGCTGGGGCGGCAGCCCGCGTACACACCGAAGAGGCCGGTGTCCGCGAAGCCCGAGGTGTACGAGTACACGCTGTAGGCCAGGCCGCGCTTCTCCCGTACCTCCTGGAAGAGGCGGGACGACATGCCGCCGCCCAGTGCCGTGTTCAGCACGCCCAGGGCCCAGCGGCGGTCGTCGGAGCGGGCCAGGCCCGGCATGCCGAGGATGACGTGGGCCTGCTCGGTCTTGCGGTTGATGACCTCGACGCGGCCGGAGGTCCGCAGGGTGCGGGAACCCTGGCGCGGGATCATCGGGGTCGCCTCGGTGTGCCGCAGGGCACCGGCCTTCTCGAAGGCGGCGCGGACCTGACGCACGACCTTGTTGTGGTCCACGTTGCCCGCGGCGGCGACCACGAGGTGGGTCGGGTCGTAGTGCTTCTTGTAGAAGCGGCGGATGCGGTCCGCGTTGAGGGCGTTGATCGTGTCCTCGGTGCCGAGGACCGGGCGGCCGAGGGGGGTGTCGCCGAGCATCGTGTGCGCGAACAGGTCGTGCACGCAGTCGCCCGGGTCGTCCTCGGTCATCGCGATCTCTTCGAGGATGACGCCACGCTCGGCGTCGACGTCCTCCTGAAGGATGAGAGAACCCGTCAGCATGTCGCAGACGACGTCGATGGCCAGCGGCAGGTCGGTGTCGAGCACGCGCGCGTAGTAGCACGTGTACTCCTTCGCCGTGAAGGCGTTCATCTCGCCGCCGACCGCGTCGAGCGCGGCGGAGATGTCCAGGGCACTGCGCTTCTTGGTGCCCTTGAAGAGCAGGTGCTCCAGGTAGTGCGTGGCGCCGTTCAGGGAGGGGGTCTCGTCGCGGGAGCCGACGTTGGCCCAGATGCCGAAGGTGGCCGAGCGCACGGAAGGCAGGGTCTCCGTGACGACGCGCAGGCCGCCGGGAAGGGTCGTCCTGCGGACCGTTCCGATGCCGTTCTCGCCCTTGATGAGGGTTTGGGTACGGGCGACGGCCCGCGCCTCCGAAGAGGTGCGGGCCGTCGTCGTGGTGCTACGCGACGTCACTTGTCGGTGTCGTCCTTCTTGTCGTCGTCCTCTTCACCCTCGATGACGGGGATGAGGGAGAGCTTGCCGCGGGAGTCGATCTCGGCGATCTCGACCTGGACCTTCTGGCCCACACCGAGGACGTCCTCGACGTTCTCCACGCGCTTGCCGCCGGCGAGCTTGCGGATCTGCGAGATGTGCAGCAGACCGTCCTTGCCCGGGAGCAGGGAGACGAACGCACCGAAGGTCGTCGTCTTCACGACGGTGCCCAGGTAGCGCTCGCCGACCTCCGGCATGGTCGGGTTGGCGATGCCGTTGATCGTGGCGCGGGCGGCCTCGGCGGCCGGGCCGTCGGCGGCACCGATGTAGATGGTGCCGTCGTCCTCGATCGTGATGTCGGCGCCGGTGTCCTCCTGGATCTGGTTGATCATCTTGCCCTTGGGGCCGATGACCTCACCGATCTTGTCCACCGGGATCTTGACGGTGATGATGCGCGGCGCGTTCGGGGACATCTCGTCCGGAACGTCGATGGCCTCGTTCATCACGTCGAGGATGTGCAGACGCGCGTCGCGGGCCTGCTTCAGCGCGGCGGCCAGGACCGAGGCGGGGATGCCGTCGAGCTTGGTGTCGAGCTGCAGCGCGGTCACGAACTGCTTCGTACCGGCGACCTTGAAGTCCATGTCGCCGAAGGCGTCCTCCGCACCGAGGATGTCGGTGAGGGCGACGTAGTGCGTCTGGCCGTCGATCTCCTGCGAGATCAGACCCATGGCGATACCGGCGACGGCGGCCTTCAGCGGCACACCGGCGTTCAGCAGCGACATCGTAGAGGCACAGACCGAGCCCATGGACGTCGAGCCGTTCGAACCGAGGGCCTCGGAGACCTGACGGATCGCGTACGGGAACTCCTCGCGCGAGGGGAGCACCGGCACGATCGCGCGCTCGGCGAGCGCGCCGTGGCCGATCTCGCGGCGCTTCGGCGAACCGACGCGGCCGGTCTCACCGACCGAGTACGGCGGGAAGTTGTAGTTGTGCATGTAGCGCTTGCGCGTCACCGGGGAGAGGGTGTCGAGCTGCTGCTCCATGCGGAGCATGTTGAGGGTGGTGACGCCCAGGATCTGGGTCTCGCCACGCTCGAACAGCGCCGAGCCGTGCACGCGCGGGATGGCCTCGACCTCGGCGGCGAGCGTACGGATGTCCGTGACGCCACGGCCGTCGATGCGGACCTTGTCCTTGATGACGCGCTCGCGGACCAGCTTCTTGGTCAGCGCGCGGTAGGCACCGGAGATCTCCTTCTCGCGGCCCTCGAACTGCGGGAGCAGCTTCTCGCCGGCGATCTCCTTGACGCGGTCCAGCTCGGCCTCGCGCTCCTGCTTGCCGGCGATGGTGAGCGCCTGGGCGAGCTCGGTCTTGACCGCGGCGGTCAGGGCCTCGAGGACGTCGTCCTCGTAGTCCAGGAAGACCGGGAACTCGCCGGTCGGCTTGGCGGCCTTCGCGGCGAGGTCCGACTGGGCCTTGCAGAGGACCTTGATGAAGGGCTTCGCGGCTTCCAGACCGGCGGCGACGACCTCTTCGGTCGGGGCCTCGGCGCCGTCCTTCACGAGCTGGATGGTCTTCTCGGTGGCCTCGGCCTCGACCATCATGATCGCGACGTCGCCGTCCTCGAGGACGCGACCGGCGACGACCATGTCGAAGACGGCGTCCTCAAGCTCGGTGTGCGTCGGGAAGGCGACCCACTGGCCCTTGATGAGCGCCACGCGGGTGCCGCCGATCGGGCCCGAGAAGGGCAGGCCGGCCAGCTGCGTGGAGCAGGAGGCGGCGTTGATCGCGACCACGTCGTACAGGTGGTCGGGGTTGAGCGCCATGATCGTCTCGACGATCTGGATCTCGTTGCGCAGGCCCTTCTTGAAGGAAGGACGCAGCGGGCGGTCGATCAGGCGGCAGGTCAGGACCGCGTCCTCGGAGGGGCGACCCTCACGACGGAAGAACGAACCGGGGATCTTGCCGGCGGCGTACTGCCGCTCCTCGACGTCCACCGTCAGGGGGAAGAAGTCGAGCTGGTCCTTGGGCCGCTTGGAAGCGGAGGTGGCCGACAGCACCATGGTGTCGTCGTCCAGGTACGCCACGGCGGAGCCGGCGGCCTGCTTGGCCAGGCGGCCCGTCTCGAAGCGGATGGTGCGGGTGCCGAACGTGCCGTTGTCGATAACAGCCTCGGCGTAGTGGGTCTCGTTCTCCACTGTTCTCCTACGTGTCTACGTTTTCGTCTTCGCGCCCCTGGTCCCGTGTGGACCGGAGGCGGTGTCCCGTGCATCTGCGTCCATGCGTCGTGCGTGGACCGGGACTGTGTGGAGAAGCGCGCCGTGTGTGCGGGCCGGTCTTCGATCGAAGCACCCGGGGATGTCTCCCGGGGGCCACTACCGAGGACCGGCGGCGGCTGGGTGCGCCTCTCCCTCGTGGGGGTTTTCGTTCTGTCGCCCCGAGGGCATTCCTCGCCCGCGGGGACGTGCGTGTGTCACCAGACTACAAAGCGTCGGCGACACCGCGCATGTACAGCAAAGGGAGCGGCCCCCTTCGCGTGGGAACCGCTCCCTTCACGGCGTCTTACTTGGCGCCGGCCGCACCGCGGCGGATGCCCAGGCGCTCCACCAGCGCACGGAAGCGCTGGATGTCCTTCTTGGCCAGGTACTGCAGCAGGCGGCGACGCTGGCCGACCAGGATCAGCAGACCACGACGCGAGTGGTGGTCGTGCTTGTGGGTCTTGAGGTGCTCGGTCAGGTCCGAGATACGGCGAGAGAGCAGCGCCACCTGCACCTCGGGGGAGCCGGTGTCGCCCTCCTTCTGGCCGAACTCGGTCATGATCTGCTTCTTCGTAGCGGCGTCGAGCGACACGCGTACTCCTCGTGATGTCTTCGAGTGCCTCCGAGTGCCCCTGGTCTACGTCTCAGGGGGGCTTCCGTGACTCGGGAGGCCGGGATGAGCCGTCCGGCGCGGGTCCGGGTCCTCAGTGGGCCCGGGTTCCGGATCCCTGGGGATTCGGGGGTGCGCATACAGACGATCGTTTCACAGGGTACCAGTCGGCTTGCGGGTGGTTTGCCCGGGGCGATACCGCCCTGCTCGGCTGGCGCCGCCCTGCCCAGCTCGTGCCGGCCTGCTCAGCTGGTCAAGGAGCGGGCCGCGTCGTAGACGTCCAGCACGGCGAGGCTCAGCGGGACCAGGGACAGCAGTATCGCCGATTCCGTGAGGTCGAGGAGGCGGCCCCAGAAGGGGGAGAGCCCCTTCGTCGGAATGATCAACGAGATGGCCGTCAGCAGGGCGCAGCCCAGCGCGATGGCGGCGGTGAGCCAGACCGCGCGCAGGTCCAGGGGGCCGCGGTCGTCGTGGAGGAGCAGCTCCCGCAGGGCGTCGTCGTGCGGGTTCAGCGCCAGACCGATGAGGAGCAGGGCGATGGCGGCGATGCCCGCGCCGAGCGCGCACACGACCTGCGAGGTGTAGCGGAAGAGCCGGGCGCGGAGCAGGATCGCCAGACCCGCGGCCAGTGCCAGGAGCTGCCCCCAGACGTTCCGCGAGAAGCCGAGGACGACGGCAGCCCCGACGATGACGGAGGCGGAGCCCGCGACCAGGCCGAGCAGCAGCTCGTGGCCGCGCCGGGCCTGGGCCGCGATCCGGGCCGCGTCGAGGGGGCCGGGGTCGACGGTCGCGTTCAGGTCGGCGTCGAAGTCCTCCTGCACGGAGCTCCGCGGCGAGGCATAGCCGATGGGCAGCCGGGCGAAGCGCGCGGACAGCCCCGGGAGGAACGCGACGAGGGCGATGGTGACCGGGGCGGTGACCGCGGCGGCCTCGGTCGCCGTGGCTTCGGTGATGATCGCGGCGAAGGTCGCCAGGGTTCCCGCTGTCGCCAGGAAGGTGGCTGCCACGAAAGGGGCGTCGCTGCCGGGCGAGACCACGACGAGCAGCACCGATGCCACGAGCACGGTGACGCAGCCGAGCAGGAACTGCAGTCGGCCCGGTCCTTGCCCCGCGTCCGGGGCGATGATTCCCGATCCGGCGACGAGGAGGAGGGGGAGGGCGGCGAGCCCCAGGACCGCACCGACGGCACGGTCTTCGTACACACGCACGCGTACGCCGGCGAAGGCTATGAGGAGCAGACCGATGCCGCCCGCGAGGATGCCCGGCAGGCTGTGCATGTCGTGGCGCACGGGATCGGCGTACCAGAGCACGAAGGCCATCAGGAGCAGGACCAGGAAGCTTCCGGTCAGGCCGGCACCGCGCAGCAGTGCGTCTCTCCACAGCCTGCGGTCCTGGACCACGGCCGTCGCGACCGCGTCGGCGACATCGTCGTACACGGCGGGCGGCAGCGACATGGCGAAGGGCCGCAGGCTGAGCACCTCGCCGTCGAGGACCCGCTGGGCGGCGAGCGTGCGGGCGCCCTCCAGAACGGTGCCGTTCTGGCGGACGAGGTTGTAGCCGGTCGGCGTGCCGACCGGCTGGGTCTGGCGAGTCAGCCGGAGAACCTCCGGATAGATGTCGGCCACGGCGATGTCCTCGGGCAGAGCCACATCGATACGGCTGTCGGGCGCGACGACAGTGACCCTGCAGAAACCGGTCGCTGCGGGCGAACTCACCTTGAATGACCCCCTGATTCGCGGTTGCGCACCGTGCCTGCGTCACCCTACCGCTACGCCCTGTCAGTGCCTGCACATAGGATCACCCGGGTGCGGAGGGAGACCGCACCGATGAGGCAGCGGCACGGAACTGTCCGTCCGCATAGGGGGGATTGATGCTCCGGTGAGTCAGATCGTCATCAAACGCCCGCCGCGTTCTCTGCCACCCGAAGTGCCCAGTGATGAGCTGCAGTTGGCACCTCCGCCGGAGCTCCCCCGCGGCCAGCAGGAGGGCGTGCTGATGCAGGTCCTGCCGACGCTCGGCATGGGCTCGTCGGTGGTCTTCTTCTTCGCGTCGCCCAACGCCCATCCCTTCATGCGCATCATGGGCGTCGTCATGCTGGTGTCGACGGTCGCGATGGTCGTCGCCCAGGTCGTCAGATACCGGCGCGGTACGCAGGGGCAAATGGCGGACGTACGCCGCGATTACCTCAAGCACCTCGCGCAGACGCGCCGTACGGTGCGCCGCACCGCCCTGAAGCAGCGCGACGCGCAGCTCTATCTGCACCCCGCCCCGGAGCAGCTGTGGTCGGTGGTCGCCGAGGGGAGCCGGGTGTGGGAACGCCGCATAGGCGACCAGGACTTCGGGCAGGCGCGGGTGGGCCTGGGCCCGCAGCAGCTGTCCACTCCCCTGGTCGCGCCCGAGACGGCGCCGGTCGACGAGTTGGAGCCGCTGGCCGCGGGGGCCATGCAGCGGTTCCTCGCCGTGCACAGCTCGCTGGAGGGGCTGCCGGTCGCGGTCTCGATGCGCGCCTTCTACCACTTGACGGTGTCCGGAGAGCCGGAATCCGCGCAGGGCACCGCACGCTCGCTGGTCGCCCAACTGGCCACTCTGCACGGTCCGGAGGACCTGGTGATCGCGGTGGTCGCGGCCCCCGGTGCCGTCGGGCGATGGGACTGGACGAAGTGGCTGCCCCACTGCCAGTTGCCGGGGCAGGTCGACGGCGCCGGCGCGAGGCGGCTCTTCGGCGACGACCTCGGTGAGCTGGAACAGCTCCTTGCCAACCGCCTCGACGGCCGACCGCGGTTCAGCCGTGACGGACAGCCCGTGCTCGATCAGCCGCACCTCGTGGTGGTGCTCGACGGCGGCATGGTGCCGCCGACGTCCGCCTTCGCCGCACCGGAAGGCCTGCAGGGTGTGACGATCATCGAGGTGGTCACCGGGGAGCTGGACGAGCCGCGCGGAGGCCTCTCCGTCGTGACACGCCCCGGCAAGCTGCTCCTGGAGTCGACCGGCGGCGTTGCCTACGAAGGCGCGCCGGACACGCTGTCCCTGCCGGCCGCCGAGGCGCTGGCACGGCAGTTGGCACCGCTGCGCATGGGCGGAGGCGACGACGACGAGCCGCTGCTCGCCAACCTGGACTTCACCGATCTGCTGAATCTGGGAGACGCGGGATCGGTGGACGTCACGCGCACGTGGCGGCCCCGTTCGACGGCAGAGCGGCTCCGCGTCCCCATCGGCGTGGGTGAGGACGGCCAGCCGGTCATGCTGGACCTCAAGGAGGCAGCGCAAGAGGGCATGGGCCCGCACGGGCTGTGCGTGGGTGCCACGGGTTCAGGCAAGTCCGAACTCCTGCGCACGCTGGTTCTGGGACTGGCCGTGACCCACTCCTCCGAGACCCTGAACTTCGTCCTCGCCGACTTCAAGGGTGGTGCGACGTTCGCAGGAATGTCGGACATGCCGCACGTCGCGGCGGTGATCACGAACCTCGCCGACGACCTCACCCTCGTGGACCGCATGGGCGACGCGATCCGCGGCGAACTGCAGCGCCGACAGGAGCTGCTGCGCTCGGCGGGCAACTACGCGAACATGCACGACTACGAGAAGGCACGCGCCGCGGGTGCGCCGCTGGCCCCCTTGGCTTCCCTCGTCCTGGTGATCGACGAGTTCAGCGAACTGCTCACCGCCAAGCCCGACTTCATCGACATGTTCATCCAGATCGGCCGCATCGGCCGCTCCCTGGGCGTGCATCTGCTGCTCGCTTCACAGCGTCTCGAAGAGGGCAAGCTGCGCGGGCTCGACACGTACCTGTCGTACCGCGTCGGACTGCGCACCTTCTCCGCCTCCGAGTCGCGTACGGCACTGGGCGTTCCGGACGCGTACCACCTGCCGTCCGTGCCGGGTTCCGGCTACCTGAAGTTCGGTACGGATGAGATGACCCGCTTCAAGGCGGCGTACGTCTCCGGGGTGTACCGCGCGGGTGGCGCGGACCCGGCGTCCGCTCAACTGCCCATCGAGCGCAGGCCCGCACTCTTCACGGCGGCTCCGGTGGCAGCGACGTACACGGCCCCGGACGCCGGACAGCCCCGCGCGTCCTCCCGCCGGGAGGAAGACGCACTGGCCGACACCGTGCTCGATGTCGTGGTACGCCGCCTCGAAGGGCAGGGCGTGCCCGCGCATCAGGTGTGGTTGCCGCCGCTGGACGGGGCCCCCACGCTGGACCAGATCCTCCCGAAGCTCGTGGTGTCCCCGGAGCGGGGCCTGCACGCCGGGGACTACACGCGCCCCGGGGGCCTGACCGTCCCTCTGGGCTTGGTCGACAAGCCCTTCGAGCAGAAGCGTGAAGTGCTCTACAGCGACTTCTCGGGCGCGGCCGGAAACATGGTGGTGGTCGGTGGACCCCAGTCCGGAAAGTCGACACTGCTGCGCACGCTGATCACGTCGTTCGCGCTGACCCACACCGCCCACGAAGTGCAGTTCTACTGCCTGGACTTCGGCGGCGGCGGCCTGGCCTCGATCGCCGATCTGCCGCATGTGGGAGGGGTCGCTTCGCGTCTGGACCCGGAACGGGTACGACGTGCGGTGGCCGAGGTAGCCGGTGTCCTGAACCGCCGCGAGGCCTTCTTCCGCGCCAACGGCATCGACTCGATCACCACGTATCGGCGACAGCGCGCCGCGGGGCAGCTTCCCGGCGAGGCCTGGGGTGATGTCTTCCTCGTCATCGACGGGTGGGGAAGCTTCAAGAACGACTACGACATGCTCGAGGGCGTCGTCAACGACATCGCAGGTCGTGGCCTCGGATACGGCGTGCACGTCGTCGTGTCCGCTTCGCGCTACATGGAGGTACGGGCGGCGCTCAAGGACCAGATGCTCGGCCGCCTGGAGCTGCGTCTCGGCGACGTCATGGACTCGGAATTCGACCGCAAGGTCGCCATGAACGTGCCAGCCGGGGTGCCGGGCCGCGGCCAGGTACCGGAGAAGCTGCACTTCATGACGGCGATGCCGCGCGTCGGCTCGTCACCCGATCCGGTGAACCTGTCCGACGCGACGGCCCAGTTGGTCGAAACGGTGAAGAGCAACTGGCACGGGCCCGCCGCGCCGACCGTGCGGCTGCTGCCGCGCAAACTCCCCGCCGATCAGCTCCCGATGGGTTTCGAGTTCCCGCAGCACGGCGTCGCGATCGGTATCGACGAGACGAACCTGGAACCGGTCTTCGTCGATTTCGAGACAGATCCATTCTTCCTGGTCTTCGGTGAAAGCGAATCGGGCAAGACGAATCTGCTTCGTTTGATCGCTAAACAAATCGCGGAGAGGTACACACCCGCGCAGGCACGCATCGTGGTCGGCGACTACAGGCGCACCATGCTTGAGGCCGTGTCGCCGGACCACCTGCTGGAATACGCCCCGATGGCGTCGGCAATGGACGTCCACATGAACGCCATCGCCACGTTCATGGAGAAGCGGGCACCCAAGCCCGACATCACTCCGCAGCAGCTTCGTGATCGAAGCTGGTGGAACGGTCCGGAACTGTTCGTCATCATCGACGACTACGAACTGGTGGCCACCAACTCGGTCAATCCACTGAGCGTGCTGGTCGAGCACCTGCCCTTCGCCCGGGACGTGGGCGTCAAGTTCATCATCGCGCGGAGCGCCGCCGGCGCCTCACGCTCGATGTACGAGTCCTTCATGCAGCGGGTGAAGGAACTGGGCGCGCAGGGCGTGCTGTTGTCGGGCGATCCGAGCGAAGGGGACATCCTCGGAAATGTCCGCGCACGCCCGATGCCGCCGGGACGCGGAACCTTCGTGTCGCGAAAGCGGGGCACGGCCCTGATTCAAGTGGGGCGGCTCCCGGACCACTACTAGAGTGCGTGCTGGATACATGACTGAACGGGGAGGCAGGCGTGGCGAGTTCGGGCGGGGGCAACGGCGGAACGCCGGACACGGACAAGTCGTTCGACAACCTTTACGGCGTAAATCCACAAATGGCGCTGGACGTCCAGGCAAGCGCGATGAAGGGCTTCAAAAAGCGCGTCGACGACCTGCTCATCGAGCTCGAGGGCTCTGAGGCGGCGCCGGGCAGGGTCGGGGCCGACCGGCTGTCACGAGCGCAGCTGGGTTCGGAGGACTTCAAAGAGGCGCAGTACCTCTACGACTCGTACTCGACCGTGCATGACGAGCTGGAGAAGCTCTCGAAGGCTTTGGGCACGCAGATCGAGGGGCTGGGACTTGCCGTCCACGCATCCCGTGTGGGCTACGACAACCTTGAGGACGACATCCGCGCGCGGATGAAGGCGGTCAACGCGGAGGCCGAGAAGTACTACGACCCGGACCGGGATCCGTACGCACAGGGGCCTGGCGGCTCGTCCGGCTCCGGCTCTGGTGGGACCGACGGTTCCGGCCCGAAGCCGACGGACAAGGACACGGCTCTGTGACGACCGAACAGAGACGGGCACGGGCACGGGCGTGGAGACGGGGACGAGGACGGGGAACGGGGGCACAAGGACATGGCTGACGGATCCAAGGGCGGCGGCAAACCGAAACTCGCTCACACGGACTTCGAGTCAATGACGCACGAGCAACTGCTCGCGCTGCTGGAGTCCGCGAGTTCGGAGGGCGCGTCCCAACTCGCCGGGAAGTTGTCCAAGGCCGCGTCGACGATCACCAAGATCGGCGACGACCTCATGACGTACACGAAGGGCCTGCACTGGCAGGGAGAGGGCGGCGACGCCTTCCGCGCGTGGGGCACGCAGTCGGCGAGCGCCACGCTGTACCTCGGGGAGTACAGCGAGGTCGCGTCGCGCTGGATGGGCGTGGTCGCCCAGGCGATCGCCGAGGCGAAGGCATCGATGCCGCCCGCCTCGGACACGGCCCAGGCCAAGGCCGACCTGCGCACCGCCAACAAGAACATGGACGCCGCCCAGAAGGCCCACAACGATCCCGACGCCCGCAAGGTCACCCGGGACTCCAAGGCGGACGCGACCGCGGCCCAGGGCCGGATCGAGGCGGCTCAGGCGGAGGCGGTGCAGCGGATGCGGAAGTTGGCGCAGACGTATCAGCAGTCCGCGCAGCAGGTTAATGGGGTTAGGCCGCCTACGTTTGCGCCGCCGGCGAGGCATAGCGACAACCCTGACGGGTGGCTTGACGGCGGTAGCTACCAGGCACTGCCGGACCAAGCGGGTGGACCGACGGCGGGTGGCACTGCGTCGGGCGGCCCGGCGGCTTCCGGTCCTTCTCCCGCGATGCCGGTCGCATCCGCTGCGGCCCCCTCTGCAGGCCATGGCGCACCAGGTGCGTCACCCGAAGGTGCCGTACCGACAGCGCCACCCGCCTCTTCGCAGCCGCACCGCCCGGAGCCCGTGTCCATGGGGATCGACCGCGTCGCGACGCTCCCTCCGTCGTCGCCTCCGCCAGAGGCTCCTCCTGGCCCTGGCCCCGTCCCTTCGGGCCGACCTGAAGTTCTGACGCCTCCTAGCCTCGGCACCGCGCCTCCCCCCTTCGGTCCGAACCCTGGCCAACCGGGCCCCACCGCTCCGCCGCCGGGTCGTCCCTCGCCGGCAGTGCGCCCGCCACTCCCGCCCTCCCCTGGAGGGAGTAACTACGGGCTCGGCAATCGACCGCCCAAGGACCCCGGCATCATCGGCGGTCGTCCCCTGCCTCCGAACTCTGGGCGTCCGACGACCGGGATCCCCCGAAGCAATGTCTTCGGCGGAGACCACATGCAGGGCCGTCCGCCCATGGGCCCGGGAGCCGGTCCTGGAGCTGGGCCCGGGGCCGGTCGCACAGGTGTTGTGGGCGGTCGCCGTCTTACCGGGGAACCCGGTGGAGCCATCGGCAGGCAGCCGCTTCAACCCGGCCGGGTTGAAGGACGCCCATTCACACCGGGTGGTGCAGGGCTGGTACGTGGTTCCGCCGCAAGTGACTCGACGCGCTCCGGAGCCATGGGACGCCCCTCTACCGTCCCGCAAAGCGGCCAGGGGAACTCTTCACGCCGTGACGAGGGACGGCCCGAACGGTCGAATCATCTCTTTGAAGAGGAAGAGACGTGGCAGCCTGACCACCGCCGTATCGTCCCGCCAGTCGTCGACTGACCTGACAAGGAACGCAGATGCCCACCACCAGGAAGAGCATCGTCCGCTCCAGGGTCGCCGTGTCGGCGGCCCTGGCCTTTCTCATGGCGAGCATCGCGGCCGCTCCGGCTCATGCCGACACCGTCCGCTCCAGGCAGTGGCACCTTGACGCCATGCGCGCCGAGGAGATGTGGAAGGCCAGTACCGGCCGCGGCGTAACCGTCGCGGTCATTGACTCCGGAGTCGATGACACGGTCCCTGATCTACGCGGTCAAGTCCTCGATGGAAGGGACTACTCGGACCTCCCGGGTGATGAGACCAGCGACCGAGCGAATCACGGTACGGGAACCGCAGCGCTCATCGCAGGAACAGGCGCGCGGGGAGAGACGGCTGGTTCGTACGGACTCGCTCCAGGCGCCAGAATCCTTCCGATCAGAATGACCTACGGCAACGAGAGGTCGGCCCAAGCCCGTCAACTGTCCGGGTACTCGCACGACATGGCGACTGCCATCCGTTACGCGGCCGACTCCAAGGCCCAGATCCTCAACATCTCCATGGGCAACTCGAACCGTCCCGGCTCCTCAAATGTGAACACCCCCGAGCTCACCGCCGCGGTCAAATACGCGATCGGCAAAGGAAAGCTCATCTTCGCCGCCGTAGGGAACAGCGCCGCCAAGGGCAATGAGGCGGAGTACCCGGCAGCCACACCGGGCGTTGTGGGAGTCGGCGCCATCAACAGCAAGGTCGAGCGGACCGAAGAGTCGCAGTGGGGCCCTCAGGTCGACATGGTCGCCCCAGGAGACAACATGTGGCACGCATGCGCCGGCGGAACCCAACTGTGCAAGACCCACGGGACGAGTAACAGCACGGCCATCGCCTCCGCCTCCGCCGCCCTCATCTGGTCCAAGCACCCCAACTGGACGAACAACCAGGTCCTACGGGTCATGATCAACACGATGCAGGGCAACGACGACGGCTGGAGCCGGGACGACTCGGTGGGCTATGGCGCAGTACGTCCGCGCATCGCGCTCAAGGACCCGGGCGACCCTGGGCCTGCTGATAAGTACCCGTTGCCGGACCTCGCAGCGGCGGCCGAGTNNACTCGGCCGGCCGTGACACGAGTGGTGAGCAGGAAGCCAACGCCCCAGCCACCGCGGCGGAGAGTGCAGAGAAGGAGGACAACAGCGTGCTCTGGGTAGTCACAGGCATCGCATCAGCCGTCTTCCTCGGCCTGGCAGTAGCCGTCGTAGCCGCACGTTCTCGGCGTCGAGTTCTCCACCAGCGGGCACGGGTTGCGGATCCCGCGCCGGACTCCGTCTGCACCTACCAGGCTGACTCAGATCACAGAACGTGATCGTAATTGCACATCTCGCGGACCTTACAGGAGCCCCATGTCATTCGATTCCGATTGGGCATCGGCACGTTCTGCCGCCACCGCCAAAACAAACATGCAGCTCAATGCATCCTATGACGGTACAGGCAATCGCGGGCTCGGGCGCGGCCTCAAAGTAACCTCGAGCATCCTCAACGAACGGGCCGGAAAGGCCGACACGGTCCGTGAAGATTTCATGAAAGCGGACAACTCCGCCATGAAAGAGACTGCACAGGTCGGCCCCAGCCTGAAGGGCTTCGAGTCATCCTCCGCCTTCTCGACCTTCGCAGACCGCTGGAAGGGTCAGATGACGCATGTCGAATCCCTCTTGAAAGACGACGTATCGGGCGCCCTACGGACCAGCGCACAGTCCTACATGGCGCGAGAGAGGAAGGAGAAGGATCGCCACAGCCGCGAGGGCAAAGATCTGAAGTAGGCACTACATAAAACGGGGACCATAAATGCTCACCTACGAAAAGCTACTCAACGCAGACTTTTCCGCCCTCTCTCAAGCGGTATCCAAATGGCGCCACTTGCCGCAAAAATTCAGGACGGCGAGTACCAAATTCGTCAATACGGTCGAGAAGGGACTGCAAGGGTCGGACTGGGAAGGTGAAGCCGCGTCCGCCGCGATCGAAAAGTTCAAATATGTAGAACGGCAGATCGACTACGCAGCCGATGAAGCAGAGGACGTCCACAAACTTCTGGACGACGCGTGCGAGGTATTCACCCAGTCACAATCAAAGTTGCGCACACTCACGAAAGACATCGAAGAAGACAAGTACCTTGCAATCCGACCCGACGGGGAAGTTTACCTTTCCCCGCCGAAGGACACACCCTCTGAAGATCTCGGAATGCTCAACAAGAGCTATCGCGAGACGATTCAAGCTTATAAGACCAGCATCCAGGGCCACATCGACAGGGCCCAGGAAGCCGACGAGCTTCTGGCTTGGGTGCTGAGCCAGGACCATAACGGTCGAAAGAAGGGGTTCGACGCCAATACGTACAACAGCATCGCTGACGCCAAGGATGGACGTAAGCGGGTTGAGGAGGACCTTAAGGAACTCGAAAAACTTACCGGCGAGAAGAGCGAACTCGCCCTGGCTGACGCAGATGACTCACTCGATCCCGCCACACTGAAAAGGATCAACAGCATTTTCAGTCGGCATGAAGGAGATCCCTACTTCGCAGAGAAATTTGCAACTCGCACGGGTGCGGCTGGAACTCTCGACCTCTGGTCCAAGATCGCGGACCGTCGTCAGTTTGGCGACGCCCAGACGAAAGAGTCCGCAAAGATCCAAAAGTCGCTCAGCTACACCTTGGCGACGGCGTCTCATTCGGATAGTGAAGGGATGAAGCGCTGGAAAGCCGACATGGTCTCGCTTGGTGACAAGCCGGTCATCACAACTTCAAAGTACTCGTCGAGCGACGACGGGCCACGCGGTTTTCAGGTCATGAGCAGCCTGATGCGATACGGCGAATATGATGACAAGTTCCTCAACAGCTACGGAAAGGAACTTCTTGAGTTTGAACAGAAGAGCAAGGAGGCGCCTGCAGATCTCTGGAAACGAGATGTATTCTTGAATTTTGGGTCGGGAAGCGATCAGGGATTTGACCCGATGGCCGGCTACATGGAGGCGCTCGGACATAATCCAGAGGCAGCCAAGGACCTCCTGTACGCGAAGGATTGGGCTGCCGAAGGGAAGACTGACTCCGACCTGAAGTACCTGATGTCCGGCCGCGAGTGGCCCGACGGGAATCCATCTGCGGACAACAAGGCGGGGTTCGGGTACGGAGAGTTGGGTCATGCACTTGAGGCCGCAACTCTGGGGTCACCGTACGACGCGGCTGGACACGAACTCCATCGTGATGCGCGCACCGCTAATATCATGGAGCAGATGGCGACAACCGTGGCATCTGACATCGACTATGTCGAGAACAAGACCGGCATCGGTAACAGCCTGGCGAGAATCGGTGCGGGGTACGCTGATGATTTGAATTGGGCCACAATCAACGAAGGCGGGCGCGGTTCGTCCATTCACCGCGATGATCTGTATCGACCGAACGGCGACGCCGGCCACGCCGATCTCGACCCCACTGTCGCAAGGAATTTTCTTTACAACGTCGGACAGCATGAAGGGAGCTACGAGATCCTCTCTTCTGCCCAGCAGGCGTTCACCTTCGGAGCTCTAGAGGCCCATGCCGATGATGCAAACAGTGCCGAGAAAGTGCTCAACAACGGCGCGTACATTCACGGCGTGCTGGACGAAGCCCGTATCTCCCAAGTCGACAAGGCAAGCAACGATGCCACAGACAAGATGAACGAAGAACTCGCAAAATCAGCAGAGTGGAAGAAGTTCGGGATCAGCCAGGGCCTCGGTTTGGCAACCGGCGTTGCCGTGCTGCCTCTAGGTGGTCCGACAGCATCAGCTGCGGCGGCCTTCGTCGTTCCGACCATCGTCGAGGGCGTGTCCGGAGCCGTGGAAACTCAGTGGGGCATGGAAATCGACGAGGAGACGAAGAAGAGAGAGGCCGACCTCACAAACAAGAACCGCATGACTGCAGATGAATTCAGTGAACTGGGCCATCTTCGCGCGACGAATCCAGCCCTCCTGCATTTGAAGAACAACCCGGACCAGGATTTCACCGAAGGCGCACTCAACGCGTACGACCGCGGGGCCAGCGTCGCCGATCGAACCGACGGAGGCAGGCGATGAAGCGCAGCTCAGCAGGAACTCTTGCCGTGCTACTGCTTTTGCCGGTGGCCTGTACGGCTGAGGACGAACCGCCGCATGGGGTTTCAGCTTTGAAAACTGCCTGCGAGGGCGTGCTCGACTCGGGTTCTCTGGCAGAAGCCGAGAAGAGTACGGAGATCGAGAAGGTACGTAGTCCTTCCGATCCCAAAATTAGCTATGCCTCCGCAGCCAAAGATTTGAAAGAAAGCAAGGTGGAGGTCTGCAATGTTCCCTTTGAGGAAGATCCCACCCCTGGGTCACCCGCGTTGAGAATCCAATTCGATGTGAGCGACGGGCCACTCTACCCAAGGGAAGAGCGACGTAGCACGAACGGGTACAGAGCTTACGGATTGAAGAATGGCATGCAAGCGGTCAGTGCCGGAAGCTCCAGTACCATCCTGTTTCCCTGTACACCCAAGGGATCCAGCTCTTCAATCAATGTCACCGGCACCATTGACAACGATCTGGACCTCACGGCACCCTCCCAATTCCGCGCCGTCTTCGGGGCCAGCGACAAGATGATCGCCGCCTTGAAGTGCGAGAACAAAATTTTTCTGCCAAATGCGGCAACCATGAAGCCGTTCCCGAAGGACTGATGTTCCACGCGCGCAGCACCGGGACGGGGAGCACCGAGCTTGCACCGACCTGCCGTAACCCCTCCGTCGCTCTCCACACCACGCCACCACCCCGCCAAGTAGGCTGAGTCCGCAGGTGGTTTCGTACGTCGGGAAGGGGCCGGTTCGTCATGGGCGAGGGACAGGACGAGGACGTCAAGGCGCGTAAGGAGCGGGAGAAGGACGAGCTCTACGGCCTTGATATCTCCGGCGTCGAGTGGCATAGCGCACCCGGTACGGAGGAGGCCGAGGAGCGCGTCGAGATCGCTTATCTGCCCGAGGGGGCCGTGGCGATGCGTTCGTCGCTGGATCCCGGGACCGTGCTGCGGTACACCGCGGCCGAGTGGCGGGCCTTTGTACTCGGGGCGCGGGACGGGGAGTTCGATCTGGAGCCGACTCCGCGGAACGGTGGCCTGCCGGCGGACGGGGCCGGCGCCGTCGGGTGAGTTCGGTGCGTGTGCGGGGAGAAGTGTGTGTGGGCCGGGGCGATGCGTACGCCCCGGCCCACACACGTGTCACCGGTCGAGCCGCAGGCCTCAGCTCAGCATGCGGAAGCGCGCCGCGTTGCCCTTGTCCGTGTCGCTGTACCCGACGACGGACTCGTCCAGGAGGCGGGCGATGCGATGGAGCTTCTGCACCATGGCGTTCATCTCCGCCTCGCTCTGCCGCTGAATGTCGTGGTACGCGGTCCTGGCCTCGCCCTGCCAGGTCTCGGCAACGCGTGCGACCTCGCGCATGAGGGTCTCCAGGCCCTCATCCATGTGCCTGGCGGTGTTCCGCACATCCGTGGCCGCCGTCGTGACGGTGTCGTAATTGACCGCTGTGCGGTCGAAGTTGTCAGACATCTCGGTACTCCCTGACTTTCGGTCGCAGCGTCTCAGGCGTGGTCGACGATCTTGCTCGGCACCTCGTACGAGTTGTCCACCTTGCGGATCTGGGCGATCCGCTCCTGCTCGTGGCTGTCGAAGCCCTTGACGCTCATGCGCATCACGTCTTCGAGGTCTACGAGGTTGTCCTGAAGCTTCTTCAGGTGCTGGTTGACTCCGCGCTGGAGGGTGTCGAATTCCTTGCCCGCCGCGCCCTTCCAACCGGCCTGGATCATGTCCACAACCGTGTTCAGCGACGTGACGCGCTTGCTCACGTCCATGTGGAAGTTGCGGATTTTGTCCGCCAGCTTGGTCAGATCGTCATTGCTGTAATCAACGCTCATCGCTCTTGCCCTCCTCCTGTGCGGACAGCGGCAATACCCGCTGTTCTCTTCGGCTATTTGCCAGGGCCTCCCCGGCTCCGGCGGGCAAGGTGTCGCGTCAGGTCCCGCGTGCGGTGACACGCCCTTCGCGACGCTGCGCCGCCCCCGTGCAGCATCAACTCGTAATGCTGTAGGCCACTCTAGTCATTCTGGTCCCACAACTGGCATGCATTGCAGGTCAGTTGCGCCTATCCACCGCGTCTCCGACGCCAGGAACCAGCCATGAAAACTCCTGTGCGTCGAATTCTTCGCGGACCGGTGGAGCACCGCCGTGCCGCCGAACCTCACGCCCTGAAGTCCCTTCTTCTGCGGGCCTCGCGCAGGGCCGC
>NZ_LIPN01000350.1 GCF_001418325.1 Streptomyces atriruber | reverse complement strand
AGTTCCCCGCGCCCCTGGGGTAGCCGTCGTGCCGCCAGACCGTGTAGCTCGGCCTACGCGGGGGTTTGCGCAGTTCCCCGCGCCCCTGGGTTGGCCGTCGTGCCGCCCGGCCGTGTAGCTCGGCCCACCCGGGGGGTCGCGCAGTTCCCCGCGCCCCTGGGGCAGCCGTCGTGCCGCCAGGGCGTCCAGTCCGGCCCACCCTGGGTGTCGCGCAGTTCCCCGCGCCCCTGGGTCAGCCGTCGTGCCGCCAGGACGTCCAGTCCGGCCCACCCGGGGGGTCGCGCAGTTCCCCGCGCCCCTGGGGTAGCCGTCGTGCCGTCAGCCGTTGAGTCCGGCCCACTCGGGGGTTTGCGCAGTTCCCCGCGCCCCTGAGATAGCCGCCGGGCGTCTAGTCCGGGCTAGTTCGTGTTCTTGCGGCGGGCTTCTCGTTGGCGGAGTTTTTCGATTCTGCGGATTCTTCTGTCCACGCCCACCCCGCCCATCAGGGCGAAGCCCTTGACGACCACGCGGGGGGAGCCGGGGGTGCCCTCGCCCGTTGCCTTGTCGTCGAAGCCGCCCATGACGCCGAAGCCCTTGACCACGACGGTCAGGTCGGGGGGTGCGATGACCTGGATGCCGCCCATGATCGTGAAGCAGCGGATCTCGACGTCGCGATCCGTGAACCGCGCCTCGCGCAGGTCGATCTCGCCGCCGCCCCACATCGCGAAGCAGGTGAACACGCGGCCCACCACCCAGCTGCCCTTGCGGCCGAAGCCGCTCCACAGGGCGAAGCCGCCGGTCGAGGACGGCTCGCCCGTCACCATGCGTTCGTCCCAGTCGATGACGACGGGGTCGTCGCTCACCGGGCGCTTCACCAGGTCCGCCCTGGCCGAGCGGACGTCGTGCGACGGGAGGTCGCGGGTGAGCGGTTCCAGCTCGCCGTACGTACGCGCCTTGTACGTCGCGTCGAGGCGCTCGTCGAACTCCGACATGTCGAGGCGGCCCTCGGCCAGCGCGTCCCTGAGCTGCTCGGCGACCCGGTCGCGGTCGGCGTCGGATGCGCGGAGGTCGGGGACGCCGGAGGCGTCCGGGACGTCGGGGAGGTGCGGGCGGTCGTCGCTCATGTCCGCAGCCTACGAGGTCGGCTTCTCCGCGTACATCTTCGCGATGACCGCCTCAATGTCCGGTTCCCTGACGGAGAGATCCGCCAAGGGGTAGCGGTCCGCGATCCGGGCGACGAGTGGAGCCGCGGACTCCGACGACGGGAAGGCCAGCCACTGCCGCGGGCCCTCCACCTTCACCACCCGCGCCGCCGATCCGGCCTCGATCGGGGGGAGTTCGCGCTCCAGGTCGACGACGAGCGTGCGCTCGCTCTCGCCCACCTCGTGCAGGCCCGCCAGCGGGCCGTCGTACATGAGGCGGCCGTGGTCGATGACCATCACGCGTTCGCAGAGCTGCTCGATGTCGGTGAGGTCGTGGGTGGTGAGGAGGACCGTCGTGCGGGACTCGGCGTTCAAGTCCCGCAGGAAGTCGCGGACCTTGGCCTTGCTGATCACGTCGAGGCCGATCGTCGGCTCGTCCAGGTACAGCACCTCGGGGTCGTGCAGCAGCGCCGCCGCGATGTCGCCGCGCATCCGCTGGCCGAGGGAGAGTTGGCGCACCGGGACGTCGAGCAGCGAGCCCAGTTCGAGGAGTTCCACGCAGCGGTCGAGGTTCTCGGCGTAGCGGGCGTCCGGGATCCGGTACATCCGGTGCATCAGGCGGTACGAGTCGATCAGCGGCAGGTCCCACCAGAGCGTGGTGCGCTGGCCGAAGACCACTCCGATGCGCCGGGCCAGGCGCGTGCGCTCGCGGGAGGGGTCGATCCCGGCGACCCGCAACCGGCCGCCGCTCGGCGTCAGGATGCCCGTCAGCATCTTGATCGTCGTGGACTTGCCCGCGCCGTTCGGGCCGATGTAGCCGACCATCTCGCCGCGCGGCACCGTGAAGGAGATGCCGTCGACCGCGCGTACCTCGTGGCGTTCGCGCCGCAGGAAGCCCGTCTTCCTGCGTACGTCGAAGACCTTCTCCACGCCCTCCAGCTCGATGAGGGGATCCGGCATGTCGGTTCAGCTCCCTGTGCTGCGGTAGGAACGCAGGCCCGTGCGCCAGAGCAGGCCCGCGAGCGCGAGAAGGACCACGGCGACCAGCGGCGGCGTGAACGCCACCCAGGTCGGCAGGTCCAGCGGATAGGGCCGCCCGAGCACGTAGAGCGCGGGCAGCCAGTTCACGAAGGCCAGCGGCAGGACGAAGGTGACGCCGCGCACCAGGTCCTTGGCGAAGACGGTCGGCGGGTACTGGAGCAGGGTGGTGCCGCCGTACGTGAAGGCGTTCTGCACCTCCGCCGCGTCCTGCGCCACGAACTGGAAGGCGGCGCCGCCCACGAACACGGCCGCGAAGATGCCCGCGCCGCACAGCAGCATCAGCGGCACCATCAGGACCTTCAGCCAGGTCCAGTCGACGTCCACGGCCACGAGGGCGTACGTGAGGACGAGGGCGCCCTGCACCAGGCGGCCGATCCGGTGCAGCCCGAAGCGGTCCGCGGCGACCTGCGCGATGACCGGGGCGGGCCGCACCAGGAGCGTGTCGAGCGTGCCGTCGCGCACCCGCCTGCCGAGCCGGTCCATGGAGCCGAGGGCGAGGTCGGTGAGCCCGAACGCGGTGCAGGAGGCGCCGTACAGGAACGCGATCTCGGCCAGCGAGTAGCCGCCGAGCCGCTCGACCTGGGAGAACATCAGCAGGATCGCCAGGAAGTCGAACGCGGTCACCGCGAAGTTGCCGAACGCGGTCATCGCGAAGGAGAGGCGGTAGGCCATGAGGGAGCGGATCCACATGGCGGAGATCAGGCGGTAGGCGCGCAGCCCTTCCCTGGTCCGGGAGAGCCCGGCCCGCAGCCGGCCGCTGTCAGCCACCCTGGACCACCACCCGTCGCGTCGCCGCGGCCTGCAGCAGCCGCCCGACGCCCAGCAGCGCCGCCGCCCAGCCGAGCTGGAAGGCGTACGTCCGCAGCAGCGCCGTCCCGGAGCGCTCGCCGAGGAACACGTCGGCGGGCAGCTGCAGCAGCGCCGACCAGGGCAGCGCGCGGGCGAACTCGCCGAGGGCGCCAGGGAAGACGTTGAGCGGCAGCAGCATCCCGGAGAAGAACGTGCCCGCGAGCATCGCCACCTGGGTGATGCCCGCGCCGTCCATCAGCCAGAAGGCGGAGAGCGCCACCAGGAACCGGATCGCGAAGCTGACCAGCGCGCCGAGCACGACGGCCACCAGGAACGCCAGCCAGCGCAGCGCGTCCGGGGGCAGTGTCAGATCGAAGACGAGGGCGCCGAAGACCATGGGGACGATGCCGCGGCCCAACAGCTGGAACGCGGCCCGGCCCAGGTCGGTGGCCAGCCACCAGAGCTGCAGGTCGGCGGGCCGGTACAGGTCGACGGCGATGTCCCCGGTGCGGATCCGCTCGATCAGCTCGCCCTCGAAGCCGCCGCCCATCAGCGCCATCACCGTCAACAGCGCCTGGCCCAGCCACACATAGGTGAGCGCCTGGGACTGGTCGTAGCCGCCGAGCCCGGGCCGTTCGTCCCAGAGCGCCAGGTAGGTGTAGGCGAGAATCAGCCCGAAGACGGTGTTCGTGAACACCCCGGCGGCCGTCGCCATCCGATACGTGGCGTACCTGCGGAAGCTCCCTTCGGTGACGGCTGCGTACAAACGGAACCGTCCAGCACGCACGAGCATCCCTTTCACAGTGGGCTTCGTCCCGAATCGGGCCAAAGCGCTGGAGCCTAGTGCGATCGGAGTCGCTCGTGCCAGGCATTTTCGGCGTGGGGGCGCGTGCCTGGTCATGAACGCCTGTGGCAACGGTGTCCAATGGGGTTGCAACGGGGTTGCAATGGGGTTTACGAGGCGTACTGGAAGTACGACGCTAACCGGGAGTTCCGCAAGACATGAGCGACGAGCCGCAGCAGCAGGGTCCTGCCGGGCGCCAGGGCTGGGCGCCCAGGGAGCCGCAGGACACGCCCGCTGACACCGCGAAGGGCCCGGCCGGGGAGGGGTCGGGGACGGCGGAGGCGGCGGAGTCGGCGGAGGCCTCCGGGGCGGCGTCCGGAGCCGCGGGGGCGTCCGTGGACGGGAAGAAGGCCAAGAAGCCCAAGCGTCCCAAGCGCAAGGGCTGGCGGCGGATCTTCCCGACCTGGCGCATGGTCCTTGGCGGCTTCATCCTGGTCATCCTGCTGTGCGTCGGCGGCTTCATGGCGGGCTACATGCTGGTCGACATCCCGCCGGCGAACGCCGCCGCCACCAAGCAGAGCAACGTCTACCTCTACTCGGACGGCACCCAGATCGCCCGCGACGGCGAGGTCAACCGCGAGAAGGTGCCCCTCAAGCAGGTCCCGCTCACCGTCCAGCACGCCGTGCTCGCCGCCGAGGACCGCGACTTCTACGGCGAGTCCGCGGTCGACCCCAAGGCGATGATCCGCGCGGCCTGGAACACCGTCACCGGCAAGGGCAAGCAGTCCGGCTCCACGATCACCCAGCAGTACGTGAAGAACTACTACCTGGGGCAGGAGCAGACGGTCACCCGAAAGGTGAAGGAATTCTTCATCTCGATCAAGCTGGACCGCGAGGTGAGCAAGAACGACATCCTCGAGGGCTACCTGAACACCAGCTACTTCGGCCGCAACGCGTACGGCGTCCAGGCGGCCGCCCAGGCGTACTACGGCGAGGACGTCCAGGACCTCTCCGTCGCCCAGGGCGCCTACCTCGCCACCCTCCTCAACTCCCCCAACGCGTACGACGTCGCCACGCACCCCGAGAACAAGCGGCGCGCGGCGGGCCGTTGGAACTACGTCCTGGACGGCATGGTCTCGGAGGGCTGGCTCAGCAAGTCCGACCGGGCGAAGACGAAGTTCCCGGTGCCGGACGAGGCCAAGGGCGCCGCGGGCCTGTCCGGGCAGCGCGGCTATGTGGTGAAGGCCGTCGAGGACTATCTGACGGCCAACAAGATCATCGATGAGGACACCCTCGCCAAGGGCGGCTACCGCATCACCACGACCCTCCAGAAGGACCGTCAGGACGCCTTCAAGGAGGCCGTCGACAAGCAGGTGATGTCGAAGGTCGACAAGGACGCGCGCAAGGTCGACCGCAACGTCCGCGCGGGCGGCGCCTCCATCGACCCGGCCACCGGCAAGGTCGTCGCGATGTACGGGGGCATCGACTACACCAAGCAGTACGTCAACAACGCGACGCGCCGTGACTACCAGGTCGGCTCCACGTTCAAGCCGTTCGTCTTCACCTCGGCCGTGGAGAACGGCTCGGTCACCCAGGACGGCCGCCCGATCACCCCGAACACGGTCTACGACGGCACCAACAAGCGTCCGGTGCAGGGCTGGAGCGGCGGGACGTACGCCCCCGAGAACGAGGACAACATCAACTACGGCGACATCACCGTCCGCACCGCCACGGACAAGTCCGTGAACTCGGTGTACGCGCAGATGGCCGTCGACGTCGGCTCCGACAAGGTCAAGGACACCGCCATCGACCTCGGCGTCCCGGAGAACACCCCCGACCTGAACGCGTCCCCGTCGATCGCGCTCGGCCCCTCCACCGCGAGCGTCCTCGACATGACCGAGGCGTACGCGACGCTGGCGAACCACGGCAAGCACGGCACGTACACGCTCGTCGAGAAGATCACCAAGGACGGCGACGAGATCGAGCTGCCGGAGCAGCGGACCCAGCAGGCCGTCACCCGCGAGGCCGCCGACACCACCACCTCGGTCCTGCAGAGCGTCGTCCAGGGCGGCACCGGCACGGCGGCGCAGGGCGCGGGCCGCCCGGCCGCGGGCAAGACCGGCACCGCGGAGAACGACACCGCGGCCTGGTTCGCCGGTTACACCCCGGAGCTCGCCACGGTCGTCGCGGTCATGGGCCAGGACCCGGACACCGGGGCCCACACCCCGCTGTACGGCGCGCTCGGCGAGACCCGCATCAACGGTGGCGCCTATCCGGCACGCGTCTGGGCGCAGTTCACCAAGGCGGCGCTGCAGGGCAAGCCGGTCAAGGACTTCGACCTGGAGCTGGAGCAGGGCGCCGACCTGCCCGAGGTGCCCGATCCGACGACGGGCGGCGTCGACGAGCCCGGCACCGGCGGCACGACGGACGGCGGCACCGACACCGGTGGCGGCCAGGACGGCGGCACCACCGGCGACCAGGACACCGGCGGCACCACCACGGGCGGCCAGGACACCGGAGGGCAGACGGGCGGCCAGACGGGTGGTCAGAACGGCGGCCAGACGGGCGGCCAGGAGACCGGCGGCCAGAACACCGGCGGTCCGACCGACGGCGGCGCCAGCAACGGCGGGCCCACGGACGGCGGCGCCCAGGGCGGGCCGACGGGCGGCGGCACCGACACCGGCGGCGGCCAGGACGGCGGCACGGACGACGGCGGGGCGCTCGGCGGCCTCACGGACGGTTGACGCCGCCGAGCCCCTGCCCTCCGGCCCCAGGACCCCTAGTGGCCGGAGGTCGCCTTGAGGCCGACCACGGCCACCAGCAGCAGACAGACGAAGAAGATCCGGGCGGCGGTGACCGGCTCACCCAGGATCACCATGCCGAGCACCGCCGCACCGGCCGCTCCGATGCCGACCCACACGCCGTAGGCGGTACCGATCGGCAGCGTCTTGGCGGCCTGCGACAGGAGCATCATGCTGGCGACGATGCCCGCGCCCGTGAACACACTGGGCCACAGGCGCGTGAAGCCGTCCGTGTACTTCATCCCGATCGACCAGCCCACTTCGAGCAGACCGGCGACGATCAGCAGAACCCAGGCCATGACGGCACCTCCGACGAGTAGAAACGCGAACGCGTTACCTGATGGGGGTGCGTCGTCTTTGCGTGAACCCGGTACGGCGCGTCTCGTCGGGGTCCTTCCAAGGTAGCAAAACCCATGCGCAAGGGGCTGGTGACGATGGTCACCAGCCCCTTGCGCACACGTCCTAGAGGTACAGGCCCGTCGAGTCCTCCGACCCCTCGAACCGGTCGGCCGCCACGGCGTGCAGATCGCGCTCCCGCATCAGTACGTAGGCCACGCCCCGCACCTCGACCTCGGCGCGGTCCTCGGGGTCGTACAGAACCCGGTCGCCCGGCTCGACCGTCCGGACGTTCTGCCCGACCGCGACCACCTCGGCCCAGGCGAGCCGCTTGCCCACGGCAGCGGTCGCGGGGATCAGGATGCCGCCGCCGGAGCGACGCTCGCCCTCGCTGGTGTCCTGCCGCACGAGCACGCGGTCGTGCAGCATGCGGATGGGCAGCTTGTCGTCGTGGGGTGTCCCGGGGGTCTTCTCGCTCACGACCCAGAACCTACCTGCCCCGGGCGGCCCCGTGGGCCTCCGGGTCGGCACTCATGCCGTCAGGCGCCGCGCCGGCGCGAGCTCACCACGAGGAGCCCCACCAGGCCCGCGGCGACCAGGACGACCGGCACGATGCGCTCGATGCGCGGCGAACCGTCCTCCGTGACGAGCTGTCCGCGCACGTCCGAGACGAAGCGGTTCGCCCCCACGTACGCCCGGCCCAGTGAGTTGTCCACGCCCGCGACGACCTTGGCCTTCGCGTCGCCGACGATCGTCTTCGGGTGGACGCGCACCCCGATCTCGTCGAGGGTCTCGGCGAGCTGGTCGCGCCGGCGCTTGATGTCCGCCTCGATCTGCGCAGGGGTCCTGGCATCCGACACCGCGCTGCCTCCGTGGTCGTCTCGATTGTGTGACGTGAACTCTGACCACAGTCTGTCAGCTTCACGCGCGCCGCACCCCACGGCACCCCTATTACGCTCGACTCCGTCACCACACTCTTTGCGAAGCACCCGGCCACCCGTATGAGGAGAGAGTCCATGAGCGAGCGACTGCAGCCCGGCGACACCGCCCCCGCCTTCACCCTGCCCGACGCCGACGGCAAGGACGTCTCGCTGGCCGACCACAAGGGCCGCAAGGTCATCGTGTACTTCTACCCGGCCGCCCTCACCCCCGGCTGCACCAAGCAGGCCTGCGACTTCACGGACAACCTCGACGTGCTGGCCGCCGCCGGGTACGACGTCATCGGCGTCTCCCCCGACAAGCCGGAGAAGCTCGCGAAGTTCCGCGAGCAGGAGAACCTCAAGGTCACGCTGGTCGGCGACCCCTCCAAGGAGACCCTGGAGGCGTACGGCGCCTTCGGCGAGAAGAAGCTGTACGGCAAGGTCGTGACCGGCGTGATCCGCTCCACCGTGGTGGTCGACGAGCAGGGCAAGGTCGAGCACGCGTTCTACAACGTGAAGGCGACCGGCCACGTCGCCAAGATCATCAGGGACCTCGGGGTCTGATCCGCCGCCCGGCGCCTCCGCTCGTTCCGCCGCGACGTTCCACCCCGATGTGACGTAGGCCCCCCTCACGGGGGGCCTTCGTTTGCATCGGCCATCTTCGAGCAAGTGATCTCACGGGGACTTGCACGAAGAACGAAAGGAACTACTCCATGGCGGCCCAAGAAGAGATCGAGGCCGAGGCCGACCCGGAGGCGATGAAGCGCCACCGGACCCTGTTCCGGGCGGTGAAACGGCGGAAGAACCCGCCGCTGCGCCGTACCGACATCACGGTCACGGACGAGGCCGCGGTCAAGCGGGCCGTCAAGGCCGCCTCGCTCGGCAACGCCATGGAATGGTTCGACTTCGGCATCTACAGCTATCTGGCCGTCACCATCGGCCACGTCTTCTTCCCTTCCGGGAACGACACGGCGCAGCTGATCTCCTCGTTCGCCACCTTCGCGGTGTCCTTCCTGGTGCGCCCCATCGGCGGCATGGTGTTCGGCCCGATGGGCGACAAGATCGGCCGCAAGAAGGTCCTCGCACTGACGATGATCATGATGGCGATCGGCACGCTCGCCATCGGCCTGATCCCGTCGTACGCGACGATCGGCTTCTGGGCCCCCGTCCTGCTGATCTTCTTCCGCCTCGTCCAGGGCTTCTCGACGGGCGGTGAGTACGGCGGTGCCTCCACGTTCATCGCCGAGTACGCGCCCGACAAGCGCCGCGGCTTCTTCGGCAGCTTCCTGGAGATGGGCACGCTGGCCGGTTACACGGGCGCGGCGGGCCTGGTCCTCATCCTGAACGCCTCCCTCGGCTCGGACGCCATGGAGTCCTGGGGCTGGCGCGTCCCGTTCCTGGTCGCGGGCCCGCTCGGCCTGGTCGGCCTCTACCTGCGGCTCAAGCTGGACGAGACCCCCGCCTTCCAGAAGATGGAGGACGCCACCTACCACGCGGCGTCCGAGGGCGCCTCCTCCGTGGAGACCACCGCCAAGGGCGACCTGGCGAAGATCTTCCGCGACTACTGGCCGACGCTGATCCTCTGCATCGCCCTGGTCGGCGCGTACAACGTCACCGACTACATGCTCCTGTCGTACATGCCGACGTACCTCTCGGACGAGCTCGGCTACGACGACTCGCACGGCCTCCTGATCCTCATCGGCACGATGGTCGTCCTGATGCTGATCATCAACCAGGTCGGCAAGCTCTCCGACCGCTTCGGCCGCAAGCCGCTCCTGATGACGGGCATGCTGAGCTTCCTGGTCCTGTCCGTCCCGTCGTTCCTGCTCATCAAGCAGGGCAGCCTGCTGGCGGTCTCCGGCGGCATGCTGCTGCTCGGCCTCTCCCTGGTCTGCCTCCTCGGCACGATGTCGGCGACGCTCCCGGCCCTCTTCCCCACCTCGGTCCGCTACGGCTCGCTCTCCGTCGGCTACAACATCTCCGCCTCCCTCTTCGGCGGCACGGCTCCCCTGGTCATCACGTCCCTGATCAGCCTCACCGGCACGGACATGATCCCGGCGTACTACTCGATGGCCGCGGCCCTGGTGGGCGTGATCGCGGTGGCGTGCATGAAGGAGACGGCGCAGAAGCCGCTGTCGGGGTCGCCGCCGTCGGTGGAGACGAAGGAGGAGGCGGCGGAAATGGTGGAGGCACAGGCTCCGGCACCGAAGTTCTGACCTCCCCACTCCGTTGCGGCCCGCCCCACTCTCAAGTGGGGCGGGCCGTTCCGCATTTCGGGCGTGACGATCCGATTTTCGGTTCGTTGGTCTGTACGAGGCTGCGAACGCGTGGCCGGAGCGGGAGGGGTGACGTGACCATTCGCTATACCCGCGAGCTGCTGGTGGAGGCAGCTCGGGAGACCGCGACGTGGGATGAGGCCGTGCGGTGGTGTGGGGGTGAGCCGACCACCGGGAGCCGACGCTACTTGCGGCAGAAGATGGCGGCAGAGGGCATCGACACCTCGCACTTCCCTCGGCAGTGGGTGCGCCACACGGAGGAGCAGTTGCGTGAGGCCGTGGCCCGGTCCTCCAGCATGAAGGAGGTCGTGCGCCGACTGGGCATCAGCAACGTGGGCGGGAACCACGCCCACATCGGCCGGCGCGTCGCACGGCTGGGAATCGACACCTCGCACTTCACCCCTGCCCGGCGGAGCCCCAAGGGATCTCTGGGGCCCCTGCTGGCCCTACGGTCCCCGGACCACGGAAGGATCCCGGGCACACGGCTCCGCCGGGAGCTCGTCCGGGAGGGCGTGCCCGAAGAGTGCACGGGGTGCGGTGTCGGCACCGAATGGAACGGCCGTCCGCTCCGCCTTGAGGTCGACCACATCAACGGCGACTGGTGGGACAACCGGGCGGACAACCTGCGTCTCCTCTGCCCCAACTGCCACGCGGTGACGGACACTTACCGCGGCCGCAAGCGGAGGGCGGCATGAGCTGGATCAAGTACCCACGCGCGACCCTGGCCTCCTTGGCTCCTTCCTGCACGAGCCTGGTGGACCTCATGCGCCGACTGGGAGCACCGATGGGGACGGGACCCCGCCGATACCTGCGCGAGCGGCTTCGGCACTACGGGATCGACACCACACACTTCCAGGACGAGCCCTTGCCCGAGCGTCCCTCCCGCTCCTACTCGAAGGAGCTCCTGGCCGAGGCGGCCGCCCGCTCGACCAGCATCCGGGAGATGTTCCTGCACATGGGCATTCCACCGGAGGACGGCCCCTACGGGCACGTCAAGAAGAGGCTGGACCGGTTCGGGATCGACACGAGCCATTTCGTTCCGCCGCGCACGAACCCGGCCGACGGCCTCCTACCGCGGGACGAACTCGCGCGTGCGGTTGCCACGTCCCATGGACTGGCCGGGGTGATGCGGGCGTTGGGCTGCTCTCCGCTCGGTGGCGCCGGGCGTGCCAAAACCCTGCGCAGCATCGAGGCCTACGGGCTGTCGACCGCCCACTTCCTCGGGCAGGGACACAGCGTCGGCCGCCCCTCGGCCAACCGGAAGAGCGCCGACGAGATCCTGGTATGCCTCGGCCCGGACGGACGCCGCACCGGGACCGTCCAGCTGCGGCGAGCCCTCGACGAGATCGGGGCTCCTCGCGTGTGCGGTGCATGCGGAGGAGGTGAGGTCTGGCAGGGCAGACCCCTCGTCCTGGAGATCGACCACATCAACGGCGACCGGCTGGACAACCGCCGGGCGAACCTCAGATACCTGTGTCCTTCCTGCCACAGCCAGACCAGGACCTTCTCGAACCGCCGCCGCCCAGCACAGTAGAGTGCCCCCTGCGGGCCCGTACCCCAGCTGGCAAGAGGGCGCCGGTTTAGGTCCGGTGTGTCGTGGGTTCGAGTCCCACCGGGCCCACCCGATCAGAAGGGCGCGACGTCACGTCGCACCCTTCGTCGTACGCGGCGTCAGGAGCCCAGCAACTCCCGCACCACCGGCACCAGCCCACGGAACGCCTTGCCCCGATGGCTGATCTCGTTCTTCTCCGCCGCCGTCAGCTCCGCGCACGTGCGCGTCTCGCCCTCCGGCTGGAGGACCGGGTCGTAGCCGAAGCCGCCGTCCCCCGCGGGGGCCGTGCGCAGGGTGCCCAGGAGGCGGCCCTCGACCACGCGCTCCGTGCCGTCGGGCAGGGCCAGGGCCGCGGCGCAGGCGAAGTGCGCGCCGCGGTGTTCCGCGGCGATGTCGGAGAGCTGGGCCAGGAGCAGGTCCAGGTTGGCCCGGTCGTCGCCGTGGCGGCCGGCCCAGCGGGCCGAGAAGATGCCGGGGGCGCCGTTCAGGACGTCGACGCACAGGCCCGAGTCGTCGGCGACCGCGGGCAGGCCGGTGGCCTGAGCGAGGGCGTGGGCCTTGAGGAGGGCGTTCTCCGCGAAGGTGACGCCGGTTTCCTTGACGTCGGGGATCTCGGGATAGCTGTCCGCGCCGACGAGGTCGTGGGTGAGGCCTGCGTCGGCGAGGATCGCCCTGAGCTCGGTGATCTTGCCTGCGTTGCGGGTGGCGAGGATGAGGCGGGTCATCCCCCCAGTATCGCCGCCGCGTCCGAGGGGTCGTGCGGGGCCTCGCCCCGCCTCTCCCGTTACGGCGTGCAGACCTTGGTCAGTTCGCCCGCCGCGTCCGTGACGGGGCTGACGTCCGGGGTGGCGTCACCGTTCCTGATCGATTGGCGGACGTTGTCGACGGCCTTGTCCAGGTCGTCGACGGCCTTGTTCACATCCGTGTCGTCGGTCTTGTCGCCGATCTTGTCGAGGTTCTTGCCGATGTCGTCGAGCGCGCGGTCCGCCTCGGCGGGGTTGTCGCCCGCGTTCTCGACGGCCTGCTGCAGATCGGTGACGCTGTCGGCGATCGTGTCGGCGGTCTGGACGCAGTCCAGGGCCTTCGAGACGGCGTCGCAGCCGACGAGGCCGACGCCGGCCGGGATGACGATCAGTGCCGTGGCGACGGCGGTGGCGATGCGACGGTGGCGCGCGGCCATGGTTCGGTCCCCTCCCCAGGGTGCGTACGGACGCGCGGCTTCGTCCGCGCGCCCGTACTCCTAACAACGCCCGGCAGGGGGTTGTTGGTTGCTTCGTTGAACGACGTCGGCCGTTCTGCCCGCTAGCGGGTCGCGTCGAGCGCCGCGCGCTGGAACGCCGCGAGCTCCTCGCAGCCGCCGACGGCGAGGTCGAGGAGGGCGCCCAGCTCCTTGCGGTCGAAGGGCTCGGCCTCGGCGGTGCCCTGGACCTCGACGAAGCGGCCGTCGCCGGTGCAGACGACGTTCATGTCGGTGTCGGCCTTCACGTCCTCCTCGTAGCGGAGGTCGAGGAGCGGCACGCCGCCGACGATGCCGACGGAGACGGCGGAGACGGTGTCGGTGAGGGGCTTGCGGCCCGCCTTGACGAGCTTCTTGCCCTGGGCCCAGGCGACGGCGTCGGCCAGTGCCACGTACGCCCCGGTGATGGCGGCGGTGCGGGTGCCGCCGTCGGCCTGGAGGACGTCGCAGTCGAGGACGATCGTGTTCTCGCCGAGGGCCTTGTAGTCGATGACGGCGCGGAGCGAGCGGCCGATGAGGCGGCTGATCTCGTGGGTGCGGCCGCCGATCTTGCCGCGGACGGACTCGCGGTCGCCGCGGGTGTTGGTGGAGCGGGGCAGCATGGAGTACTCGGCGGTGACCCAGCCTTCGCCGCTGCCCTTGCGCCAGCGCGGGACGCCTTCGGTGACGGAGGCGGTGCAGAAGACCTTGGTGTCGCCGAAGGAGATGAGGACGGATCCTTCGGCGTGCTTGCTCCAGCCGCGTTCGATGGTGATGGGGCGGAGCTGTTCGGGGGTGCGGCCGTCGATTCGAGACATGGCGATGAGCCTAGCCTCTGCGCGGACGTGCGCGAGGGCCCCGTCCGGTCGTCCGGACGGGGCCCTCGGCCGTGAGTGCGGGGGTTCAGGAACTCACATCATGTCTTCGATGTCCGCGGCGATGGGGTCCGCGTCGGTGCCGATGACGACCTGGATCGCGGTGCCCATCTTGACGACACCGTGGGCGCCCGCGGCCTTCAGGGCGGCGTCGTCGACCAGAGCCGGGTCCTTGACCTCGGTGCGCAGGCGGGTGATGCAGCCCTCGACCTCTTCGATGTTGTCGATGCCGCCGAGCCCGGCAACGATCTTCTCAGCCTTGCTGGCCATGTGTTTCTCCCTGTGTTTCTCGCGGCCGGGGGACCGCTTTGTCACCGTAACGCACGGTTGGACCATCTTCGCGGGCGGTTACGGCAGTCGTGCCCAATGATGACGATCAAGGCGCCATCCCTCACCGGGTGGCATTCCCACACGTTCCGCAACTGGTCTACACCAGTTTTCAACGACCGCCAAACCTGGCTTGTTCCGGGAGGGACGCCGATGAGTTCGACCGCCGCGGCAGTGCCGCAGAAGAAGTGGTGGAACGGCCTCTTCCAGGGCCTGCAGAAGATGGGACGCAGCCTCCAGCTGCCCATCGCGGTCCTGCCCGCCGCGGGCATCCTGAACCGGCTGGGGCAACCCGACGTGTTCGGGGACGACGGCCTCGGCTGGACCAACGTCGCCAAGGTCTTCGCGGCGGCGGGCGGTTCGCTCCTCGACTCCTCGCTCGGCCTGCCCCTGCTGTTCTGCATCGGTGTCGCGATCGGCATGGCGAAGAAGGCGGACGGCTCCACCGCGCTCGCGGCGGTCGCGGGCTTCCTCGTCTACTACGCGGTGCTCCGCGCCTTCCCCGACGACTGCCCGCAGGACACCACCTTCGGCGGCGCGGGCATGTGGAGCGGGGTGTGCGTCGCCGAGGACGGGACGGTGGCGCAGGCCGCGTACCAGAATCCAGGGGTGTTCGGCGGCATCGTGATGGGGCTGCTCGCCGCCTGGTTCTGGCAGCGCTACCACCGCGTGAAGCTGGTCGACTGGCTCGGCTTCTTCAACGGCCGCCGCCTGGTGCCGATCATCATGGCGTTCGTGGGCCTGGTCTTCGCCGGCCTCTGCGTCTGGATCTGGCCGCCCATCGGCGACGCGCTGACCAGCTTCTCCAAGTGGCTCGTCGATCTCGGCTGGCTGGGCTCGGGCATCTTCGGCGTCGCCAACCGCGCCCTGCTCACGGTCGGCCTGCACCAGTTCCTGAACACCTTCGTGTGGTTCCAGTTCGGCGACTTCACGAAACCCGACGGCACGGTCGTGCACGGTGACATCAACCGGTTCCTCGCGGGCGACCCGACGGCGGGCCAGTTCACCTCGGGCTTCTTCCCGATCATGATGTTCGCGCTGCCCGCGGCGGCCCTCGCGATCACGCACTGCGCCCGCCCGGAGCGCCGCAAGGTGGTCGGCGGCATGATGCTCTCGGTCGGCCTGACGTCGTTCGTCACGGGCATCACCGAGCCGATCGAATACTCGTTCCTCTTCATCGCGCCCCTGCTGTACGCGATCCACGCGGTGCTCACCGGTGTGTCGATGGCAGTGACGTGGGCGCTGGGCGTGAAGGACGGCTTCAGCTTCTCCGCGGGCCTGATCGACTACGTCATCAACTGGAGCCTGGCGACCAAGCCATGGCTGATCATTCCGATCGGTCTGTGCTTCGCCGTCGTGTACTACGCGCTATTCCGCTTCGTCATCATCAAGTTCAATCTGCACACCCCGGGACGTGAACCGGAGGACGAGGCGGAGGCCCTGGACCGGGAGCAGACCAAGGCGTAATTCTTCGCGCGGGGCACGCTCCCCGTACCCTCTGTCAGGCCCTCGGACCTCTGATCCGGGGGCCTTTGGTCTGCCATATCCGGATATGGCCGAGCCCACAGGAATCGCGGGTTCCTTACGTCACCTTCACCGTGCTACAACAGGTCTACACCACTAATTGGTGTAGACCACGCGGCCTTCTCGCCGCGTCCCCCGGAGACGCCGCCGTCCCCCACTTCCATGTCCCCAGGCGGCGCCTTGCCCACTGGAGGAAGTTGTGTCCACGGCCAGTGCCGCCCCCGCGGCCGACAAGAAAAAGGGCTCCCGCGTGATGCCGGTGCTGCAGCGCATCGGCCGCAGCCTCATGCTGCCGGTCGCCGTGATGCCCGCCGCCGCGCTCCTCGTGCGTCTCGGCGCCGACGACATGCTCGGCCGGGACTCCTTCCCGACCTGGATCACCAAGATCGCCAGTTATATGTCGGCGGGCGGTGGCGCGATCATCGACAACATCGCGCTGCTGTTCTGTGTCGGCATCGCGATCGGCTTCGCCAAGAAGTCCGACGGCTCCACCGGCCTCGCGGCCGTCGCGGGCTACCTGGTCTTCCAGAAGGTGCTCGCCACCTTCACCGACAGCAACCTGCCGAAGGTCCAGGCAGTGGTCGACGGCAAGATCGTCGAGAACGCCGCCCCGGTCAACGCCGGTGTGCTCGGCGGTGTGGTCATGGGCATCGTCGTCGCCCTGCTGTACCAGAAGTTCTACCGGACCAAGCTCCCCGACTGGGCGGGCTTCTTCGGCGGCCGCCGTCTCGTCCCGATCCTGTCGTCCTTCGCGGGTCTGATCCTCGGCATCGTCTTCGGTCTGATCTGGCCGGTCCTCGGCGCCGGTCTGCACAACTTCGGTGAGTGGCTGGTCGGTTCGGGCGCCGTGGGCGCGGGCATCTTCGGTGTCGCCAACCGTTCGCTGATCCCGATCGGCATGCACCACCTCCTGAACTCCTTCCCCTGGTGGCAGGCGGGCGACTACAACGGCAAGCACGGCGACATCCCCCGCTTCCTGGAGGGCGACCCGACCGCGGGCCAGTTCATGACCGGCTTCTTCCCGATCATGATGTTCGCGCTCCCCGCGGCCTGCCTCGCGATCACGCACTGCGCCCGTCCCGAGCGCCGCAAGGTCGTCGGCGGCATGATGTTCTCGCTCGCGCTCACCGCGTTCGTCACGGGCATCACGGAGCCCATCGAGTTCACCTTCATGTTCATCGCGCCGGTCCTGTACGCGATCCACGCGGTGCTCACCGGTGTCTCCATGGCGCTGACCTGGGCGCTCGGCATGAAGGACGGCTTCGGCTTCTCCGCCGGATTCATCGACTACGCGCTGAACTTCGGCGCGGCCACCAAGCCGATCGGCCTGGCCGTCGTGGGCCTCTGCTTCGCGGCGCTCTACTACGTGGTCTTCCGCTTCGCGATCACCAAGTTCAACCTGCCGACGCCGGGCCGCGAGTCCGACGAGGAGCTCGCCGAGCTCCAGAAGGCCGAGGCGAAGTAGCCTGCGGCCCAGCTGAACAGGGCGAAGGGCCCGGGCGTTGGTGACCAACACCCGGGCCCTTCGCCGTGTGCCGTCACGTAGCGTCGACTGCGCGGGGGCTCCGCCCCCCGGACCCCCGTCCTCAAACTCCCCCAAGCTCTTAAAGAGCAGGGGGACCCCCAGAGGGGCTGAATCGCATGACCACCACCCGCATCCTCGACCTCGACCGCGAGAACCTCGCCGCCCTGCGCGGCCGCGCCCTGACCGCCTCCGTCGCCGCCGCGGAGGGCCGCACCATGGTCGCCGAGGTCTTCGCCGACCGCGCCGCCCTGATTCCGGTGCCGGGCATGCCGGGCGTCCACAACGCCGAGCTGGTCGCGGCCTTCGGCGCCGACATCGTCGTGCTGAACCTCATCGAGCGCGCCTGGGACGGCGAGCGCCTCGACCTGCCGGGCCTCGGCACCTTCGACTCCATCGCCGACCTCGCCGCGTACATCGGGCGCCCGGTCGGCATCAACCTGGAGCCCGGCGACGTCCCCGAGATCCGCCGCGCCAAGCCCGAGTACGCCAAGCGGCTCATCGACATGGGTGCGGCGATGCTCTGTCTGACGGCGAACCCGGGCACGGGCGGGTCGTACGAAGGGCTCGCGCGGGTCACCGAGGAGCTGCGCGCCGGGCTCGGCGACGACGTGGCGCTGTGGAGCGGCAAGATGCACCACGCGGGGCACCCGGAGCGGGTCACGGTGGACCGGCTGACGTCCCTGGTGGACGCGGGCGCGGACGGCGTGGTGCTGCCCCTGCCGGGCACGCTGCCGGGCGTCACCAGGGAACTGGCCGCCGAGGCGGTGGCCGCCGTGCAGGACGCGGGCGCGGTGGTGATGGGCGCGATCGGCACCAGCCAGGAGGGCTCGCACGCGAACGTGGTGCCCCAACTCGCCCTGACGGCGAAGGAGGTGGGCATCGACGCCCACCACTTCGGGGACTCGTTCCTGCCGGGGATGTGCGACCCGGAGGTCATGTACGACTACTCGGTGGCGATCCGCGGCCGCCGCCACACGTGGAACCGGATGGCGCTGGGCGGCCGCGGGCACCGCCGGGCCTGAGTCGTCAGACCTCGTACGTCGCGCCGGGCGCCGCCAGCGCGGTGGGGCCCTCGTACACCGCGCGGGCGTCGGCGAGGTTGACCTGGGGGTCAGTCCACGGCGGGATGTGGGTGAGCAGCAACCTTCCTGCATCGGCTCGGCGGGCGGACTCCCCCGCCTCCCGGCCGTTCAGGTGCAGGTCGGGGATGTTCTCCTTGCCGTGCGTGAAGGCTGCCTCGCACAGGAACAGATCGGTTCCGGTGGCGAGTTCGTCCAGGTGCTCGCTGGGCCCGGTGTCCCCGGAGTACGTGAGGGACCTCCCGGCGTGCTCGACGCGGATGGCGTACGCCTCGACGGGGTGGCACATCTTCTCGGTGCGCACCGAGAAC
>NZ_LIPN01000035.1 GCF_001418325.1 Streptomyces atriruber | reverse complement strand
GGCCGAGGAGGCCGAGGAGGCCGAGGAGGTTCCGCCCGCCGCCTCCACGACCTCTTCCGGGGTGCCGAGGCGGGCGAGGATGCGGCGGACGGCCGCGGGGTTGTCGCCGACGGCCTTGTCGCGGCCGCGGTCGATGCGGTTCCGCAGCTCGGAGACCAGCCGCATCCGGTCGCCGGACGGCAACTGCCGCTGCTGGGCCAGGTCTCCGACCCGGCTCAGATAGTCAAAGACCAGCTGATCGCTCTCGATCCCCACGAAGTCCCCTCCGGGGCGGCTGCGTTGACGCGCCGCGGTTGTACCCAGCGCTCCCGACGGTACCTTCTCCGGGCTCCCTAGGGGGCGCCGTCATCCTCAAGGCCTACGGGCTCCACCGCAGGTTGCACGGCGGGGCCGGGGCGGGTTGCACCGCAGGCCGATGTGCGCGGGACGGGGCAGAACCATCATGGAGACATGAGCGCAACCACCTTCACCCCCGCGTCCGTCCCGTCGTCCGCAGACCCCGGTGCCGCGCCGCACGGCGCCCGGCACCCGCACCGCCTCGGTGGTGCCCTGCGCGCCGCCAAGGTCCTCGTGAGCGCCGCGTTCGGCGTCGTCGTGCTCGGTGAGTACGCCGAGGAAGCAGGCGTGCGCACCCGCTGACGCCAGTCGCGTAAAGTCACGCCGTGACACCACGGATCGTGACGAAACTCTCACCCTTCGCAGCCGGTGTGCTGCTCGCGGTCTCCGTCGCCGCGCTGGCCGTCCTCTGCGTCGTGCAGCACGTCCCGATGGCCGACACCCTGGTCTACCGCGCCGAGGGCGCCGCCGTCGCCAACGGCAGTGATCTGTACGGGTTCACGGTCACCGAGTGGGAACTGCCCGCCACCTACCCGCCGTTCGCCGCGATCCTCTTCGTCCCGACGACCTGGCTCCCGCTGGGTGCGCTGAAGGCCGTCTTCCTCGTCGGCAACGTCGCCCTGCTCGCCCTCCTGGTCCGCCTCTCCTGCGACCTGGCCGGTCTCGCCGCCCGCGCGCCGCTCCTCTGCGCCGCCACGGCCCTCGCCCTGTGGCTCGAACCCGTCTTCCAGACCGTCCTGTTCGGCCAGATCAACCTCGCGCTCGCCTGTCTGGTCCTGTGGGACCTCACCCGCCCGCCGGGCTCCCTCGGCAAGGGGTTCGCGCTCGGCGTCGCGGCCGGGATCAAGCTGACGCCCGCCGTCTTCGTCGGGTACCTCCTGCTGCGCGGGCGCGGCCGCGAGGCGGCCGTCGCGCTCGCCGGGTTCACGGGCACCGTGCTGCTCGGCGCGCTGGTGCTGCCCGCGGCGAGCGTGGAGTTCTGGACGCGGCGCATCTTCGAGACGGGGCGGGTCGGCAAGGCGTGGATCGTCGACAACCAGTCGCTGCAGGGCCTGGTCGCCCGGCTGCTGCACGATGCGACGCCCGGCCCGGCCTGGGCCGTCCCGGCGGCCGTGACCGCCGCCGTCGGCCTCTGGGCGGTCCGCCGCACGCCCGGCGAGCCCCGCGCGCTGCTCCTGGCCGCGTGCACGGCGCTGCTGGTCTCCCCCATCAGCTGGTCGCACCACTGGGTGTGGTGCGTGCCGCTGCTCGCCGTCCTGGTCGCCGAGGGCCGGCGGCACCTGGCGGCCGCCGTGGCCGTGCTGTTCACCGCCCGCACGTTCTGGCTGCTCCCGCACGAGGGCGACCTGGACCTGGCGCTGCCGTGGTGGCAGCAGCCGCTGGCCTCGCCGTACGCGCTGCTCGCGCTGGCGCTGCCGGTCGCGCTGACGCTGCCGCCGATGTTGAGTACGCATCTGAGTACGCGGACAGAGGTGCCGGGCCCGCGCCCGGGGGTTGACTCGCCTCATGCACACCGAGACGCACGGGGAGACACCCCCCGGGACGGAGCCCCGCGACGAGTGGGCCGCACGTAATGCCGCCTACGCCGCCGCGCACCCCGTCCCGCGCCCGTCCCGCATCCTCGCCCTGGCGCTCGCGACGCCCGTCGTGGTGCTGCTCGTCACGCTCGGCTGGTACCTGGTCGCGCTCGACGCGGAGCTCGGCGACGCGTCGTCGGCGGCGCACCAGGACCTGGTGGCCCGGCACGTCCTCGGGACGCTCGGGGGCCTCGGCTGTCTGACGGCGGGCTGGCTCACGCCGCGCGGCTCGCGCGCGGCGTGGCTGCGGACGGCGTTCGCCCTGACGTCGGTGCTGATGGTCCCGGCGGCGCTGTTCGCCGGGACCTGAGCACGGCGTCCGCCCGGCTGTCCGGTCACCCGGCCAGCAGGTCGTCCGCGTCGACGATCCGGTACGCGTACCCCTGCTCGGCGAGGAACCGCTGCCGGTGGGCGGCGAAGTCCTGGTCGATGGTGTCGCGCGCGACGACGGAGTAGAAGCGCGCCTCGTGCCCGTCGGCCTTGGGCCGCAGCACGCGCCCGAGCCGCTGGGCCTCCTCCTGCCGCGAACCGAACGTGCCGGACACCTGGATGGCGACGGTGGCCTCCGGCAGGTCGATGGAGAAGTTGGCGACCTTGGAGACGACGAGGACGGAGATCTCGCCCTCCCGGAACGCGTCGAAGAGCTTCTCGCGCTGCGCGTTGGTCGTCTCGCCCTTGATGACGGGCGCGTCCAGGTGTTCGCCGAGCTCGTCGAGCTGGTCGATGTACTGGCCGATGACGAGCGTCTGTTCCCCGGCGTGCTTCTTGACCAGCGCCTCCGTCACCTTCCGCTTGGTCGCGGTGGTGGCGCAGAAGCGGTACTTCTCCTCGGCCTCCGCGGTGGCGTACGCGAGCCGCTCGCTGTCGGTGAGGTTGACGCGCACCTCGACGCAGTCGGCGGGCGCGATGTAGCCCTGCGCCTCGATCTCCTTCCACGGGGCGTCGAACCGCTTGGGCCCGATGAGCGAGAAGACGTCGGACTCGCGCCCGTCCTCGCGCACGAGGGTCGCGGTCAGTCCGAGGCGGCGGCGGGCCTGGAGGTCGGCGGTGAACTTGAAGACGGGCGCGGGCAGCAGATGCACCTCGTCGTAGATCACGAGGCCCCAGTCGCGCGAGTCGAAGAGTTCGAGGTGGGGGTAGATGCCCTTCCGCTTGGTCGTGAGCACCTGGTACGTGGCGATGGTGACGGGCCGGATCTCTTTCCTGGTCCCGCTGTACTCACCGATCTCGTCCTCGGTGAGCGAGGTCCGCTTCACCAGCTCGTGCTTCCACTGCCGGGCGGAGACGGTGTTGGTGACGAGGATGAGGGTGGTGGCCTTGGCCTGCGCCATGGCACCGGCGCCGACGAGGGTCTTGCCCGCCCCGCAGGGCAGCACGACCACGCCGCTGCCGCCGTGCCAGAACCCCTCGACGGCCTGCTGCTGGTAGGGCCGCAGCGACCAGCCGCTCTCGTCGAGGTCGATCTTGTGCGCCTCGCCGTCGACGTATCCGGCGAGGTCCTCCGCGGGCCAGCCCAGCTTCAGCAGCGTCTGCTTGATCTGACCGCGCTCGGAGGGGTGCACGGCGACGGTGTCCGGGTCGATGCGGGCGCCGACGAGCGGCTGCACCTTCTTCGACCGCAGGATCTCCTCCAGGACCGGGCGGTCGGTGGTGGTGAGGACGAGTCCGTGGGTGGGGTGCTTGGAGAGCGTGAGGCGTCCGTACCGCGCCATCGTCTCGGCGATGTCGACGAGCAGCGCGTGCGGCACGGGGTAGCGCGAGAACTCCACGAGGGCGTCCACGACCTGCTCGGCGTCGTGCCCGGCGGCCCGCGCGTTCCACAGCCCGAGCGGGGTGACCCGGTAGGTGTGGATGTGCTCGGGCGCCCGCTCCAGCTCCGCGAAGGGCGCGATGACACGGCGGCAGGCGTCCGCCTGCTCGTGGTCGACCTCGAGCAGGAGGGTCTTGTCCGACTGGACGATGAGGGGTCCGTTCACGCGAGCGCCCTTTCCATAGGCCAAACGTCCAGTGTGCCGCACCGGCGCCGGTACGCGCCCTGGAAGCGGTCCCCGACGGCTCCCGGGACGGGCGTCAGCGCGGTGGGGAGCGGGTCCGACCCGCTACCGTGAACCGGATGAGCACCGACGAGACGCAGCCCACGGACAGCGCGAGCGACCCCGCACCGTCGCGTGCCGCGGACACGCCCCGTTCCCTCGCCGAAGCGCTCAGGTCGCGGGAGGACGCCGCGCTCGCCGATCTGCTGCGGGCCCGGCCCGATCTCCTGAACCCGGTGCCGAACGACCTCACGCAGCTCGCCACCCGTGCGGGGACCCGCGCCTCGGTGGTGCGCGCCCTGGAGCGGCTCGACCGCTTCGCGCAGCAGGTCGCGGAGGCCCTCGCCGTGGCGCAGGACCCCGCCTCGTACGAGGAGGTGCTCGACCTGCTGGCCGGTGACGAGGGCGACCCGGCCGTCGCGCAGGCCCTGCCCGGGGCGCTCGGCACCCTGCGCGAGCAGGCCCTGGTGTGGGGGCCCGACGACCGGCTCCGGCTCGTGCGCACCGCCCGCGAGCTCCTCGCCCCGACCCCGCAGCATCCGTCCCCGACCGGGCTTGGCCCCACCGTCGCCGAGGCCACGGCCGGCATGTCGCCGACCCGGGTGCAGGACATCGTCGCGGCGGCCGGGCTGGCGACCACCCACGACCCGGTGTCGGCCGTGCGGTCGCTGACCGCCCTGTTCACCGACCGCACCCGGATGTCGGCGCTGCTGGACGCGGCGCCCGCCGAGTCCGTGGAGGTGCTGTCCCGGCTGGTCTGGGGGCCGCCCTACGGCCAGGTCACCGCGGACCCGGCCCGGCACCTGCGCTGGCTCCTGGACCGGGGGCTGCTGCTGCCCACCGCGCCCGGCACGGTCGTGCTGCCCCGGGAGGCGGCCCTGCACCTGCGCGCGGGCCGCGCCCACCGCACACCGGAGCCGACGCCGCCCCCGGTCGAGGCGGCGCGCGAGTACCGTCCACAGGTTGTGGACGCGGCCGCCGCCGGGCAGGCGTACACCGCGCTCGCCACCGTCGAGGAGCTGCTGAAGGACTGGGACGAGGGCGGTCCCGCCGTGCTGCGCGCGGGCGGGCTGAGCGTGCGCGACCTGAAGCGGACGGCGGTGGCGCTCGACACGTCCGAGCCGCTGGCCGCGTTCTGGGTCGAACTGGCCTACGCGGCGGGCCTGCTGGCGTCCGACGGCGACGCCGACGAGCGGTACGCGGCGACGCCCGCGTACGACGAGTGGCAGGAGCTGCCCGCGCCCGAGCGCTGGTCGGCGCTGGCCACGGCCTGGCTCGCGGCCACACGCACGGCGGGGCTCGTGGGCGGCCGCGACGGCAAGGACCGCACGCTCTCCGCGCTCGGCCCGCACCTGGACCGCTCGGCGGCCCCCGAGGTGCGCCACCGGGTCCTCGCGCTCGTCGGCACGCTCCCCGAGGGCACGGCGCCCGTGCCGGAGTCGCTGCGGGCCCGGCTCCACTGGGAGCGCCCGTCCGCCTCCCGCGGCCGCCCCGGCCAGGACGGCGCCGCGAACCCGTCCGACTCGCCGACCCCGCAGGACCTGCGCTCCCGCATCGCCGAATGGACGTTGAACGAGGCCGAGTTGCTGGGCGTCACGGGGCGTGGCGCGCTGTCGTCGCACGGCCGGGCGCTGCTGCCCGAGGCCGGGGATGCCGGGACCGCAGAGAGCACCGGGAACACCGGGAACACCGACCGCGCCGGGAAAGCCGACCGCGCCGGGAACACCGGGACCGCCGGGAGCACAGCCGCCCCCGCCCAGCAGGGCGTCGCCGCCGCCCGCGCCGCCCGGCTCCTCGCCCCGCTCCTCCCCGAGCCCCTGGACCACGTCCTGCTCCAGGCCGACCTCACCGCGGTGGCGCCCGGCCCGCTGGAGCGGCCGCTCGGCGACGCCCTCGCCGTGCTCGCCGACGTCGAGTCGAAGGGCGGCGCCACCGTCTACCGCTTCACGCCTGGCTCCGTGCGCCGTGCGCTCGACGCCGGGCAGTCCGCGTCCGACCTGCACGCCTTCCTCGCCGCCCACTCGCGTACGCCGGTTCCGCAGCCGCTCGCCTATCTGATCGACGACGTGGCCCGCAAACACGGCCACCTGCGGATCGGCGCCGCCTGCGCGTACGTGCGCTGCGACGACGAGGCCCTGCTCAACGAGATCCTCGCCGACAAGCGCGCCCAGGGCCTGCGGCTGCGCCGTCTCGCGCCCACCGTGCTCGCCGCCCAGGCGGATCCCGGCACGCTCCTCGACGGGCTGCGCTCGATGGGCTTCGCGCCCGCGGCGGAGAGCGCGGAGGGCGACGTCCTGATCACCCGCGCGCACGCCCACCGCACCCC
>NZ_LIPN01000349.1 GCF_001418325.1 Streptomyces atriruber | reverse complement strand
CCCCCGTGCTTCCCCCGTTTCCCCCTGCCCCTCAGGCGACCAACTCGCCGAAGGACTCCTCCTGGTCACGGCCGAAGCTGAGGACCTCGTCCTCACGCAGCCGGCGGAGCGACCGCCAGATGCTGGACTTCACCGTGCCCACGCTGATGTCGAGGATGTCCGCGATCTCCGGGTCGGTGCGGCCCTCGTAGTAGCGGAGGACCAGCATCGTGCGCTGCAGTTCGGGAAGGCGGGCCAGGGCCTGCCAGAGAACCGCGCGCAGCTCCGTGCCGCGCATCGCGTCCGTGTCGCCGACCGTCTCCGGCAGCTCCTCGGTCGGGTACTCGTTCAGCTTGCGGCGGCGCCACGCGCTGATGTGCAGATTCGTCATGGTGCGGCGGAGGTAGCCCCCGACCGCGGCCTTGTCGCTGATCCTGTCCCAGGCCCGGTACGTCGAGAAGAGGGCGCTCTGCAGCAGGTCCTCGGCCTCGAACCGGTCGCCGGTCAGGTGGTAGGCGGTTGCGTACAGGGAGGCACGGCGTTCCTGGACGTAGGCGGTGAACTCCGCCTCCGACAGGGACTTCCGCTCCCCCGAGTCCTCCCCGTACGCGGCTCCCCCGTGAGCCTTGTCAACCACCGTCATGAACCCGGTGTGCTGACGCCCGGCGCCGCGAGCGCACCCCCGCCCGCTCACGGCACCGGACTTCTCAGACCCCCGTCCGACGCCGTGGAGACGCGTGACAACTGCGCTCGAGCTGGTGCTGTGCAGCGAATTCATCTTGCGCCCCCCGTCGGTGGAGTCCGGCTTCTTCGTGTGACCAAAACTCTGCCCCAGTGACTTCATGACGGTGTCCGTCGACTGTCACAGGCCTGTCACAGGGGTAGGGGAGGTCTTCCACCTGTGAAGGTCACGTGTGGGTGCGGGCATCTACCTGCTCTTTACGGGCCCGGGGAGGCTCCAGCAGTCGAACTGGGGCCGTGACATGGGACAGAATGACGTCCGTGCCTTCCCTGTTGCTGATCGAGGACGACGACGCCATCCGGACGGCCCTGGAGCTTTCGCTCACGCGCCAGGGGCATCGGGTGGCCACTGCTGCCACCGGCGAGGACGGCCTGAAGCTGCTCGGCGAGCAGCGGCCGGACCTGATCGTGCTGGATGTGATGCTGCCGGGCATCGACGGGTTCGAGGTGTGCCGTCGCATCCGGCGCACCGACCAGTTGCCGATCATCCTGCTGACCGCGCGCAACGACGACATCGACGTGGTCGTCGGACTGGAGTCCGGCGCCGACGACTATGTGGTCAAGCCCGTGCAGGGCCGGGTGCTGGACGCCCGGATCCGTGCCGTGCTGCGGCGCGGTGAGCGCGAGGCCAATGACGCGGCGACGTTCGGTTCGCTCGTCATCGACCGGGCGGCGATGACCGTGACGAAGAACGGCGAGGACCTGCAGCTCACACCCACCGAGCTGCGGCTGCTCCTGGAGCTGAGCCGCAGGCCGGGCCAGGCCCTGTCGCGGCAGCAGTTGCTGCGTCTGGTGTGGGAGCACGACTACCTCGGCGACTCGCGGCTCGTGGACGCGTGTGTGCAGCGGCTGCGCGCCAAGGTCGAGGACGTGCCCTCGTCGCCGACCCTCATCCGTACGGTGCGCGGCGTCGGTTATCGGCTGGACACGCCTCAGTGACCAAACCGCACGACAAGCTCCGCGGCTGGGCCGCGGCGCGCAAGGCGATACTGGCGGGGCTGCGCTTCACGAGTCTGCGGTTGCGGCTCGTCGTGGTGTTCGGGCTCGTGGCGCTCACCGCGGCGGTCTCCGCGTCCGGCATCGCGTACTGGCTCAACCGCGAGGCCGTGCTGACGCGCGCGCAGGACGCGGCGCTCAAGGACTTCCGGCAGCAGATGCAGAACCGTGCGGGCGCGCTGCCCGGCGACGTCTCGCAGGCCGAACTCCAGGCGACCGCCGAGCAGATGGCGAACAGCAGCCAGCGCTACAGCGTGCTCCTGGTCGCGGAGAAGAAGGGCGGCGGCCAGATCGTCGGCTACTCCGACCTGGACGCCTTCACGCTGGCCAAGGTGCCCGGCTCGCTGCAGAAAGCGGTGAACAAGAAGCAGCCGCTGACCTCCGGCAACAAGAGCCCCTACCACCTGTACTGGCAGCGGACCGTCGACCAGAACACCCCGTATCTGGTGGGCGGTGCCAAGGTGATCGGCGGCGGTCCGACCGGTTACATGCTCAAGTCGCTGGAACCGGAGGCGAAGGACCTCAGTTCGCTGGGCTGGTCCCTGGCCATCGCCACGGGGCTCGCGCTGATCGGCTCGGCGCTGCTCGCGCAGGCCGCGGCGACGACCGTGCTGAAACCGGTGCACCGCCTCGGTGTCGCGGCGCGGCGGCTCGGCGAGGGGAAGCTGGACACGCGGCTCCGGGTGTCCGGGACCGATGAGCTGGCCGACCTGTCGCGCACGTTCAACAGGACCGCCGAGAACCTGGAGAAGAAGGTCGCCGACATGAGCGCCCGTGACGAGGCGTCCCGGCGCTTCGTCGCCGACATGTCGCACGAGCTGCGCACCCCGCTGACCGCGATCACCGCGGTGACGGAGGTCCTGGAGGAGGAGCTCGACGCCGAGACCGGCTCCGTGGACCCGATGATCGAGCCGGCCGTACGGCTCGTGGTGAGCGAGACCCGCCGTCTGAACGACCTCGTGGAGAACCTCATGGAGGTCACCCGCTTCGACGCGGGGACCGCGCGCCTGGTCCTGGACGACGTCGACATCGCCGACCAGATCACCGCGTGCATCGACGCGCGCGCCTGGCTGGACGCGGTGGAGCTGGACGCCGAGCGCGGCATCATGGTCCGCCTCGACCCGCGCCGCCTCGACGTGATCCTGGCGAACCTCATCGGCAACGCCCTGAAGCACGGCGGCTCCCCGGTGGAGGTGTCGGTCCGGCTGGAGGACGCGCAGCTGGTCATCGCCGTACGCGACCACGGCCCCGGCATCCCGGAGGACGTGCTGCCGCACGTCTTCGACCGCTTCTACAAGGCGAGTGCCTCCCGGCCGCGTTCCGAGGGCAGCGGCCTCGGCCTGTCCATCGCCCTGGAGAACGCGCACATCCACGGCGGCGAGATCACCGCCGCCAACTCGCCGGAGGGCGGCGCGATCTTCACGCTGTGGCTGCCGCGCGACGGCGGGGAGACCGAGGGCAACGAGGACGAGCCTGCGGAAGGGGGCCAGGCGTGAACGGGCGTCGTATCCGTGCCGTGGCCGCCGCCGTGGGGCTCACCGCCGTGCTCGCCGGATGCGGGATCAGGTCGACGGAGGTGCCGACCGACTACGGCGCCGCGCCGTCGCGGGTCCCGTGTGTGATGTCGGGCTCCAGCATCGCGTCGCAGTCGGGCACCGGCGTGCCGGTGGAGGTCTTCCTGGTGTGCGCGGCCCAGCTGGTGACCGTCGACCGCAACGTGCAGCTGCGCACGGACAAGGCGACCACCGACCGGGTGCGCATCGCGCAGGCCCTCCTCGACGAGCTGGCGACGCCTCCCTCGGAGGACGAGAAGCAAGCGGGCTTCGCCACGGACGTGCGCCGCGGCATCACCGTGTCCGGGCCGCGCAAGGGCGATCCCGCCGAGGCGCTGCGCCTGAGCACGCCGCCGGAGGACCTGTCCGCCTTCGCGCTCGCACAGATCGTGTGCACGCTGGCCGACAACGCGGCGTCGGACGACGGCACGGTGGTCATGGGCGGCCCCGAGAGCAGTCCCCTGCGGCGCTACGAGTGCACTCCGGAGGTGCGGTCCCGCCCCGGGACCGTGGCACCCCCGGTGAAAACCGTCGGGTAACCACCGTCGCGTACGCGGAACCGATCCCGCCACCCGCGGCGTCTTGGGGGGCGTGCGTCAAGGCTCGGGCGGCCACAGTGCCGCCATCCGCTTCCGTGCGACAGGAGGATTCCTCCTCGTCGCACATCTCCTGCTCGTCGGGTGGATCACGTTGCGCCCGCTGGACGTCCCCTGGGTGAGCGCCGCGAATCTGCAGCCGCTCGCCGGGATCAAGGCGGATCTGGCGCTCGGCGGTCTGCAGGCGGCCCGCCGGATCGGCGAGAGCGTGCTGCTGCTCGCCCCGCTCGGTTTCCTGCTGCCCCTGGCCGGCGGGCGGCTCGTGGTCTCGCCATGGGGTTCGCTGGTGCGCACGGTCGCTGCCGGGGCGATGCTCTCGCTCGGCATCGAACTGCTGCAGACCGGGGTGCCCGGTCAGGTCGTCGACATCGACTCGCTGCTCCTGAACACCTTCGGGGTGGCGCTGGCGCATGTCGCGGTCGTGCCCGCGGTCAGGGCGCGGCTCCGTCGCGGCGATGACGGGGAGCGTCGCGTGGCCCTCCCCCGGGAGGAGGCCCCTCAGGGACCGACCCCGACGATTCCCAGGGTCGGTATCGCACCGTAGAGCGATGCTTTGACCTGCTTCGTGAACGTACCGTCGAAGTATCGAGGCACACAGAGAGGCCTCGCACCCACGGTTCGCGAAGGAGCCCGACATGACCGCCCTTGCCCGCCCCACCAACGGCCGGATGATCGGCGGAGTGTGCGCAGCCCTTGCCCGGCGCTTCGGCACCTCCGCGACGACGATGCGCGTGATCTTCGTGGTCTCGTGCCTGCTGCCCGGCCCCCAGTTCCTGCTCTACATCGCGTTGTGGATCCTGCTGCCCTCGGAGAGCAAGGCCCGTCAGGCCTGGTGACCGCGGCCACGACCGAGCGGCCATGACACGACGATGGGGCGCCCCTCTCCTGGAGGGGCGCCCCATCGGGCGTTCGGACGGGGTCCGGTCAGCCGAGCGGCAGGCCGTTGACGCCGCTGCCGCCGAGGGGCAGGCCGCCGAGCATCCCGGAGACCGCCGAGGTCGGGCCGCCCGGCTTCGGGCCCGTGAGGTTGCCGAGCACGGGCTTGGTGGCTTCCAGGCCGCTGCTGAGGGCGTTCTGTCCGGCGGACAGGGACTCGGTGGCTCCGGCGGCGGGGACCACGGAGGTGACGGGCCCGAGGGCGGCCGCCGGGTCGGCGACGGCGGGAGCGGCGTTCGCGGCACCGGCGCCCGCGGCGGCGAAAGCGGCGCCGAGAGCGGCGACACCGAGGGACTTGGCGACAGACTGCTTCATCTCAATGCGTCCTTGCGTCATTGCTTACGGATGTGGGGAGGGGGGTTTGAGCGGTTCAACGACCGTAAGCAGCCCGGATCACGGTCCAGGGGCAAAGGAAAGCGGCCGGGGTGCGAAATCCCCGGCCGCCGACGCGTCGCCCAACGCGGACGCAATGAGGTCAGCTCTCGACAGAAGCGCTGGTCGAGACGGTCTGACGGAACAGCCATTCGGACTTCAGCTCGGCATATCCGGGCTTGATCACGTCATTGATCATGGCCAGGCGTTCATCGAAAGGAATGAATGCTGATTTCATCGCATTGACTGTGAACCACTGCATGTCGTCGAGCGTGTAGCCGAACGTGCCGACCAGGTGCTCGAATTCGCGGCTCATGCTGGTGCCCGACATCAGGCGGTTGTCGGTGTTCACGGTCGCGCGGAAATGCAGCTTGCGCAGCAGGCCGATGGGGTGTTCCGCGTAGGAGGTGGCGGCGCCCGTCTGGAGGTTGGACGTCGGGCAGAGCTCCAGCGGGATGCGCTTGTCGCGCACGTACGACGCGAGGCGGCCGAGGCGGACCGTGCCGTCGTCGGCGATCTCGATGTCGTCGATGATGCGCACGCCGTGACCGAGGCGGTCGGCGCCGCACCACTGCAGGGCCTGCCAGATCGACGGCAGGCCGAAGGCCTCGCCCGCGTGGATCGTGAAGTGGTTGTTCTCGCGCTTGAGGAACTCGAAGGCGTCGAGGTGGCGGGTGGGCGGGAAGCCCGCCTCGGCGCCCGCGATGTCGAATCCGACGACGCCGAAGTCCCGGTAGCGGTTGGCGAGTTCGGCGATCTCCAGGGCGCGGGCGGCGTGCCGCATGGCGGTGAGCAGGGCGCCCACGCGGATGCGGTGTCCGTTCTCCTTCGCGCGGCGCTCGCCCTCGCGGAAGCCCTCGTTGACGGCTTCGACGACCTCTTCGAGGGTGAGGCCCTGCTCCAGGTGCTGCTCGGGGGCGTACCGGATCTCGGCGTAGACGACGCCGTCCTCGGCGAGGTCCTCGGCGCACTCGGCGGCCACGCGCTTGAGGGCGTCCTTCGTCTGCATCACCGCGCAGGTGTGGGCGAAGGTCTCCAGGTAGCGCTCCAGGGAGCCGGAGTCGGCCGCCTCGCGGAACCAGATCCCGAGCTTGTCGGGGTCGGTCTCGGGCAGGCCCTCGTACCCGTTCTCCCGGGCGAGGTCGACGATCGTGCCGGGGCGCAGGCCACCGTCGAGGTGGTCGTGCAGGAGCACCTTCGGGGCGCGGCCGATCTGGTCGGCGCTGGGCGATTCACGGTCCGTGTGACCGGCTGTGTGTGTCTGGCTCGTCATTTCGGCACTCTAGCGCCTACGCGCGTAGAACTCACTGGTCGATACGTAACAGTGACCCTGCGGAAGGGTGGCGTACACCATGGCTTCTGACACTGTTCTGTCATGGCACAGGAAGGGACCGCGGGGCCGGCGGGCGCGGCCAGGCTCGGGCGTGTGATCGGAACGGCGCCCTCGGCGGTCGGCGGAGTGGTGCTCCTGCTCCCCGGCGGCGCCGAGACCTCCAGCCGCAAGCCGTCGCCGCTGGCGGGAGTCGGGGTGCGCGCGCTGGGCCGAAGACTGGCCCACGACGGCCGGGAGGCGGGCCTCGCCACGCATGTCGTGCACTACCGCTGCCGGGGCTGGAACGGCGCGCAGGCGGAGCTCGCCCGCGACACGAACTGGGCGGCGGACGAAATCGTACGTCTCTACGGCGACGTCCCCGTCTGCCTGGCCGGAGTGGACATGGGCGGCCGCGCGGCGCTCCGCGCGGGCGGGCACACGGCGGTCAACTCCGTGCTGGCGATGGCCCCTTGGCTGCCGGAGGACGACGTGGCCGCGCCGCCCGAGCCGGTGAAGCAGCTCGCGGGGCGCCGGGTGCTCATCGTGCACGGCACGAACGACGAACGGACCGATCCCGAGCTGTCGTTCCGGCTCGCGGAGCGGGCCAAGAAGGCGAACCGGGACGTGTGCCGGTTCGAGGTGCACTCGGACGGGCACCGGTTGCACCAGCATCAGTCCGAAGTCCTGGCGCTGGCCTCGGACTTCGTGATGGGCACGTTGTTCGGGGCGGACTTCGCCCGCCCCTTGGAGGACGCGTTGGCGGCTCCGCCGCCGTTGGGGCTGCGGATGCCGTTGGCCTCCGGCTTCGGGCAGTCGCTTCGAAGGTGAGGCCCTTCCGCGACGGGGCCCTGTCTGTCACCGGCTTCGCCGAGTTCGTCCTCAAACGCCGGACGGGCTGATGCCCGCCTGCGCGCCCGGTCCCATCTGCGGCAGCAGTTTTCCCTTCCTGCTCAGCAGGAACTCCTTGAACGCCGCCACCGGCGGCGTGTCCGGATGGCCGCCCAGCCAGGCCACGCCGATCTCGCGCACCGCCCGCTGCCCCGTCACCGTCAGCTCCACGACCCCCGGGCGCGGCACCGCGGGCGGGGGCAGCAGGGCCACGCCCAGGCCCGCCGCGACCAGGCCGCGCAGCGTCTCCGCCTCCTCGCCCTCGAACGCGATGCGGGGCTTGAAGCCCGCCTCCCGGCAGAGGTCGTCCGTGATGCGGCGCAGGCCGTACCCCGGCTCCAGGGTCACGAAGGCCTCTTCGGCGGCCTCGGTGAGGCGGACCCGCTTGCGGGCGGCCAGGCGGTGGTCGTCGGGGACGACCAGGCGCAGGCGCTGCTCGTCGAGGCGGCGGGCGACGAGGTCGGGCGCGTCGGGCACGGGTGAGGTGAGGCAGAGGTCGAGCTCGCCCGCGCGCAGCCGCTCCAGCATCGCCTCGCCGTAGTTCTGGACGAGGCTGAAGCGGATGCGCGGGTGGTCGGCCCGGAAGGCGCGGATCAGGCCCGGGACCGTCTCCGAGCCCATGGTGTGCAGGAAGCCGAAGGCGACCTTGCCGGACGCCGGGTCGGCGTCGGCACGGACGGACTCGGCGGCGCGCTCCACCTCGCCGAGCGCCCGCTCGACCGAGGAGAGGAAGGTACGGCCCGCCGGGGTGAGCGAGACCGTGCGGCCGCGGCGCGCGAACAGGTCGACCCCCAGGTCCTTCTCGAGCCGGACGAGGGCGCGGGACAGCGTCGACTGGGGGATCCCCAGCTGCTCGGCGGCGCGCGTGACGTGCTCGGTGCGGGCGACCCCCGCGAAGTACGCGAGACGGGGCGCGAGCAGCGTCACGATGTCCTGCGCGTCACTGTTCTGTGACACGCGCCGCTGTGACCTCCGCTGATGCTGCATGGGATCGATTATGGGGTTTCCATGCATTGGACGCATCAAAAAACCGGTCGTACGTTCTTCGCATGCCTGCTGCCAGTAGTGGGGCGTCCGCCACCCTCGCGGTCGCCCCTGCCCCGTCGTCCCCCGCCGCCGACACACGACTGACCCCGGGCGGGCCCGGCTACCGCCGGATGAGCTTCGCGCTCTTCCTCGCCGGCGTCGCGACCTTCGCCCTCCTCTACTCCACGCAGGCCCTCCTCCCCCTCGTCTCCGCCGACTTCGGCGTGAGCGCGAGCACCGCCAGCTGGACGGTGTCCGCGGCCACCGGCGCACTGGCCCTCTTCGTCCTTCCGCTGAGCGCCCTCAGCGAGCGCTACGGGCGGCGCACGATGATGACCGCCTCGCTGACCGTCGCCGTCGCCGTCGGGCTCCTCGTCCCCTTCTCCCCCTCGGTCGAGGTGCTGATCGCGCTGCGCGCCGTGCAGGGCGCGGCCCTCGCGGGGCTCCCCGCCTCCGCGATGGCGTTCCTCGCCGAGGAAGTGCGGCCCAAGGCACTGGTCGCCGCGATCGGACTGTTCGTGGCGGGCAACTCCATCGGCGGGATGAGCGGGCGCATCGTCACCGGCTGGGTCGCGCAGGCCTGGGGCTGGCGCGCGGCGGTCGGCGTGGTCGGTGTCGTCGCGGTGCTGTGCGCGGTCGCCTTCCGGGTGCTGCTGCCCGCGCCCCGGCACTTCGCCCCGGGGCCGCTCAGCCCCAGGTCCCTCGCGCGCACGGTGCGCACGCATCTGTCGAACCCGCTCCTGTGCAGGCTGTACGCGATCGGGGCGCTGTTCATGACCGTCTTCGGGGCGGTCTACACGGTGATCGGGTACCGCCTCACCGAGGCACCGTTCTCGCTGCCGCAGGGCGTCATCGGCTCGATCTTCCTCGTCTACCTCGTCGGCACCGTGTCGTCGGCGGCCGCCGGGCGGCTCGTGACCCGGCTCGGGCGGCGCGGCGCGCTGTATCTGGCGGTGAGCACGACGGCCGGCGGGCTGCTGCTCTCCCTCTCCCCCTCGCTGGTCCTGGTGCTGCTCGGGCTCGTCCTGATCACCGCCGGATTCTTCGCGGGGCACGCGGTCGCGTCCTCGTCGGTGAGCCGGACGGCCACGACCGGGCGGGCACAGGCGTCCGCGCTCTACCAGTCCGCGTACTACCTGGGCTCCAGCGCGGGCGGCACGCTCGGCGCGGTCGCCTTCCACGCGGGCGGCTGGGCCGGGACCGTGGGGCTCGGCATCCTCGCGGTGCTCGGGGTCGTGTCGGTCACGGTGTGGGGCTCGCACGCGGCGCGGGTGCAGGAGCGGCGCGCTCTCGTGGCCCGCTCCTGCTGATTTCACCTGCGGCTTTTCCCACTCGGGGGGCCGTTGTCAGTGGGCTGCGGTAGCTTCCGATGTGTTGGGCCTCGCATCGGGCTCTTCTCGCAACGCAGGGGTGGGTTGGGATGAGCGACATCGCAGGGACGACGGCCGATCTGGACGTCACGCTGGAGAAACACCGCGTCGAGCTGACGGGGTACTGCTATCGGATGCTGGGCTCCGCCTTCGAGGCCGAGGACGCCGTGCAGGACACGATGGTCCGTGCCTGGCGCAGCTTCGAGAAGTTCGAGGGCCGCTCCAGCATCCGCTCGTGGCTGTACCGCATCGCGACGAACGTCTGCCTGGACATGCTGAACGCGGGCAACCGCCGCGCCCGCCCCATGGACCTGACCGCCGCCGCCCCGCTGGCGCAGGCCGCGCTCAACCCACGCCCGGACAACACCTGGCTGGAGCCGATCCCGGATGCCCGCGTCCTGCCGACGCCCGGCGACCCCGCGGAGGCGGCGATCGCCAAGGAATCGGTGCGGCTCGCGTTCGTCGCCGCCCTGCAGAGCCTGCCGCCGAAGCAGCGCGCGGTGCTGATCCTGCGCGAGGTCCTCGCCTGGAAGGCCAGCGAGGTCGCCGAGCTGATCGACACCTCCGTCGCCTCGGTCAACAGCGCGCTGCAGCGGGCCCGCGCCACCCTCGCCGAGCGGCCGGAGGACGACACGGCCGTCTCCGACCCCCTGGACGAGGACCAGCAGAAGCTGCTGGAGCGGTACGTCGCCGCGTTCGAGGGCTATGACATGGCGGCGCTCACCGCGCTGCTCGCCGAGGACGCCGTCATGACGATGCCGCCGTTCGACCTGTGGCTGCGCGGCACGGCGGACATCACCGGCTTCATGACCACCGTGGGCGCATCCTGTGCCAACAGCCGCCTGGTCCCGGTGAACGTGAACGGCACACCGGGCTTCGCGCACTACAAGCCCGACCCCGACAACGGCGGATTCGCTCCGTGGGCGATCCAGGTCATCGAGATCTCAGAGGGCCGGATCACCGGCTTCCACTGCTTCCTGGACACGCCCCGGTGGTTCCCGCTGTTCGGCATGCCCCTCCATCTCGACGACTAGGCCGAGGAGTTCGACGAGGCCCACGAGACCGAGCAGGGCCAGCAGGGCGGGGGTGGGGTTCCTGAGACGGATCCGGCCCCCGGCCCTGCGGGCGGCGAGCTGCAGGCGTGCGACGGCGTCGACGGTCGCGAGGTCGGCGGTGGTGACGGCGGCGACGTCACAGATCACGTCGCCCCCGTCCGGCCCGTGCCGGGCCGCGGCGACGCGCTCGCACAGGTGCGGGACCTCGCCGGGGCCCAGCGGCCCCGCGATGCGGATGAGGTTCTCTTCAAAAGCAGCCACGCAAGGGTGACTGGCCGGGCGGTCCGAACTCATCGGTACCGCGGTTCCTGACCGGTCACACCGTCGCGGGCCGCTACGACCGGGACTGCTGCGGCGCCTGCGGCTGCGGCTTCTTGCGGACCCGCAGGGTCAGGGGGTTCACGAAGTCTCCCCGCCCGTTGTCGTACTGCTGCTCGTGGAACGTCTGGCCCGCCCCCGAGCCGTACATGCGGAAGAACCACTTGCTGTTCCACTCGTTCTTCGCGTCCGAGAGCCGCTTGAACTCCTCACCGGCCTTCGCGGCGCTGCCGGAGAGTTCGCGCAGCAGCTTGTTGAGCCGGTCCATCTCGAAGGCGGAGGTGGGCGGGGTCTTTCCGCCGGGCCGCAGCAGGGGGATGGCGGTCTTCTTCTTGAACTCCTCGACGAGCTTGGGGAGCAGCTCCTTGAGCGCGTCCCCGGAGTTCGCGGTGCGGGTGTAGTTCTCCAGGGTGACGCGGTCCCGGCCGTCGGCGCTCATCGCGGCGACACCCGCGAAGTGGAAGCCCCAGATGTCCTGGGCGCGGGCCTCGGGGGTGGCGGATTCGGCGTAGTCGAGCTTGTCGCTCTGGCCCAGGGAGATCGTCGTGAAGGCCTCGCCCACGACGGGGGCGGCGGCCTTGTTCACCCCGAGGCCGTCGGCCGCGGTGTCCATCTCGTCGCCGTGGTCGCGCAGGGCCCCGCCGTACCGCCGCGGGGTGGCCGCGTCGGGTGCGCCGACCCCGTCGGCGAGCCGGTTGGCCACCGAGTCGACCGTGCTGTCCTGCCAGTCCATGGCGTCCTGGCCGTCCAGGACGACCTCGGTCTGCTTGCCGCCGCCCATCAACTCCCGGGCCACGTCGATGCACTCCTGCTTCATCAGGTCGGCGAAGCCCGACTCGGGAGCGTTGCGCGGGTGGTCGGCCGTGACGGGCTGGATGCGCTTGAGGACGACGGAGCCGTTCGGGTTCGCCGGGTTCTGCACGGTGATCTGCGGTCCGCGCGCCTCCAGGCGGTAGGTGCTGTTGACGTTCTCCAGCTCGGTGTTGCTCGCGGCGAGCACCTCGCCCGTCGCGTAGAACTCCTTCGGTTCGCGCTCGGTGTCGTGCACGGCCAGCGTGCCGTCGCCCGCGACCCTCAGGGGCAGCCCCAGGGGTGCGTCGAGCTGCACTCCCCGCTCCTCGGACTCGTCCTGCCGGAACGGGTCGTGGGTGCGGGCCCCGACGTGGTCCACGCTGTGCTTCGAGAGCCGCTCGGGGTCCGGGACGAGGACGCCCTGCGGTGACTGGGACTCGAAGAAGGGCCGGTCGTCCTGCTCGCTGACCAGGCTCTTCACGGTGCCCGACGCGTATCGCTGGATGCCCTCGCCGTGGATCTGTCCCCCGGGTGCCGGATCAGCGCCCGCCTCGGGCACGGGGCCGTGGTTCTCCTTAAGGACCCGGTGGGCGTTCGCCTCCGCCTCGCGCTCGAACCGGTCCGACGGGTCGGAGACCTTGAGGCCCGAGCCGTCGTCGGTGCCCGCGACGGGCCCGCTGCGCTGCTGGATGACGTGCGTCAGCTCATGGGCGAGGGTGTGCCGGTCGGCGCCGCCGTCCCCGATGACGACGTGACTGCCCGAGGTGTAGGCGCGGGCGCCCACCTTGGCCGCGGAGACCTTGGCGGCGGTGTCGTCGTGGATCCGCACGTCGGAGAAGTCGGCGCCGAGCCGGGACTCCATGTCGGAGCGGGTCGCTTCGTCCATCGGCCGGCCGGAGGTGCGCAGGACGTCGTGGACGGCGGAGCGCTGCACGTCCGGCTGTCCGGCGCGGCCGGACTGCCGCAGCAGCTGGACGACGGCGGCGTTGCCCGCGCCGCGCTGCAGGGCGAGCAGTCCCGCGGGGGCGGGGGCGGTGTCCCGGTCCGGGGTCCGCCGGGCCGGGCCCCGGGCGGCGGGTCCGGCGCCGGTGTGATCGTGGTCGTGCAAGGGGCCCTCCTGCGCAGGCGGCGACTCGTCCCTGCATACGCTCGGGGCGCGTGCGGAGTCCAGGTACGCGCGGGCACGAATCCCGGCCGAACGGGCACGCCGCGCCTCCCCCTGGGGCTCCGCCCCAGACCCCGCTCCTCAAACGCCGGAGGGGCTGAAACCCAGCCCCCCGAGCCCCAGCAGGACACCCCTCAGGGGCGCGGGGAACTGCGCATCTTTTAGGGCGCGGGGAACTGCGCGAGCAACCACCACGCAACCGCAGACGGCACTCCCGGGACAGCCCCGAGCTCCTAGCCGATCCGGTCGAGCACGATCGGGTTCGGGGTGAACGCCGTGCCCGCCGGGGCGATGTCGAAGGAGCCCTCCACGGACTGGAGCGCGTACGCGAAGCGGTCCGGCGTGTCCGTGTGGAGGGTGAGCAACGGCGCGCCCGCCTCGACGGAGTCGCCCGGCTTCGCGTGGAGCTCCACGCCCGCACCCGCCTGGACCACGTCCTCCTTGCGCGCCCGGCCCGCGCCGAGACGCCACGCGGCGACGCCGATGTCGTACGCGTCGAGGCGGGTCAGGACACCCGAGGACGGGGCCTTCACCACATGCGTCTCGCGGGCCACGGGAAGCGTCGCGTCGGGGTCGCCGCCCTGCGCCGCGATCATGCGGCGCCACACGTCCATCGCCGAGCCGTCGGCGAGCGCCTTCGCCGGGTCCGCGTCCTTCAGGCCCGCCGCGTCCAGCATCTCGCGGGCCAGCGCGAGGGTGAGCTCGACGACGTCGGCGGGGCCGCCGCCCGCGAGGACCTCCACCGACTCGCGGACCTCCAGCGCGTTGCCTGCCGTCAGACCGAGCGGGGTCGACATGTCCGTGAGGAGCGCCGCCGTGCGGACGCCGCTGTCCGTGCCCAGCTCCACCATGGTGGCGGCCAACTCGCGCGCGTCGTCCAGGTTCTTCATGAAGGCGCCGGTGCCGACCTTCACGTCGAGGACGAGCGAACCCGTGCCCTCCGCGATCTTCTTGGACATGATCGACGAGGCGATCAGCGGAATCGCCTCGACCGTGCCGGTCACGTCACGCAGCGCGTAGAGCTTCTTGTCGGCGGGGGCGAGGCCGTCGCCCGCCGCGCAGATCACGGAGCCCGCGCCGTTCAGGACGCTCAGCATCTCCTCGTTGGAGAGCAGCGCGCGCCAGCCCGGGATGGCCTCCAGCTTGTCCAGGGTGCCGCCGGTGTGGCCGAGGCCGCGACCCGAGAGCTGCGGGACGGCCGCGCCGCACGCGGCGACGAGCGGGGCGAGCGGCAGCGTGATCTTGTCGCCGACGCCGCCGGTGGAGTGCTTGTCGGCGGTCGGGCGGGACAGCGAGGAGAAGTCCATGCGCTCGCCGGACGCGATCATCGCGGCGGTCCAGCGGGCGATCTCCTTGCGGTTCATGCCGTTGAGCAGGATCGCCATCGCGAGGGCGGACATCTGCTCGTCGGCGACCGCGCCGCGGGTGTACGCGTCGATGACCCAGTCGATCTGCTCGTCGCTGAGCTCGCCCCGGTCGCGCTTGGTGCGGATGACGGAGATGACGTCCATGGCAGTCCTTCCAGCAGTACAACGGCGTACGTACGTAGATATGCCGCGACTCTACGCGCATAGAGCCGGGAGATGAAGGCGGCCCCGCACCCTGGATCTCCAAGGGGGCGGGGCCGTCCGTCAGTTGAGGTGCTGCGGTCCGAACGCGTCGGGGAGCATGTCGCCCAGCGACCGCACGCCCGACGACGTCTCCAGGAGGAGCTCCGCGCCGCCGAACTCGTACAGGAGCTGGCGGCAGCGGCCGCACGGCATCAGGATCTCGCCCTTGCCGTCCACGCACGTGAAGTGGGTGAGGCGGCCGCCGCCGGTCAGCTGGAGCTGCGAGACCAGGCCGCACTCGGCGCACAGACCGAGGCCGTACGAGGCGTTCTCCACGTTGCAGCCGGAGACGGTCCTGCCGTCGTCGACCAGGGCCGCGGCGCCGACCGGGAAGCCCGAGTAGGGCGCGTACGCACGGGACATCGCCTCGCGCGCGGCCTCCCGCAGGGTGTCCCAGTCGGTCTCCGCGGCAGCGGTCGTCACTTGCCCTGCCCCTTCCGGTACGGCATTCCGTCCGCCTTCGGCATCCGGAGCCGCTGGGCGGAGAGCGAGAGGACCAGCAGGGTCACCACGTACGGAGTGGCGGTGACGACCTGGTTGGGCACCTCGTCGGTCAAGCCGTACCACAGGAACATCAGCGCGGAGACGGCCGCGGTGATCGCCGCGGGGACGATCCGCTTGCGCCACACGAGGTAGATCGCGCCGATGACCAGCAGGATCGCGATGAGCAGGAGCAGCGCGTGGACGTTCGTGCCGCCACCCCGGAGCTTCAGGCTGTCGGTGTAACCGAACAGGCCCGCGCCGAGCGCGAGTCCGCCCGGCATCCAGTTGCCGAAGATCATCGCGGCGAGGCCGATGTAGCCGCGGCCGCCGGTCTGGCCCTCCAGGTAGATGTTGGAGGCGACCAGCGAGAGGAAGGCGCCGCCGAGTCCGGCGAGGCCGCCGGAGATGACCACGGCCAGGTACTTGTACTTGTAGACGTTCACGCCGAGCGACTCCGCCGCGATCGGGTTCTCGCCGCAGGAGCGCAGCCGCAGACCGAACGACGTGCGCCACAGGATCCACCAGCTCAGCGGGACCATCGCGACCGCGACCACGGTGAGCGGCGACAGGTCGGTGATCAGACCGCCGATCAGGCCCGCGAGGTCGGAGACCAGGAACCAGTGCTTGTCGTTGAGGTCCATCAGCCAGTCGGAGAGGCCCGGCACGGAGAAGTTGCCGAGCGACTCGACGGGCGGCGACTGCTTCGACGTACCGCCCTCCTCGCCCTCGAAGGCGAAGGTGGAGAGGTACCGGGTGGCGCCCAGGGCGAGGATGTTCAGGGCCACACCGGAGACGATGTGGTTGACGTTGAACGTGATCGTGACGATCGCGTGCAGCAGGCCGCCGAGCGCGCCGCCGACGATGCCGAACAGGACGCCCACCCAGGGGCCCCACTGGAAACCGGCCCAGGCGCCGAACCAAGTGCCGAGGATCAGCATGCCTTCGAGGCCGATGTTGACGACGCCCGCGCGCTCGGCCCAGAGGCCGCCGAGACCGGCGAGGCCGATCGGCACGGCGAGCTTGAGGGCCGTCGACATCTGTCCGGTGGACGTGATGCCGTCGGCTCCGGTGACCAGGCGGACCACGGAGGTCAGCACCAGGACGCCCGCGATGACCAGCAGGAGGACGGGGAGCGAGATGCGGCGGCGGCCCGGCGCGGGCTGCTTGGCCGGGGGCTTGGCGACGGTTGCCGAGCTCATCGGGCAGCCACCTCCTTCACGGAGTCGTTGTTGCCGTTGTTGCCGCTCGCGCGCGCGGCGGCGGCCAGTTCCTCACCGACGCGGCGCTGCTGGCGGCGCAGACCCCAGCGGCGTACCTCCTCGTAGGAGACGACGACCGCGATCACGATGAGGCCCTGCATGATCACCGCGATCTCCTTGTCGTACGCCTCCGGCTGGGCGTAGTCGAGGGCGGGCGAGGCCTTGTCGAGGAAGGCCCACAGCAGCGCCGCGAAGGCGATGCCGACGGGGTTGTTGCGGCCGAGCAGCGCGATGCCGATGGCGGTGAAGCCGAGGCCCGCGGGGAAGGAGAGGCTGTAGGTGTGGGTGTCGCCGAGCAGGATCGGCAGGCCCGCGAGGCCCGAGACCGCGCCGGAGATCAGCATCGCGCTGAGCACCATGCGCTTGGCGTTGACACCGCTGGCCGCGGCGGCCGACTCGGAGGCGCCGGTGGCGCGCAGGTCGAAGCCGAACCGGGTGCGGTTGAGGACCAGCCAGTACAGGACGCCCGCGAGCACCGAGATGATCACGAAGCCGTAGATCTCGCCGCCCGCCACCTCGATGCCGGGGAACCAGCCGGACTTCTCCATCACGCCGGTGGTCTGGTTGTTGCCGACCGGGACGCCGAAGTTCTCGGTGAGGGTGAGGTAGGCGATGACGCTCGTCGCGATGGCGTTGAGCATGATCGTGGCGACCACCTCGCTGACGCCGCGCGTGGTCTTGAGGACGCCCGCGATACCGGCCCAGAAGGCGCCGGTGAGCATGGCGACCACCATGAGCACGGGGATCTGCAGGAACGACGGCAGCGCGAGGTGCGTGCCGACGACGGCGGTCACCATCGCGGCGAGCCGGTACTGGCCGTCCACACCGATGTTGAACAGGTTCATGCGGAAGCCGATGGCCACCGCGAGCGCCGCCAGGTAGTACATGCCGGCCTGATTGAGGATCAGGACCTGCACGTCGGAGAACGTGGCCTGCTCCAGCATCAGGCTGTACGGCTCGATCGGGCTCTTGCCCGAGGCGAGCAGCACGACCGAGGTCAGGGCCACGGCCGCGATCAGCGCGATGACCGGTCCGGCCACCGCGAGGAGCACGCGCTCCTTGTCGAACTTCTTCATCGGGTCTCGTCCTCCTCGGAGCCGTCACCGGACTCGACGTGTTCCAGGTGACCGGAGGCGGCACCCGTCATCGCCGACCCCAGCTCCTCGGGCGTGATGGTGGCCGGGTCGGCGTCCGCGACGAACCTTCCGCGGTAGATCACGCGGAGGGTGTCGGAGAGGCCGATCAGCTCGTCCAGGTCGGCGGAGATCAGCAGCACGGCCAGGCCCTCGCGGCGGGCCTCGCGGATCTGGTCCCAGATCTGCGACTGCGCGCCGACGTCCACACCGCGGGTGGGGTGGGCGGCGATCAGGAAGCGCGGCTTGTGGCTCATCTCGCGGCCGACGATCAGCTTCTGCTGGTTGCCGCCGGACAGGGAGGCGGCCGTCACGTCGATGCCGGGCGTACGGACGTCGTACTCCTCGACGATGCGGCGGGTGTCGGCCTGGGCGCCCTTGGGGTCCAGCCAGAAGCCTCGCGCGTTGGGCTTCTCGGTGACGTGGCCGAGGATGCGGTTCTCCCACAGCGGGGACTCCAGGAGGAGTCCGTGGCGGTGGCGGTCCTCGGGGATGTAACCGATGCCGTCCTCGCGGCGCTTGCGGGTCGCCGTGCCGGTGATGTCCTCGCCCGCCATGCGGATCACGCCGGAGTCGGCGTGCTTGAGGCCGATGAGCGCGTCGATCAGCTCGGTCTGGCCGTTGCCCTCGACACCCGCGATGCCGAGGACTTCGCCCTCGTGGATCGTGAAGGAGATGTCGTCCAGCAGTGCGCGCCCCGACTCGCCGTCGGCGAGCAGCTTGAGGCTCTCGACCTCGATCATCGCGCGGTCGGTGACCGTGGACTCCGCCGTCTCGGGGGTGGGCAGTTCGCTGCCCACCATCAGCTCGGCGAGCTGACGGGGCGTCGTCTGGGACGGGATCGCCGTGCCGACCGTCGTGCCGCGCCGGATGACGGTGATGTCGTCGGCGACGGAGAGGACTTCACCCAGCTTGTGCGAGATGAAGATGACGGACAGACCCTCGGACTTGAGCTCGCGCAGGTTGTCGAAGAGCGCGTCGACCTCCTGCGGCACGAGCACGGCCGTCGGCTCGTCGAGGATCAGCGTGGTGGCGCCGCGGTAGAGGACCTTGAGGATCTCCACGCGCTGCCGGTCGGCGACGCCGAGGTCCTCCACGTACGCGTCGGGGCGCACGCCGAGGCCGTAGCGCTCGGAGATCTCGGCTATCCGGCGGCGGGCCGCGCCGCCGATGCCGTGCAGCTTCTCGCTGCCGAGGACGATGTTCTCCAGGACGGTGAGCTGGTCGGCGAGCATGAAGTGCTGGTGCACCATGCCGATGCCGCGGACGATGGCGTCCGCGGGGCTGCCGAAGGTGACCTGCTCGCCGTCGACGGTGATGGTGCCCTCGTCCGGCTTCTGCATGCCGTAGAGGATCTTCATCAGGGTCGACTTGCCCGCACCGTTCTCGCCGACGAGGGCGTGCACGGTGCCCTTGCGGACGGTCAGGTGGATGTCGTGGTTGGCCACGACACCCGGGAAGCGCTTGGTGATGCCGCTGAGCTCAACGGCGGTGCCACCGGCGGCGGTTGGCGCCTTGTCGGTGGGCGGAGGGCTGGTGGACGCGTCGATGGCGCACTCTCCTCGGGGGCCGGAAGGCCTGAAGGGCCTGAGGGAAAGGGGCCGCCTACGCGCGCAGTGCCCCTGCTGTCGGCGAATTTCCCTGGTCTGAAATTCCCCGGTTCCCGACTCCCCCGCTGCCGTGGGGAGTCGAGGATGGGTCCGCGCGAACGGGGCGCGGGTGAACCATCGTCCCCCACACCCCGTTGCACGAGAATCACGCTGCCGTTACGGCAGTCGGCAAGGCGGCCGCGCCTTACGGAGCGGTCTTGACCTTGATCTTGCCGCCCTTGATGCCCTCTTCGGCCTTCTTCAGGGCGTCCTGGACATCCTTCATCTTCTGGAACTCGGGGTTCGAGTCGGCGAGCGCGACACCGCCGGAGGCGAGGTCGGCACGGACGACGCCGCCCTTGGCGTTGCCGTCCTCGACGGCCTTCGCCAGGTTGTAGACCGAGCCCGCGACGTCCTTGGTCGCCGACGTCAGGATGTACTTCTTGTACTTGGCGAGGGCGTCCTGCTTGTACTGGTCGGAGTCGACGCCGATCGCCCAGACCTTCTTGGCGGCGGCGGCCTCGATGACGCCCTGACCGGAGAGGCCCGCGGCGTGGTAGACCACGTCGGCGCCCTTCTCGATCTGGCCCTGCGCGGCGGTCTTGCCCTTGTCGGGGCTGGAGAAGCCGCCGTCCTCGGCCTTCTCGGTCAGGTACTGCTTGACGACCTTGACCTTGGGGTTCGTGTCCTTGACGCCCTGCGCGAAGCCGGCCTCGAACTTGTGGATCAGCGGGACGTCCACGCCGCCGACGAAGCCGACGGTCTTGGACTTGGTGGCCTTGGCGGCCACGACGCCCGCGAGGTAGGACGCCTCCTGCTCGCTGAAGACCAGGTCGGAGACGTTGTCGGCCTTGACCGTCTCGTCGTCGACGATGCCGAAGGTGGTCTTCGGGAACTTCTCCGAGACCTCCTTGATGGCGGGCGCGTACGCGTAGCCGACGCCGATGACCGGGTTGTAGCCCTGCTTGGCCAGCTGCGTCAGGCGCTGCGTCTTGTCGGCGTCCGACTCGCCGTCGACCGGCTCTACGGCCTTCTCGCCGGTCTTGAACTCCGCGGCGGCCTTCTTCATGCCGACGGTCGCGGCGTCGTTGAACGACTGGTCGCCGGCGCCGCCGACGTCGTAGGCGATGGCGACGCCCTTGTTCTTGTCGTCCTTGCTGGAGGCGGCGTCGCTGGACGTGCCACCACAGGCGGAGACGGTTACGGCAAGAGCGGCGGTCGCGGCGCCCGCGACAGCAATTCGAGACACCCGGCGCATAGAGACGAACTCCTTAGTACAAGCAAGCACAAGCACGTACGAGCGCCTCACCTGGCGCTGATTTCGCCGCAGCGTAACGCGCGTAGACCTGACATAAGAACCCTTCTGTCCGCTCCGTTATCGAGCTGTGGCCACCGGATGTCGGGGCGCCGAACGACGGGTGGGCGCCCCCTTCACAGGGGGCGCCCAGTCGCCACACGCAGTACTACGTAAAACGTCCCGGACCGTGCGCTACGGAACGATCTTCACCTCGACCTTCCCGTCGGCGATGTCCTTCTCGGCCTTCTCCACGGCGGCGACGACGTCCTTCATCGCCTTGTACCTCGGGTTCGAGTCGGAGAAGCCGACGCGGCCGGACTTCAGGTCGTAGCGCTGCTCGCCCCGCATGGGCTTGCCCTCGACGACCGACTCGGTCAGGTCGTACACCGCGCCGCCGACGTCCTTGAACGCCGAGCCGAGGATGTAGTCCTTGTACTTGGCGAGGGCCTTCTGCTTGTACTGGTCCGAGTCGACCCCGATGGCCCACTTCTTCTGCGAGCCGGCCTCCTGGATGACGCCCTGGCCGGAGAGTCCCGCCGCGTGGTAGATCACGTCCGCGCCGGCCTCGATCTGCCCGCTCGCCGCGTTCTGCCCCTTGTCCGGGCTGGAGAATCCGCCCTCCTCGGGCTTCTCGGTCAGATACCGCTTCTCAATTTTGATCTTGGGGTCGATGGATTTCACGCCCTGCACGAATCCGGCCTCGAATTTGTGGATGAGCGGAATGTCCACGCCTCCCACGAATCCGACGTGCTTGGCCTTGCTCGTCTTCGCCGCGGCCACGCCCGCCAGATAGGAGCCCTGTTCCTCGTGGAAGACGAGGTCGGCGACGTTGTCCGCCTTCACGGTGTTGTCGTCGATGATCCCGAAGGTGGTCTCGGGGAACTTCTTGGCGGCGGCCTCCACCGCGGGCGCGTAGACGAAGCCGACCCCGATGACCGGGTCGTACCCCTGCTTGGCGAGCTGTTCGAGGCGCTGGATCTTGTCGGCGCTGGACTCGCCGTCCCCCGGCTCCATGTCCACGCCGCCGATCTTGAACTCCTCGCGGGCCTTCTTGTAACCCGCATAGGCGGCGTCGTTGAAGGACTGGTCTCCCTGCCCGCCGATGTCGTACGCCAGTCCGATGCCCTTGCCCTTGTACGACGAGCCCGCGGATCCGTTGTCCGCGTCGTCCTGCGAGGCCTCGTTGCTGGTCTTTCCGCAGCCTGCCGCCGCGAGGACGAGGACAGCGAGTGCCGCGGTGATGTGAGTGGCGCGAGATTTCCGAGATTTCGAAGAGAGACGACGCACAGGAAGCACCCCTTGATCGCCAACGCGCCGCGGACGGCGCTGATTTCGGCGCACATTAACGCGCGTAGAAAGGGAGGGGAACGGGTTTTCGCAGTGCCGTTACCTCTTCGTGCTTTTGTTCCGTACGTCGCCTCCGTCGCGCCCCTAACGCATCGCATCCAACAGGGCGGCGGCGGTGAAGAGTTCCACCCCTGCCGTGATCGCCGTCTCGTCGACGTCGAAGTCGCCCTGGTGGAGATCGCGCACGGTGCGCTCCCCCGGCCTGCGCACGCCGAGCCTGGCCATGGCGCCGGGCACGTGCTCCAGGTACCAGGAGAAGTCCTCGCCGCCCAGGCTCTGCTCGGTGCCCTCGACGGAGTGCGGGCCGCGCCGCTCGCTCATCGCGTCCCGCAGCAGCTCGGTGACCAGGGCGTCGTTGACGACGGGCGGCACGCCTCGGATGTAGTTGATCTCGGACTTGGCGCGGTAGAGGTCGGCGACCTCCTGGACGGCGCCGTGCACCAGGTCGGGCGCGTCCCGCCAGGCGTCGAGGTCGAGGCAGCGCACGGTCCCGGAGAGCTCGGCGTGCTGCGGGATGACGTTGCAGGCGTGGCCCGACTCGATGCGGCCCCAGGTCACGGCGAGCCCGGAGCGGGCGTCGGCCCGGCGGGAGACCAGGGCGGGGACCTCGGTGGCGACCTTGGCGGCGGCGGTGACGAGGTCCGTGGTGAGGTGCGGCCGCGCGGTGTGTCCGCCGGGCCCGTCGAGCGAGACCTCCAGGCGGTCGCAGGCGGAGGTGATGGGGCCGTGCCGCAGGCCGATGCGGCCCGCGTCGACCCGGGGGTCGCAGTGCACGGCGATGATCCTGCCGACCCCCTGGAGGGCGCCCGACTCGATGGCGTCGGTCGCGCCGCCGGGCAGGACCTCCTCGGCGGGCTGGAAGATCAACCGGACCGGAAAGGGCAGTTGGCCCTTCTTCGCGAGATCGGCGAGGACGAGCCCGGCGCCCAGGACGACGGTGGTGTGCACGTCGTGCCCGCAGGCGTGGGCGCGGTCGGGGACCGTGGAGCGGTACGGAACGCCGAGCTTGGTGTCCGGGATGGGCAGCGCGTCGATGTCGGCGCGCAGGGCCAGCATGGGCCGCACGCCGCGCCCGGCCGCCGGGTGCTCACCGATGTCACAGATGAGCCCCGTGCCGGTGGCGAGCACACGGGGCTCCAGGCCCGCCTCCTCGAGCCGGGCCTTGAGGGCCGCGGTCGTACGGAACTCCTGATTGCCCAGCTCGGGGTGCATGTGCAAGTCACGGCGGAAGGTGATCAGTTCGGCGCGCAGCGCTTCGGGCAGCGCGCCGGGCAGTGCTTCCGCGGGGGCGGACTCGGCTCCCGGCTCGGCTTCGGACTCGCGGGACATCAAATGGTTCACCCTGTGAAGGGTAAGGCGACGGTGGGGCCAACTGACCCACGATCAACAAAAGTTCAGCCCGATAGGGGAAGAATTCGTGGCCGCGTGGCGCATGACCATTGGTCGCACTGGGTAAACTTTTAGGCCGCCAAGGGGGATGCGGGGACGGTCCGGCGCCTGTAATAGGCCACTGTCACCGCCACGAGCAGGAGCGGCCAGGCCGGCAACGGCGCGTAGCACCCGATCAGGACGGCGGTCTGGGCCGCACTGTCGGTGACGCCCTGCCCCTCGCCCAGGCCCGCGGCCTGCGCGTAGAACGCCCAGCCCATGATCGCGAAGAGCCCGGTGGCGCCGAGCACGGCGGGGACGACGGCGGCGAGCGGCCGCACGGGCCGTCCCCCGATGACGGGCAGCCACCCCGGCACGACCTCTCCCCACCCTCGCACAAGCCCGAGCGTCAGCAGCGCGAGGCCCTCGGAGACGAGGCTCAGCATGAGGATGTACGCGGCCTCGCCGGCGCCCCGCTGGGGCTCGGCGGTTACGGGCAGCCCGGCGACCAGCGCCACCCGCCAGAGTCCCGAGGGCAGCGTGGCGAGCGGCACGGCGTGTGCGGCGAGGACGGCCCAGCGGGGGACGTCGGGAAGAGCGGCGACTTTCAGCATGGGTGCGATGCTGCCGCCGTGCGGGGCCCCGCACGTCGCCGCTCGGGCCGATCCGGGTCAGTCGGACGGGGGAGGCGCCGCTCATCCCTCCGCGGTTCGGAGGGCGACCGGCCCCGCGTGGCTCGAAGGGCGATCGGCCCCGCGCGGTTCAGAGGGCGATCAGCCCCGCGTCCGTCCCCCGGAACCCGCACGCCTCCCGGTAGAAGCCGCGGTGCTCGTCGTCGAAGTCGACGTGCAGCCACTCGCAGCGGGCCTCGCGCGCGCCCCGCACGGCACGGGCGACGAGTCCGGTCCCGACGCCCTGCCGCCGGGAGCGCCCGGCCACGACGGTGTCGAGGAGGAAGGCGTGCACGCCGCCGTCCCAGGCGACGTTGACGAATCCGGCCAGTTCACCGGCGGCGTCCCGCGCGCACACCCATCCGAGGCTGTGCCGGTGCAGCTGCTCGCGCCATCCGATGTCCAGCACCGGGTGCCCGAAGCCCTCGGCGTGCAGGGCGTTGACCTCGGGGTCCGCGAAGTCGCCCCGCCACGAGTACGTGATCATCGGGCGACCGACTCCGCCCAGGCCCCGGCCGTGGTGACCTCCGCCCATTGGGGGAACAGCTTTTCGACGAGGGTGCTGTGCAGTTCGGGGTCGAGGTCGAGGCAGGCGTCCGACAGGATCGTCAGGGGCAGGTCCATGTCGTTCGCGCGGCACGCCGTGTGCAGGACCACGCCGCTGGTGGCGATGCCCGCGAGGACGAGGCCGTCGACGTCGTGGGCCCGGAGCACCAGGTCCATGTCGCTGCCCGAGAACGCGCTCCCCCGCCGCTTGGTCACCACGGCCTCGCCGGGCAGGGGCGCCACGTCGGGATGGATCCCGCTGCCGTGGGCGCCCTCGGTGAACAGCCCCGCCTCCACGACGTTGCGGACGATTCTGGTGGGCGGGGCGACGTCCGGCAGGTCCGGGCGCAGCCCCATCACCACGTAGATCACGGGGATGCCCGCCGCCCGTGCGCCGTCGATCGCCGTGCGCAGCCGCGGCAGATAGCCGCAACCGTCGTCCGCGAGCGCGACGACGTCCCGTTGGATGTCCATCACCAGGAGTGCGCTGTTCGCCATGCTGCCGTCCTTCCGGCCGTGTCGGGTTGTCATGCGGTCACTGCCCTGCGGTCATTTGTCCTGCAGTCATTCGTCCTCCCGTGACTTCGCGTGCCGTCCGTGCGAACGCCGCCACCGCCCCGTCTCGTGACCCGGCCGCCGGACCAGGCCGTAGCCGGTCGGCTCCGCGTCGGCGAAGGGGACGTACGCGACGCCGGGGCGGGCGAAGTACGTGACTGTGTGGGCCGGTGCCGGGAGCGCGCCCCGGGCCGCGGCCGATCGGGCGGCCGCTCGGGGTGCGGGAGGGGACGTGGTGGTCCAGCCAGTAGTCGGGTACCGGGCCCGCGATGGTGAGGAGGGGGACGTCCGCCAGGTCGTCCTCCCGTACCGGGAATTCGGTGAGCTGCACGTCGGACTCGCCCTTGCGCGGCTGCCCGTACGGATCGCCGAGCGGCGCCTCGCAGACCTCCACGGTGAGGCCCGGGGGGGCTGCCGCGCAGGGCCTCCGTCCCCTTCATGACGATCTCGCCGGTGAGGGGGTTGGCGAAGCCCACGTGCAGCACGGAGTCGATGGCGCGGTGGTGCGGTGGTGCGGTTCGAGGTCGGCCCGTAGCTGACGGCCGAGCGCGGCGAGGCCGACGCGGCGGCTGCTGTGGATGAACAGCGGGGCGCCGACGCGGCGTTCGAGGCGCTGCACGAGCTGGCTCGCCCTGGCCCGGGACAGCCGCATGCGCTCCGCGGTGCGGCCGAAGTGCAGCTCCTCCGCGAGCAGCAGAAAGCGCTCCAGTTCGTCACGCTCCATCGACGTGCCCCCCAGGTCGTTGCGGATCGGTCAGCCTGGCTGAACGAACGTTGCGATGATCGCCGTTGTTCCGCCCCCGGGCCCCGGCCGAGGGTGGCGGCATGAGTCAGAACCTTGCGCCTCACGCGCCCGAGCCCCCGACGATCCCTCACCGGCATCTTCCCGGAGGGCATCGACGTCGCGATGCTCAACGTCGCCCTCCCCTCCATCCGGGCCGACCTCGGCCTGTCCACCGGCTCATGGCGGCCGTGATCGTGAACCCGCCCGCGTACGGCCCGCTCACCATCGTGGCCACGGAAGGCGTGGCCGAGGAGGAGCAGGGCCCGGCCGGTGCGCTCCTCCACACGTCCTTCCAGTTCGGCGCCGCGCTCGGCCTGCCGACGGTCACGGCGGTCAACGTCACCGCCACCGCGTCGAGTTCCCCGTCCGCACTCCTGGACGGCTACCGGGCCGCCCTGTGGGTCCCCCTGGCCGCCGCCCTGCTCGCCGCACTGATCAGCGCGTTCGGGCTGCGGACGAGGCGGGGGACGCCGGTGGTGGCGTCGTCGCGCGGGCTGGCCGAGAGCCACGCTCCCGCCGGGAACCGCGCCCCCGCCGACGTCCCCGCACCGCGCTGAACGCCCTCTTCCCCCGCGCCCCGGCCCACCACGGCGCTGTGCGCCAAGGACGGGGCACTGGACGCTAAGGACTTCCCCCGGGGGTTCGGGAAGCGTGGGTGCCGCGTCCGGTGACACCCAAGGAACGCACCGGACGAACCTGAAGGGGAGAGACCGATGAGCCACCCGACCATCCGCACCCGACTGCGCCGCACCGCCCTCGTGACGGGTGCCCTGCTCGCCATGACGGCGACCGCCGGCACTGCCCAGGCCACCGACTCGGCCACCGGTCAGCAGGGTTCGGGCGCCCGCATCACGGCGGCGCCCGCCGACTGTCCGAAGTACTACTTCTGCGGCTACGCGGGAGCGAACTACACGCGTCTGGCCTTCAAGTTCAAGGACTGCTACCTGCAGCAGATCGCGGCCAGGACCGGCGGTTCCTGGTACAACAACCAGTCCAGCGGCACCAAGGCCAAGATGTACAACGCCAACAAGCAGCTCGTCTACACGACCCCGGGTGCCCCCTACGGCGACCCCTCCGGCAACTGGGCGGGCATCCGCTACATCGACGCCTGCTGACCCTCGCCGGCTGACGAGGGGCGGCCCCGGTGGGCCGTCCCTCGAACGGCGTGTCGCTGAGCGCTCCGGTACTCGGTGGGGGCCATCCCGGTCGCGGTGCGGAAGGCTCGGGTGAAGTCGGAGGGCCGCGGGTAGCCCCAGCGTGCGCCGATCGAGCTGACGGGTGTGGCGTGCAGCAGGGGGTCCGCGAGGTCCCGGCGGCAGCGCGCGATCCGTTCCTGCCGGATGTATCCGTTCACGGTGGTCCCACGGGTCTGGAAGACGCGGTGCAGTACGCGCACGGAGATGCTGTGCGCCGCCGCGACCGCGGATGGCTTGAGCCCGGGATCGCGCAGATGGCGGCCGATGAAGCCCGTGATCTGCTGGTACAGCGCCTCGCTGCGGCTCTCCGGAGGCAGCGCCGACGTCCGGTCGACGCGCCCGGCGACGGCGGCCGCCGCCAGGTCGAGGACGATCGTGCCGAGCCTCTGCCGGTCACCGGCGGTCAGGTCGTCACCCGCCTGCGCCAGGCTCTCCAGGCTCTGCCGCAGCACCTGCCCCACGCCCTCGGCCACTCCCAGGGACGTCCCGCACAAGGGGGCGACCAACCCGTCGGGCAGAGGCATGAGGCTCCGTGGGAACTGGAGGAGCAGCGAGCTGCAACTGCCCGGCCCCTCGGCCGATGCCACGAACGGACGGGAGCTGTCGTACAGAACGATCTCACCGGGCGTCACGAGGGTGCTGTGCCGTGCCTGTTCTATGCCCTGCCGCCCTGAGGTGATGACACCGATCTGGTACAGCTCGGGGTCCGACTGGCGTATCAGTCGCGAAGTGCGGGACGAGACCAGCTGCGCGTACGAGATCGCCGACAGCTGCACCGGTCCCAGCTCCATGGCCCCCATCCGCGCTTCGAACCTCTCGGGGTCCGGGAAACGGAAGCGGGTCGTCACCAAGGCCTGCGCGGTGATCTCCGCCCATCCGGTCGTCTTCTCGCCCGGCGCCAAACAAACGGTGTCCAGCACAGTGAACATGCACTTCCCCGTCATCCCCGTGGTGTTGCTCAGTGGTCACGAAGCACTCTTCGCCGATCCCGTGGCACACGGAAGGCGGTTCCGCGTCAACCGCACGCGGTAGGCCTACGGCAGGGGTTGACCCGCTGCACCCCTGGGTGCAGGCGCGCGTCACACTCCTGCTGGACGCGCGGTAGCGGCCGGAACCCTAGCGTGAATCGGGTCCGTTCATGGCGGCGCCGCACGGCGCCCCGTCCCGAGGAGTTCTCATGCACGTCGCACGCAAGTCCTTAGCCGCCCTGGCCACGGGAATCATGGCCGCGACCGCCGTCACCGGGCTGGCCGCCACCGCTTCGGCCGCCGCCCCGGCCCCGCGCTCCGAGTCACCGTCCACCGGGTCGCCGTCCGCCGCGGCCTACTGCGAGTGGTGGGGCGGCATCGGCATGTACTGCGGCTACGACCTCCTGAACACCTATGCCGACTACGGCGACCGGGGCAAGAAGGTCAAGGAGATCCAGGCGCTGCTCCGCTTCCACTCCGTCTACGTCGCCGTCGACGGGGTGTTCGGCAAGGACACCCGGGCTGGTGTGAAGAAGTTCCAGCGCTCCTGGGGCCTGGCCGCCGACGGCATCGTCGGGCCCAAGACCTGGCAGTGGCTGCGGACCGCCGTCTGAGAACCGCTGTACGCCGGGAGGGGCCGGGCGCGAGACTGGGACGTCCACCGACGGAACACCACGGGGAGACCCACCGGCCATGACCGACGACCGCGGGACGACGACATCCGCCTGGCACGCCACCGCCCCCGGCGTCCTGCGGCTGCCCTCCGGGCGGCTTGTCAGGGGGCGCGGGCTCCGGCGCCCGCTGCCCAAGGGGGACGCGCCCGGCCTCGGCGTCTATCTGCTCGGCAAGCGGCCTCCCGAAGTGCCGTGGGAAGCAAGGTGGTTGCCGTGGCCGGACTTCCGGCTGCCCGCCGACCGGGAGCTCGCGCGGAAGGTGCTGCGCGAGGTGTGGGAGCGGTCGGCGGGCGAGCGGGTCGAGGTCGCCTGCGGGGGCGGGCGTGGCCGGACCGGGACGGCCCTCGCCTGCGTCGCCGTGCTCGACGGGGTGCCCGCGGCGGAGGCCGTCTCCTTTGTGCGTACGCACTACGACCGGCATGCGGTGGAGACGCCCTGGCAGCGCCGGTACGTCCGGCGCTTCGCCCCGTAGCCGCTACGCCGGCGCCGTGTGCCGCACCGAGGTGAGGCGGTGCACGTCCCGTGCCGTCCCCGTGACGCCGGACAGGAAGCCCTGGGCGCGCGGCGACGCCGTCTCCGTGAGCCAGGCCGGGTCGATGTCGCAGACCGCCACCTTGACCTCCGTGCCCGCAAGGGCCAGGGGCAGGGTGTGGACGACGGTCGAGGGGAAGCTGAGGATCGTACGGCCGATGGGGCCGCGGCGGGCGATGAGTTCCAGGGGGAGGTCCGGGCGGACCACCTGGAGGCCCGTCTCGACCGCGAGCCGGTGGAGCTTCTCGGCGCTCTCGCGGCGGTGGGCGAAGTAGCGGGTGGCGCCGTGGGCGCGGGAGAGGGCGATGACCGCTTCGATGTAGCGGTCCGGGTCGACCACCCCCGTCTCCACCAGGGACGTGCCGACCAGGTCGGAGCCGCGTGTGATGCGGGGCGGGCCGAAGCGCTCCCGGGTCCAGGAGAAGGCGTTGACCGTGACCCGCACGCCGTCCGGCGCGCTGTCGATCGGCATGGCGGAGAAGACCTCGACGGTGCGCGTCCCGCCGGGTGTGAGGCGGCGCCGCGCGGAGGCCGAGACGGGCGCGAAGACGAGGTCGCGGGGCCCCGGGCGGCCGCCCTTGCGGTGCCAGCGCTGCAGGCGCTCGCCGCGGGCCAGCTGCGCGATGAACTCCATCGTGGCCGTGCCGTCGTCGACGACGACCAGGGAGCGGGCCCGGGTGATCGTGAGCAGGAGCTGTACGTAGCGCGAGAACGGGTCGCCGATGACGACCCGGTCGGCCCTGCGCAGGGCGCCCGCGAGGCCGCCGACGGTGTGGAAGGGTGCCGACGCGCCGCCGCGCGCCTCCTCCCAGCGGACCTCGACGCCCTCGTCGCGGGCGAGCTGTGCCATGCGGCGCAACTGGCCCCGCGTCATGGGGTCGTTCGGGGAGAGGACGACGACGGTGAGGCCCCCGGTCGGGCCGGTCGCATCCGCGGCGTGCGCCCACTCCAGGACGTTCAGCAGCTGGACCGGGCTCTCCACGAAGGCGAGCGTGGACTCCGCCGACCCGCCCGGGGCGGCTGTGGTGTCGGCGGCTCGGCCGACTCGGGGGCTCATCGTCGTGTGTCCGTCTCCCGTTAATGCGGCCCGCGTGTTCAGACCGCGACCGGCTCGGCGTCCGCGGCGGTCTCGGCCTCGGCCACGACGCCCGCGACGCGGCGCAGCTTCTTCATCGGGCCGAGCTCGGACTCGTAGACCTTCTTGACGCCGTCACCGAGGGACGCCTCGATGGTGCGGATGTCGCGGACGAGGCGCGTGAGGCCCTGGGGCTCCACCGACGCGGCCTGGTCCGAGCCCCACATGGCGCGGTCGAGGGTGATGTGGCGCTCGACGAAGGTGGCGCCGAGGGCGACGGCGGCGAGCGTCGTCTGCAGGCCCGTCTCGTGACCGGAGTAGCCGATCGGGACGTTCGGGTACTCGGCCTGGAGGGTGTTGATGACGCGGAGGTTGAGCTCCTCCGCCTGCGCCGGGTACGTCGACGTGGCGTGGCACATCAGGATGTTGTCGCTGCCGAGGACCTCGACCGCGTGGCGGATCTGCTTCGGGGTCGACATGCCGGTCGAGAGGATGATCGTGCGGCCCGTGGCGCGCAGGGCGCGGAGCAGCTCGTCGTCGGTGAGCGAGGCGGAGGCGACCTTGTGGGCGGGCAGGTCGAACTTCTCCAGGAAGGCGACGGCCTCGGTGTCCCACGGGGAGGCGAACCAGTCGATGCCGCGCTTGGCGCAGTGCTCGCTGATGGCCTGGTACTCGGACTCGCCGAACTCCACGCGGTGGCGGTAGTCGATGTACGTCATGCGGCCCCAGGGGGTGTCGCGCTCGATGTCCCACTGGTCGCGCGGGGTGCAGATCTCCGGGGTGCGCTTCTGGAACTTCACCGCGTCGCAGCCGGCGTCGGCGGCCACGTCGATGAGCGCGAACGCGTTCTCCAGGTCGCCGTTGTGGTTGATGCCGATCTCACCGGTGATGTACACGGGCTGACCGGGACCGGCCGTCTTCGAACCGAAGCTGCGGAGGCGGGAGTTGGCGCCGATGGAGGTGATGTTGCTCATGGGAGGAAATTCCTTAACTGTGGAGGGAGTCGAGAGAGGGGCCGAGGATCCAGGTGGCGATCTCTCGGATCGCGCCCTCACCACCGGGGACGGTGGTGACCGCGCGTGCGGCGCCGCGTACGACGTCGTGGGCGCTCGCGACCGCCACGGGCCAGCCCACGAGGGCGAAGCACGGGAGGTCATTGACGTCGTTGCCGACGTAGAGCACGCGCTCGGGAGCGATGCCCTGCTCCTCGCACCACTGCTTCAGTGCGAGGTCTTTCCGGTCGATGCCGTGCAGCACGGGAAGCTTCAGCTTCCTGGCGCGCGCGGCGACGACCGGGTTCTGTTCCGTGGACAGGATCAGCATGTCGAGGCCGCTCCTGCGGAGGGCCGCGATGCCGAGGCCGTCCCCGCGGTGCACGGAGACGAACTCCCGTCCCTCGGAGTCGATCAGCACCCTGTCGTCGGTCTGGGTGCCGTCGAAGTCGAGGACGACCGCGTCGATGTCGGCGGCGGTCGGGAGGGCGGCGTCGCCTTCGGGGCGGGCCGCGTCGAAGAGGGGGGCGAGCGCGCGGGCGCGGGCGAGGTCGTGCGGGTCGTCGACCTCCAGGACGCGCGCCGGGTCGGTGCGGACCGGCTCGGTGCGGCCGAAGAAACGGTGCTTCTCGGCGCGGAAGCCCGCCGCGTCCATGGCGTAGGCGGCGCCCGTCTCCAGGAGGTCCTGGGGGCGGTCCTGGCGGCGCGGGCGGAAGGACTTGTCGTGGTTGACGCCGTAACCGCCGCGCGTCTGCGTGGAGTTGGCGAGGGTCGCCGTGCCGCCCACGGAGTCGGTGCGGCGTGCGTCCAGGGCCGCGCCCTCGTCCGTGGCGTCGTCGGCCGCGTCGCGCCAGATGAAGCCGTGGAAGGGCGCCACCGTGACGGCCGTGTCGGCGCCGTGCTCGGCGACCGCCGAGGCCACCCCGTCGACGTCCTCGTGGGTGAGGAAGGGGCTGGTGCACTGCACGAGCAGGACGACGTCCACGGTCACGCCGTGCAGCGCCTCGTGGGCGTCCATCGCGTGCAGCACGGCGGCCTCGCTGGTCGCGGTGTCCCCGGCGATCGCGGCGGGGCGCAGCACCACTTCGGCACCGGCGTGCCGGGCGGCCTCGGCGATCACGTGGTCGTCCGTGGAGACGACGACGTCGGTGACGAGCCGGGCGGCCAGGCACTCGCGGATGGCGCGGGCCACCAGCGGCACGCCGCCGACCGGGGCGAGGTTCTTGGCGGGCACGCCCTTGGAGCCGCCGCGGGCGGGGATGACGGCGAGCACGCGGCGGGCCGGTGCGCCCGCCGGGTCGAGGTGGGGCATGGGGGCTCCTTGGG
>NZ_LIPN01000348.1:170-4485 GCF_001418325.1 Streptomyces atriruber | reverse complement strand
CGGTTGCCGCCAGTGGTCGGGGAGGGGACCGCGACACCGACGCCGACACCCCGCGCAGACGGCCGGTCGCCACCGCCCAGGGCGGAAACCGCCTTTGTGGCCACGGCATCAACAGGCGACGTGCTCGCCCACTGCTGCCGCCGCTCCTGAACGGAGCGCACGTCCTGAACCGGGTGCACTTCCTGGGCCATCCACTGCCGCAGCTCCAGCAGGCCCTCAGAGGTGCTGGGGATCGGAGGCTGCGCATCGGCCACGCGGTCGAGCTGCTTCACGAGGTCGTCGGCGCCCACCGGGGTTCCCGAGGGAGAAGGAGCGCCGGGTGCGTCGGTCCTGCGCTGGCCGTCACTCATCCTGTGCCGCCTCTCCCGGACGCTCGTCCCGCCACTCGGAAGGGAAGACGACCTCGCTCCCCAGCTCCGTGGCCAGGGTCCGCCGCGCATTGCGCAGATGGACCCGCACGGTGCTCTCAGCGATGTCCAGATGCTCGGCGATCTCGCCGGTCGTCCATTCGCCCTGCCATTTCAAGAGTGCCACCCGGCGCTGGGCGCGGGTCATGCTGTCGATGATTTTCCAGCACCTCCGCAACAGCAGATTGGAGACCGCTGTCCGCGGTGTGTCCAGGTCGGCCACCAGATCGTCACTGGGACCGCCGGATTCCGAGCGGCTGGCCGCGCCCCACTGGTCGAAGACCTTGTTCTTCAACACCCGGTACAACCAGGCACGTTGCTCGTCCCCGGTACGGGTCCGCAGCTTGCCCCACCGCAGAGCGGCGGCCTTGAAGGTCTCCTGCACCAAGTCGTGAGCCATGTGCCGCGCGCCGCCGAGCAGCCGTGCCGCGAAGCGGACCATGTCGTCGCGGAACCGTACGTAGAGCTCCGCGATCTCTCCCCAGTGCTCCGGTGGGATCCGGGGCGTCATGACTCCCGCTCCGGAAGCGGCGCGGCCCCGCCTCCCACCCGAATCCACACTCTCGGACCACCCGATCCCCGCTCCTGGGCCACCACGGTGCCGGGCGGCGCCTGGACGGCGATGGCCAGCAGCGTCCTGCGACGGGACCTCTCCGCGAGGAGCCGCATCACTCCGACGACGAGCAGGACGCAGCAGCCGGACCACGGGATCACCCGCAGCACGAACACTGCCCCTTCAACTGCCCACCCTGGCACCAGGGCTGTCATGGCGTTCATGCTTCTTCATCTCTCGCCGCACCAGAAGCGTTTAGCACCCGTCAATACAGGTTGACGGCGCGGCCTGTCACGAGGGGGTGGTCCCGTGGCGCCTGCCGGGCCGGTACGCGTACGTCGCGATCGCCAGCGCCACCATCAGGGCGCCGAGCAGCGAGCCGCCCACCACGTCCGACGGCCAGTGCACACCGAGCCAGATCCGGGTCGCCCCGACCCCGACGACGGAGACCACGGCGAGCGTCAGGCAGGCGCGCCACACGGCGGGGCGGACGCCGTACAGGTGCAGCACCCACAGGAGCAGACCGCAGACGACCACCGCCGTCATCGCGTGCCCCGACGGGAACGCCGCGTAGTGCGCGGAGTCCACCGGGTCCGGCCAGACCGGGCGCGGCCGGTCGACCGCGGCCTTGAGCCCCTGCTGCAGCGCGGAGCCGACCGCGCAGGTGCCGGTCAGCCAGAGCGCGAGCCACCACGCCCCGCGCAGCGCAAGCCAGATCACCGCCACCGCGCACAGGGCGCGCATCGTCCAGGGGTCCCACACCCAGTCGGTGAGGATGCGGCTGGCGCGCGTGATCCCGGATTCGTCCACCGCCCAGCGGTGGGTGGTGCGCGCGATCTCACCGTCGAGCGAGAGCAGCGGCCGCCACTCAAGCGCGACCAGGAGGAGCAGCAGGAGCGACGGCACGCCGAGGGCCGCAGCGGTGAGCGCGGCCCGGGCGCCGGGCGGTCGGGTCGGGGTGTCGGTGGGCGCGGAGTACATGAAGTGATCCTCGCCGACGGGGCGGGGGTGAGGCCATCCCGGGGCGGCGGGGTGTCCCGGTGGCGGCCGGTCCGGACAGCCCGGTGGCAGCCGGTCCGAACGGACGGTCGCCCTAGCCCAGCGCGCGCAGTCCCGGTACGAAGGTGACCAGGACGGGGATCACCGGTACCAGCGCGGCCGTCGCCGTCAGGCGGAGTCTGCGTCCCGTGGTGAGGCGGGGGCGGGCCGCGAGGAGGCGGTGCACGCGCTGCGGGACGTGTGCCTGGTGGGCCGGGCAGGGGCCGAAGACGCCGCGGTCCTCGTTGAGTTCGACCAGCGCGAGGGCGATCGTCAGGCGGCCGAAACGACGCGACGCCACGTCGTCGGCGGCCAGCTCCACCAGCCGGTGCATCTCGTCGCGGAACGCCGCGAACACCCGCACCTGCGGGAACCCGATCGCCAGCGCGCCCGAGCAGTGCAGCAACCAGTCGTGCCTGGCCTGCGCGTGACCCTGCTCGTGGGCCAGCACCGCGTCGAGCTGACGGCCCTTCAGGCGGCGCAACGCGGCCGTGGTGACGACCAGTTGCGGTGCCTGGCCCGGCAGCCACCAGGCGTCGGGGCGCTCACCCTCCAGGACGACGAGGCGATTGCTGCCGGGCTCCTCGCCGGGCAACAGCGGGGAGCGTTCGAGCAGTTCGGCCCGGTTCCCGGAGCGACGCACCCGCGCCCGCACGATCTCCCTGGCCAGCATGGCCGCGGTCCACACGCCGCCACAGGCCAGCACCACGGCGGTCGCCGCCGCCCAGGGGCCGGGTGCCTGCAGCGCGTACGCCTCGACCACGGCGTGCGGCGCGGGCGCGAAGACGTGGCCGCGCACGGCCTGCCACGCGGCGGCGGCGCTCAGGACCATCGAGAGCGCGCAGCAGAGCAGCACACCCGCCACCACACACTGCCAAGCCCACAGCGCGACCACGGGTTCGCGCTCCGGCCAGTCGGCCCGCGCGAGCATCCGGGGAGCGACGACAGCGGTCAGGGCGCCCAGCAGCAACAGCGCGACGGGGACCATCATGGCGCCCAGCCTATGAGGGTCGGACTACCCGAGGGTATGGGCTGCCACCCCAAGTGACGCACGCCACGGCCGACACGTGCGTAATTCTCGTACGAGTGACGACCGCGGACCGGGCGCCGGGTCGCCGTTAAGGTGCGGATGATGATCGAGACCATCGTGTTCGACGTGGGGGAGACCCTCACCAAAGACGACCGCTACTGGGCATCCTGGGCGGACTGGCTCCAGGTGCCGCGCCACACCGTGTCCGCGCTCGTCGGAGCCGTCGTCGCGCAGGGCGGGGACGACGCCGACGTGCTGCGGCTCATCAGCCCGGAGATGGACGTCGCTTCCGCCTGCCGCGCACGCGAGACCGCGGGCCGGGGTGAGCATCTGGGCGAGGCCGACCTCTACCCGGACGTGCGTCCCGCCCTCGGCGGCCTGCAGAAGCTGGGCATCCGCGTCGTCGTGGCCGGGAACGGGACGGCGCGTGCGGGCGAGCTCCTGCGCGACCTCGACCTGCCCGCCGACCACATCGCCACCTCGGGCGACTGGGGCGTGACGAAGCCGGACCCCGCCTTCTTCGCCCGGGTGCTCGAAGTGGCCCAGGCCGACCCCCAGGAGACGCTGTACGTCGGCGACCACCCCGACCACGACGTGTTCCCCGCCCGGCGGGCCGGACTGCGGACGGCCCACATCCGCCGCGGCCCGTGGGGGCACTACTGGGCGGACGACCCCGGCGTCTTCGACGCGGCCGACCGGCGGATCGACGGCCTCACCGCACTGGCCGCGCTGACCGGACGCTGAGAGGTGCCGCCGGTCCTGCCGCGCTCGCCCCGCTGACCTGACGCCGAGGCGCGCCTACAGCGTCAGCAGCATCGCCACCATCCCGATCCCCATCGACAACCGGCACGCCAGCGCCACCTCGGAGCGGTCCGCCCACCCCAGAACGGCCGCGCCGCCCGCCGCCGAGGAGACCGCCCGGGGGGCCAGCCGGGCGCCCGACCACAGCACGTACCCCGCGAAGTACAGCAGGAGTGCGCCGGTCAGCAACGGAACGCCGGCGCCTCCGTGGCCCGCGTGCGCGCCCGGAGCCATGGCCATCGCCACCGACATATAGGCCATCGCGAACGCGCCGACCAGGTGGTGGAGGTGGTGCGGGTGGCTGCGGGCCGCCCACATGGTGTGCAGCCCGGCCGCGCCGAACACCGCGGCGTAGACCAGCCACGCCCAGCGCGGCGGCGCGAGCACGGCCGCGGGCACGGCCATCACCGCCATCCCGAACCCCATGAGTGCCTCGCCGCCGGCCGTGCGGCGCTGTTCCTCGATCCTGCTGCGCATGCGCAGCAG
>NZ_LIPN01000348.1:0-128 GCF_001418325.1 Streptomyces atriruber | reverse complement strand
GCACCGCACCCTCCCCCTGTCGACGGCGTCGAGATGTCGACGGTCCTGTCGGGTCGATGCCCGGGGCCGCGGTGTCGTACGCGAGCGCACGGGGGTGCACGGGGAGCACGGCGCGGGGAGTGCGGGGG
>NZ_LIPN01000347.1 GCF_001418325.1 Streptomyces atriruber | reverse complement strand
TGTGGAGCTAAGGAGAATTGAACTCCTGACCTCCTGCATGCCATGCAGGCGCTCTACCAACTGAGCTATAGCCCCTTGCGTTCTTCCCGCTCGGCGGGCGAACAAGAAGAACTTTAGCCTGCGACCAGCCGGAATGTGAAATCCGGGTCCGGGCGCCCACCGGGAGGCTCAGTCGTCGTCGCCGAGCACCGGTTCCGGCAGCGTGCCGGCGTTGTGCTCCAGCAGGCGCCAGCCCCGCGCGCCCCGGCCGAGGACCGACCAGCAGCAGTTCGTGAGACCGCCGAGCCCCTCCCAGTGGTGGGGCTCCAGGCCGAGGAGACGGCCGATCGTCGTACGGATGGTGCCGCCGTGGCTGACCACCACCAGCGTGCCGTCCTCGGGCAGCTTCTCGGCATGGCGCAGGACGACGGGAGCGGCCCGGTCGGCCACCTCGGTCTCCAGCTCGCCGCCGCCGCGGCGCACCGGCTCGCCGCGCTTCCACGCGGCGTACTGATCGCCGAAGCGGGCGATGATCTCGTCGTGCGTCAGGCCCTGCCACTCACCGGCATACGTCTCCCGCAGCGCCTCCTCGTGCGTGACGGGGAGGCCGGTGATCGCGGAGAGCTCACCCGCCGTGGCCGCGGCGCGCTTGAGGTCGGAGGCGACTATCGCGTCCGGCTTCAGGGAGGCGAGCAGCCGGGCGGCGCGCCTGGCCTGGGCGACGCCCGTCTCGGTCAGCTCGATGTCCGTGGAGCCCTGGAAGCGGCGCTCCAGGTTCCACGCCGTCTGGCCGTGCCGCCACAGGATGATCCGCGGGCCGCGGTGGGTCACCGCAGCTCACCGTCCAGGTCGGCCTCCTCCGCGGCCTGCTGCTCGGCGTGCTCGGCAGCCTTGCCGCGGGTCGCCTTGGCGTCCTCGGGCAGGTCGATCTCGGGGCAGTCCTTCCACAGGCGCTCGAGCGCGTAGAACACGCGCTCCTCGCTGTGCTGGACGTGCACCACGATGTCCACGTAGTCGAGGAGGATCCAGCGGGCGTCGCGGTCGCCCTCGCGGCGGACCGGCTTGGCGCCGAGCTGCTTGCTGAGCTGCTCCTCGATCTCGTCGACGATCGACTTGACCTGGCGGTCGTTGGGCGCGGAGGCGAGCAGGAAGGCGTCCGTGATCGACAGCACGTCGCTGACGTCGTACGCGATGATGTCGTGCGCGAGCTTGTCGGCAGCCGCCTGGGCGGCGACGGTGATGAGCTCGGTGGAGCGGTCCGTGGCGGTCACTAGTGAGCTTTCCTTCGGCTGGTGGATACACCCCAAGGGTCTCACGGACCGCCGACAGCGCCCCAGACGATTACGTCACCGCCTCGGCGCGGGGCGTCACCGCGGGGCGCGGGCGGCTCGACACCGCCCGCGCCGGCCGCTCTCACCCGGTCCGGTAGTCCTGTCCGAGCACCACGGAGACGTCGGCGTTGGCCGCCGTCTTCCCCTTGCGGACCGCGCTCTCCGGCAGGCCGAGGGTCTTGGCGACCTCGGCGGCCTGCGTCTTCTTGTCCGCGTCGGCGTAGGTGACCTGCGAGGCGGGCTGGGCCGCCGAGCCCGCGCCGCCGTCGATGAAGGTGTAGCCGCCGTTGACCAGGGAGACCCGGGCGTCCTGGGCCGCGGCCTTCTTCCCGGAGGCGTTCTTGACGCCGACCCGCAGGGCCGCACCCTTCTCCGGGCTCTTCACCGCGCCGCCGAGGACGTCCTTGACCACGGCCTCGCCCGCGCCGTCGGTCAGCGTGCCGTTCTGCTGCACCGGCAGCAGCGTGGTCTTGTAGTCGCCGCCCTTCGCTCGGTCGGCGAGCTTCGCGAGGAAGGCGCCGAGGTCCTTCTCCTCCAGGGAGGGGTCGAGGATCTGGGCGAGCGACTGCACGGTGGTCGTGGCCGCCTGCGGGTCCGACGACAGCTTGCGCAGGACGCCCTGCATGACCGCTCCGAAGCGCTGGAGCTGGTCGGTCTCCGTCTCGCCGGACGCGCGGTAGGTGGCGTACGCGACGGCCATCGGCCCGCTCAGGGTCTGCTGCTCGCCCTTCTTGACGAGGGGCGCCTCACCCTTCTCGGCCTTGGGGTCGGGCACGTCGGTGTTCGTGTCGACGTCGATGTTGCCGACGAGCTCCACGAGGTTGTTCAGGTACGGCGTGTCCAGCCGCCAGGTGCCCTCGACCTGGGTGCCGAGCACCGTGTCGATCGAGTCGCGGGTACCGGTGGAGCCGTCGTCGTCGACGGACTTGCCGAGCGTCGTCGGCGTGCCGTCGTCGTCCGAGACGGCGAGGGAGTTGGGCAGCAGGACGGTGGCGCCCCGCTCCGTGGTGGCGTTGTTCACCAGGAGCGCGGTGGAGGTCCCGCCGCCCTTGGTGTTGTGCAGGTGGAGGACGATCACGTCGCGCTTCTGCGGTCCGGTCGCGGCGGCCGCGCCGCCCTTGTCGTCGGACTGGCCCGGCAGCTTGCCCGCGAACCACAGGTAGCCGACGCCGCCCGCGATCACCAGGGCGAGGACCACGACGAGCGCGACGACCCGGGAACGCCCGCGCCGCTTGGCCTCCTCGCGCCGCTCGGTCCGGCTCTCGGTGAACTTCAGCCAGTCGATGACGTCTTCGGATTCCTCGTCCGGCTCCTCGATGAACGAGAACTGCTCGGTCTTGTACTCGCCGGGCTGTTCGCGCCGCGGCCCGCGCTCCGGCGCGCGCCGCGCGGGCTCAGGCTGCGGCTCCGGCGCGGGTGCGGGTGCCGACTCGGGGCTCGGTCCGGGGCCGGGCACGGTGCCGGGCTCCGGCGCGGGGCGCTGCTGCTGCGGGATCCACCCCGTGTCCTGGGCCGCAGCGGTGCCGTAGGCGGCACCCGTGCCGTCGTACGAGGTTCCGGTGCTGCCGTACGCGTCGTAGCCCCCGCCTTCGTACCCCTGCTGCTGCCCGCCCGCGTACGGGTCGTATCCGTACCCCTGGTGCTGCTGAGGCTGGTGGTACTGCTGCTGCGGAGGCACGTGTGGCTGCTGCTGGGTCTGCGGCGGCGACTGCTGGGGCTGCTGCGGCTGGACCTGCTGGTACACCGGCCGCCCGTACTCGTCGTACCCGACGACCTGGTACTGATCAGCCGCGTACTCGCCCGCATACGGGTCGCTGCCCGCATACGGGTCGTACTGTCGGTCGTTCACCGGTGCCCCTCTCGGCTCATTCGCCGCGGTACAGCTCGCGCTTGTCGATATAACGCACCACACCGTCGGGCACCAGGTACCAGACCGGGTCTCCCTTGGCGACCCGCGCGCGGCAGTCCGTGGACGAGATGGCCAGGGCAGGCACCTCCACCAGGGAGACGCCGCCCTTGGGCAGTCCGGGGTCGGCCAGCGTGTGGCCCGGCCGGGTGACCCCGATGAAGTGCGCGAGAGAGAACAGCTCTTCCGTGTCCCGCCAGGTGAGGATCTGGCCGAGGGCGTCGGCGCCCGTGATGAAGAAGAGGTCCGTGTCGGGGTTGAGGGCACGCAGATCGCGCAGCGTGTCCGTCGTGTAGGTGGCCCCGCCGCGGTCGATGTCGATGCGGCTGACGGAGAACTGCGGGTTCTCCGCGGTCGCGATGACCGTCATCAGATAGCGGTCCTCGGCGGGCGAGACCTGCTTGTCGCTCTTCTGCCACGGCTGGCCGGTCGGCACGAACACCACCTCGTCGAGGTGGAATTGCGCGGCGACCTCACTGGCCGCCACGAGGTGTCCGTGGTGGATCGGATCAAACGTTCCGCCCATGACGCCCAGGCGGCGCTTGCCGTTGCTCACCGGACCGGTCTCCGGACCGGTAGGCATGTCCTGCTCTCCCATGCGTGCAGACCCTACCGGCCCGGTGGACGGGCTCTGTTTCAGCGGTCCCGATTGAAGCGGGTGGTGATCCACAGGAGCACCAGGAGGACGACGAACGCGCCGCCGCCGGTGAGGAGGGGGCTGAGGCTTTCGTGGTTGCCGCCGTGCTCGCCGCCCTCGGAGGCGAGAGTGACCAGCTGGGCGGCGTTGCTGTGGAGGCTCATCTCAGGCAGGACCTATCCGGAGGTGGGATGGACATAAAGACTTCCGGCCCATCGTAAGCGGGAGGCCCGTTCCGGCTTACGCCGACTCAGCCGTTGCGGTTGTCGGCGCCCTCGTCGACGCTCTGGTCGGCACTCTTGGCGGCGCTCCGCTCGGCACTCTCGGCCGCACTCCGTCCGGCACCCTCGTCAGCACGCTGGTCGGTGCTCTGGCCCGCGTCGCTGCCCTGCCGGTAGCCGCGCAACAGGAACCAGCCGACCAGTACGCATCCGACGACCATGACGATCAGCACGATCCGCAGCAGATTGCCCGGTCCCTGCTGCTGCGCGGCCTTGGCCGCCTCCGTGAGCCAGTCGGCCCCAGGGTTGTGCTCCATGACGGAAGACTCCTTCTGTGTGCTGCCCTGTCACGGTATCTCCGCCTAGGCTTGGCCCCACCTCGGGGGCACAGGAGGACGAGACATGGGGGATGCGGCATGACCGACGACAACCACCGCGACGGGGACGGCAAGGGCCACGAGCGGGTGCCCAGCCGGCAGCGCAGGCGCTTCCCAGGCATCTCGTCGCGGGCCTACGAGCACCCGGCGGACCGCTCGGCCCTGGTGGCCCTGCGCAAGCTCAGCGGCTTCGACACGGTCTTCAAGGCCCTCAGCGGCCTGCTCCCCGAGCGGAGCCTGAGGCTCCTGTTCCTGTCGGACTCCGTGCGCGTGTCCGACGCGCAGTTCGCGCACCTCAACACCATGCTGCGAGATGCCTGTTACATCCTGGACCTGGAGAAGGTCCCGCCGATGTACGTCAACCAGGACCCGAATCCGAACGCGATGTGCATCGGCCTGGACGAGCCGATCATCGTCGTCACAACGGGTCTGGTCGAGCTGCTCGACGAGGAGGAGATGCGGGCGGTCGTCGGCCACGAGGTGGGCCACGCCCTCTCCGGCCACTCCGTCTACCGCACGATCCTGCTCTTCCTCACGAACCTCGCCCTCAAGGTCGCCTGGATCCCGCTCGGCAATGTCGCGATCATGGCGATCGTGACGGCACTGCGCGAGTGGTTCCGCAAGTCCGAGCTGTCGGCGGACCGGGCGGGCCTGCTGGTCGGGCAGGACCTGAAGGCCTCGATGCGCGGCCTGATGAAGCTCGCGGGCGGCAACCACCTGCACGAGATGAACGTGGACGCGTTCCTGGAGCAGGCCGAGGAGTACGAGGCCGGGGGCGACCTGCGGGACTCCGTGCTGAAGATCCTCAACGTCCTGCCGCGCACGCACCCCTTCGCCACGGTCCGCGCCGCCGAGCTGAAGAAGTGGGCCGAGTCCCGCGACTTCCAGCGGATCATGGACGGCCACTACCCGCGCCGGGACGAGGACAAGGACACCTCGGTCTCCGACTCCTTCCGGCAGTCGGCGTCCTCGTACGCGGACAACGTGCGCAACAGCAAGGACCCGCTGATGAAGCTGGTCAACGACCTCGCGGGCGGCGCGGGCGACCTGGGCGGCAAGCTGCGCGGCAGGTTCACCGGGCAGGGCGGCCAGGACGGCCGGAACAACGGCGGGAGCGCGCCGGGCCCGGCGGACAAGCAGCCGTAACCTCCGCGAACACCCCGTTCAGGAGGCGGAGAGCGAAGGCTGGGCCGACGCCGCGAGCGACCCGCACAGCGGCGTCGCGCCCCCGGTCGCGTACGGGTCCGTACCGGCCGGGCCGCCCGCCTTCGCCTTCTGCCCGGCGAGCAGCGGCCGCAGATGGCTCGCGGACTCGGCGGCACAGGCGAGCGGGCCCGCCTGCGTGGTGGAGGTGAGCACCTCGGCCCGGTGCATCCGCAGGTCGTCGCGGTCGAAGCGGAAGTGCAGCTCGCGGCGGACGGTGAACAGGGACGCCCTGGCCTGCTCGTCGTCGGCGCCCTTGGCGCTCGCGGCGTTCTCGGCGCCGCGCAGCGCGTAGACGAACGTGTGGTCCGAGGTCACCTCAAGGGTGTTCTTGTCGGTCTCGACGATCCGCAGCGTGCCCTCGGTCCTGACCCGCTCGTCGGCGAGCGCGGTCCGCGCCGGGTCGAACCGCACGAGCCAGCCGGTCGCGGCATGCCGCCCGTCGGCCTCGGGGCGGGCGAAGCTCTGGTCGAACTGGGCGTACTGCTCAGGGTCGATGAGGAGGCGCACCTCGCGCGGGGAGCCGCCGGCGAGCACGTCCGGGTCGAGCGCGGACTCGACCAGATAGTCCTTGGCGGTCACCAGCGCCGCCATCACCTGACTGTCCGAGAAGTGTGAAGTGCGGCGCGCCGGTGGCAGGTTGATGCCTCGCGCCCCCACGCGGAGCTCCGCGGCCGGGCTGTGCGCGTAGAGGTCGGGGACGCTCCTGGAGCCGGGCACGCGGCCCGTCGGGGCGAGGGGCGTCACGGTCATGCGCAGCGGCTCGGGGCGCTTGACCGCCGGGGGCTGGTACGGACTGCGCAGGCCCATGTAGATCGCGGTGCCGAAGGCGACCGCTATCAGCACGACGAGTATCAACAGCTGCCGGGAGAGCGTCCGGTGGAGGCCGGGGCGGCGGCGCACGGCGCGCGTGTGATCCCCCATGCGCTCCTGCGCGGAGAACTCCTGAAGACGGGCAGCCCGCACGAACGACTCGTCGAAGACCACCGACCGGTACTCGTCCTCGCCGCCGCTGGGGGCGCCCTCGGGTGTCCCCGCGGGTGGATCTCCTGGCCCGCCCATACCTTCAGAGTAGGTCCCCGGGCCGCCAGGTAAACGCCCTGGTACGCGACAAGTTCCGACAACCCCTCACGGTGTGCGCGGCTCCGCGGGCACGGCGGACTGACTGAACTCCGCCGATACGGAGGGGCTGGGCGCCTCCTTGTCGGCGCTCTGGCCGACTTCGGTGGAGGCGGGCGCGGGCACCTGGCCCTGGCCGCCCGACGAGGCGCCTCGGTAGACCGCGGTGAAGGCGAGGGCGACCATCCCTATGCCCATCAGGAGCGCGAGCATCCAGGCTATGGGCCGATGCCAGCGGACCTGGCCGGGGTGGCGGCCCGGGCGGCCGTACCCCTCGCCCAGGGGGTCGTGTTCGTAGGCATCGTCGAAGTCGTCGTCACGGCCGAATTCGGCGCCGTCGTCCGGGCCGAAGCCGTCCTCGTAGAGCTCGTCGTCCGCCGGGTCGTGGCCCCGGCCGCGGGTGCGCGCCCGGCGGGCCTCCGTCTCGGAGGCCTCGGCACGCGCCTGAGCGGCGGCCAGCAGCCGCTCCACGGCGGTCGGTTCATGGATCTCCGCGGCTCGCACGAAGTCCTCGTCGAAGACCACGGAGGCGAACTCTTCGTCCGCACCCCCGCGGTCGCGGTCGTCGTCGGGCTCCCAGCCGTCAGGGAAAGACGGCGTGCCCCCCACGTCCTCCGGCACCCCTCCAGCCTAGACCCGGAAGGGGCAATTTGGGCAGACGGTAAGGGAATTCAGCGGATGTGACCGTCGCCCGTGACGATGTACTTGGTGGAGGTCAGCTCGGGCAGCCCCATCGGGCCGCGCGCGTGCAGCTTCTGGGTGGAGATGCCGATCTCGGCGCCGAAGCCGAACTGGCCGCCGTCGGTGAAGCGCGTCGAGGCGTTCACGGCGACCGTCGTGGAGTCCACGAGCTGGGTGAAGCGGCGGGCGGCCTGCTGCGAGGTGGTGACGATGGCCTCGGTGTGCCCGGAGGTCCACAGCCGGATGTGCTCGACGGCCTGCTCCAGCGTGTCGACGACGGCGGCCGCGATGTCGTACGAGAGGTACTCGGTCTCCCAGTCCTCGGTGGTCGCGGCGACGACGGTGGCCTTGCTGCCCTCGGCGTAGGTGATGACGCGCTCGTCCGCGTGGACGGTCACTCCGGCCTCGGCGAGGGCGTCCAGGGCGCGCGGCAGGAACGCGTCGGCGATGTCCCGGTGCACGAGCAGGGTCTCGGCGGCGTTGCAGACGCTGGGGCGCTGCGCCTTGGAGTTGATCAGGATGTCCACGGCCATGTCGAGGTCGGCCGCGGCGTCCACGTACACGTGGCAGTTGCCGGTGCCGGTCTCGATGACGGGGACGGTGGACTCCTCGACGACGGTCCTGATCAGCGAGGCGCCGCCGCGCGGGATGAGCACGTCGACGAGGCCGCGGGCCCGCATGAGCTCACGCACGGAGTCGCGGTTCTCGCCCGGGACGAGCTGGACGGCGTCGGCGGGCAGTCCGGCGCCGTGCACCGCGTCGCGCAGGACGCGCACGAGGGCGGTGTTCGACGCGTACGCCGAGGACGAGCCGCGCAGCAGGACGGCGTTGCCGGACTTCAGGCAGAGGGCGGCCGCGTCCACGGTGACGTTCGGACGGGCCTCGTAGATGATCCCGACGACGCCGAGGGGGACGCGGACCTGGCGCAGGTCGATGCCGTTCGGGAGCGTCGAGCCGCGGACGACCTCGCCGACCGGGTCGGGCAGGGCGGCCACGTCGCGCACGTCGGCGGCGATGGCGCGGACCCGCTCGGGGGTGAGGGTGAGCCGGTCGACGATCGACTCGCTGGTGCCGGCCTCGCGGGCGCGCTCCGTGTCCTTGCCGTTGGCCTCGACGATCTCGGCGGTCCGCACCTCGAGCGCGTCGGCGATCGCGAGCAGCGCGTCGTCCTTGGCGGCACGCGGCAGTGGGGCCAGCGTGGCGGCGGCGCCGCGGGCGCGGTAGGCGGCCTGGGCGACCGGCGAGAGGTTGTCGTAGGGCGAGACGGGAGAGAGCGACGTCATGCCCGCAGGGTAATCCCCGTGCGCGGAGCGTCCACCCGGTATCCCATTCCCCGAGACCGGCCCCGGGGGTGTATCGCGGGGGCGACGGCTCGGCGTCCCTTCGGGACGAGGACTCGAAGACGAAGGCTCAAAACGGGTGCACGCCGACGGGAGTGGCCGGTAACGGTCCGTAACCCTCCGCGATGCGCTGGTGATATGTGTCGCGGCCGATCACTTCGAGCCCCACGATCTCCCACGGGGGCAGCTGCGCGCTCTGCCGGTGCTCGCCCCAGAGCCGCAGGGCGACCGCGGCCGCGTCGTGCAGATCGCGGGCCTCCTCCCAGTAGCGGATCTCGGCGTGGTCCGGCGCGTACCTGCTGGTGAGCAGAAAGGGGTGGTCGTGGGCGAGCTGCTCGAGGCCCCGCCTGACCTCGTCCAGCGGCGCTTCCGTGCCCGAGACGCTCAGCGTGACGTGCCAGAGCCGGGGCGTCTCCACCGGCTCGACCTCCCGGCTCTCGCCCGCGTCGGCCGCGCGTGACCCGGGCGGATCGCTCTCGTACGCCGTCCCCGCGGCGACGCTCGTCAGCGCCCGCTCAGCCGAGCCGCGGGACGCCGCCCCAGGGCGCACTCGTCTCACGACGGCCTCCTTTACGCAATGGTGTGCCGATACGCAACGGTCATGCAGAACTGTCTTCAACAAAGTTGAGCAGGCCAAGCAGTCCCGCGGGGCGGTTTTGGGGAGTTTCACCTTCCGCGAGCCGGTCGGGCGGGGCCGTGCGCGATGGTTTTCAGCCGGGGCGGGTGAGGCGTATGGGACGGATGGTCCGACGCGACCTGGGACTTCTCCGCGGGCTATCCGTGCAGCAGGACGAGGTCGTCCCGGTGCACGACCTCCCGCTCGTACGCAGGTCCGAGTTCCCTGGCGAGGTCCCGGGTGGAGCGCCCGATGAGCATCGGGATCTCCTTGGCGTCGAAGTTCACCAGACCGCGCGCCACCGCCCGCCCCTCGGCGTCCCGCAGCTCGACGGGGTCGCCCGCGGTGAACTCCCCCTCGACGGCGGCGATCCCGGCCGGCAGCAGCGACTTGCGCCCCTGGACGACCGCGCGCACCGCGCCCTCATCCAGGGTGAGGGCCCCCCGCGGCTCGGAGGCGTGCTGTAGCCACAGCAGACGGTCGGCGGAGCGGCGTCCCGTGCGGTGGAAGTACGTCCCGGTGGCGCGGCCGGCGAGGGCGTCGCCGGCCTGGCTCGCGGAGGTCAGGACGACCGGGATGCCCGCTGCCGCGGCGATCCGTGCCGCCTCGACCTTGGTGACCATGCCGCCCGTGCCGACGCCCGCCTTGCCCGCGCTGCCGATCTCGACGTGCGCCATGTCGGCGGGTCCTGTGACCTCGTCGATGCGGGAGGTGCCGGGCTTCGCGGGGTCGCCGTCGTAGAGCCCGTCCACGTCGGAGAGGAGGACGAGGAGGTCGGCGTGGACGAGGTGGGCGACGAGGGCGGCGAGCCGGTCGTTGTCGCCGAAGCGGATCTCGTCGGTCGCCACGGTGTCGTTCTCGTTCACGACCGGCAGCGCGCCCATCGCGAGCAGCTGGTCGAGGGTGCGCGAGGCGTTGCGGTGGTGGGCCCTGCGGGCCATGTCGTCGGAGGTGAGGAGCACCTGTCCCACGCGTACGCCGTAGCGCGCGAAGGAGGCGGTGTAACGGGCCACGAGCAGGCCCTGGCCCACGCTGGCCGCGGCCTGCTGGCGGGCGAGGTCCTTGGGGCGGCGCACCAGGCCGAGCGGGGAGAGGCCGGCGGCGATGGCACCGGAAGAGACGAGCACGATCTCGCGCCGGCCGCCGTCACGGCTCTTGGCGAGCACATCGACGAGGGCGTCAACACGGTCCGCGTCCAGGCCCCCCGATGCGGTGGTCAGGGACGACGACCCGACCTTGACGACGACCCGCCGGGCCTCTGCCACTGACTGCCTTGCCGCTGCCACGCTCTTCCCCAAATGATCCCGATGCCCCGGACCTGCGATCCCCGGACCTGCAATCTACGTGAGGCCGCGGGCCGGGCGCCTGCCCATTCCGAGGAGCGGACCGGGGCCTCACGTAGAT
>NZ_LIPN01000346.1 GCF_001418325.1 Streptomyces atriruber | reverse complement strand
AGCGTACGGAGCCCGCTGAACACACAGGGCACGCCCAACACACAGGACACGCCCAACACACAGGGCACGCCCAACACACAGGACACGCCCAACACACAGGGCACGCCCAACACACAGAGCCCGCCGAACACGTAGACCCCGCCGAACACGCAGAGCGCGCTGAACGGGCCGAGCTCACCGGTCTCACCGGCCTCGGCGGCGAGACCCTCCGCGCCGTCTTCGACGCCTTCGCCCACTCCGTGACCAGGGGCGAGGCGGACCCGGGCACCCTCGACGAGCTCGACAGGCTCTGCCGGGGGCTCGACGGCGACCAGGCCCTCGCGGCCCGGCCCCTCGCCCTCGCCCTCGTCAAGCACCGGCTCGACGCGTCCCGCGGCCGCGGCACACTCCCCGACCTGGCCGCCTTCGAAGGTCTGCCGCTCGGTCAGGAGGCCTGGCGGGAACTGCGCGAGGAGTACGGCGACCGCGCCGACGGCGCCCTGCGCGCCCGGCTCCGCGACCCCGTCACCACCTGGACGGAGCCGCTGCGCCTCGCCCTGGCCGTGGGCGCCGACGGCGGGCCCGGTCTCGCCGAGGCCATGGACCGCCTCGCGGACGCCCTGCTCCACCCCGAGCGGCGCGACTGCGCACAGGCCGTCCAGGTCCTGTCCGAACTCGACCACGTCGCCTTCACCCGCCGTGTGCTCCGGCTCCTCCTCGTGGGCTTCACCGAGCGCAAACTGGACCGTCTGCGCGCCCTCGCCAACTCGCCGCAGGGCGCATGGCTGCGGCGCAACATCGACGACGCGCCGCTCACCGTCCGCCTCGCCGCGGCCGCCGCGCAGTGGAGCGGCCCGCCGGACCGGCTGCGGGGCGTCGAGCTCTTCGAGCGGCTGACCGAACTCCTCTCCGGGCAGCGGGTCGAGGATGTCAAGACCCTCAACCTGCTGTGGCGCATGGTGTGGCGCAACGACCCGCCGGACCGCGCCGAGCAGCCCCGGGTGGCCCGCGTCTGCACCCCCCGTCTGATCATCGAGGCGGATCTCGGCCGCCGCATCATGGGCTGGCTCAGGGAGCCGGACCACTGCGACCTCGAACTGGTCGACTTCGCACGGGAGATGCGCAAGGACGCCAAGCTCGGCGCCCAGGACCGCGACACCGCGGAGCTCCTCGTCATCGCCCAGGACCTCGCCGACGGGCGGCTCGGCGTCAGCAGGGCCTCGGTCGGCCGGCTCAGAGAGCTGGGGCGCAAGGTGTCGCCGCTCGGCGTGGTGCTGCGGAAGGGCATCGACGAGCGGGTGGGCCGCGCCCTCGCCGGGGCGAACCCGCTCGACGTCTGCGAGTCGCACGGGCTGCAGATCCTCGTCGCCGCGGGACCGGACCTCCTCGGGGCCTACCGAGCGCACCTCATGGCGGATCGGACGTGCGACCGTCTCGAACGTGAACTGCCCGGCAAACCGGCCGAGTTGGCCGCGTACTACCACATCTGGCGGCCCCGCCGTCGGCACGGCGTCACCGCCGAATGGCGCGAGGTCGCCGCCGAACTGCTCGACCAAGTGCTCGCGCCCGTCTTCGTACGTCTGGACGACCACCATCTCGGACAGGTGGCCACCGTCCTCCAGCGGGAGGGCCAGGACGTGCAGGAATGGACGGCGTGGCGATATCGCGCGGGCCAGGAGAAGAGCTGATCGAGCCGGAGCCGAACCCCGTGCGAGCGGGGCGGCGCACCGTCTGCGGACCCGCCGCACCCCACCACTGAACTCCCCATGAAAGGACCAGCGTGAGCGATACCAGCGAGACCATCATCGCCGACAACTTCCCCGGTGGCAGTATGGCGAGCCGCCCTGTGCACTTCATCTGGATGCTCGACTGCTCGGGCTCCATGGGCGTGAACGGCAAGATCGGCGAGCTGAACTTCGCCATCCGGGAAGCCATCCCGGAAATGCAGCAGGCCGCCCAGTCCAACCCCGCCGCGTCCCTGCTGGTGCGCGCCATCACCTTCGCCAGCGGCGCCAGTTGGCACGTCGGCGAGCCCACCCCGGTCGACCGGTTCTCCTGGGAGGACGTGCACATCTACGGCGGCACGGACATGGGCGCCGCGTTCAAGCTGGCGGCCGGTGCGCTGCAGACCCCGCCGATGCCGCAGCGCGCCCTGCCGCCCGTGCTCGCGCTCGCCTCCGACGGGCAGCCCACCGACGACTGGCGGGCCGGGCTGCGCGCCATCGACAGCACGCCGTGGGGCAAGCGTGCCGTGCGCGTCGCGGTGGCCATCGGCGACGACGCGGACAAGAGCATGCTCAAGGAGTTCCTCGGCAACCCCGAACTGGAGCCCCTGCAGGCGAAGAACCCGCGCCAGCTCGCCGCCGCCATCCGCTGGATGTCCACCGTGGTCGTCAAGGACGCCTCCACCCCGAAGGTCGACGACGGCGCGAAGCCCGCGACGCCGATCGACGTGCCGTCGATGACCAAGGGCGAAGACGACATCTGGTGACCGGGTCGCAGACGACGACCGGACCCGGCCCGGCGGCGGCCGGGCCCTGGGTGCTGCTCAGCGGCGCGGTCAAGGGAGTGGCGAAGAAGTTCAGCCAGGACCGCAGCGCGGTCCTGCCCGTGGCCGGGGGCCGTGCGGTCGTCCTCGCGGTCGCCGACGGACACGGCAGCGCCGCTCATTTCCGCAGCGACCTCGGGGCGCTCTGGGCGGTGGCGGAGTTCACGGCGTGCGCGGTGGCCTTCGCGCGCGAGGCCGCGCGCGTCGGTGACGACGCGGCGGGCTGGCCCGCCCTGCGCGAGGAGGCGCGCCGCCTGCCGCAGCAGGTGGGCCACCGCTGGCACGAGTGCGCGCTGCTGTACGACTCCAACTCGCCCGCCCACGGCGCCCGATGGCCCGCGGCGGCGGGCCGCACGGGGGACCGCGAACGCTCCGGCGTCCCGGACCTCGCCGCCTACGGAAGCACCCTCGTCGGCGCCGTGCTGACCGAACACATGCTGTTCTGCTGGCAGTTGGGCGACGGTGACATCGTGCTCGTCGATGACGGCGGCACCCCGCACACCCCGCTCTCCACCGGGCCCGACATGGGCGACGAGACGGACTCCCTCTGCGCGCCCGAGCCCTGGCGCAAGATGCGGGCGCACTGGCAGCCGTTCACCGGCGGCGCGCCGCCGTGCGTGCTGCTGTCCACCGACGGGCTCTCCAAGAGCTTCGCCGACCACCAGGGCTTCCTGGACTTCGCCACCGGCCTCGGCGAGCGCGCCGCAGGACAGGGCGTGGCGGCGGTCCAGGCCCAGCTGCCGGACTGGCTGGGGCGGGCCGCCAAGTTCTCCGGGGACGACACGACCCTCGTGGGCGCCATAGCGGTGCCCGCACAGCACAGCGACGAACCACACGAGCAGGACCAGCACCACCAGCACGACCAGCAGGACCAGGACCCTCACGGGCAGAGAGGAACAGAATGGTGAACGGCATGCTCGCCGCCGGAAAGACCCTGGTGGCCGAGTCGGGGGAGAAGCTCAAGGTCGCCGATCTCTTCGGCTCCGGCGGCCAGGGCGAGGTCTATCGCGTCCAGACGCCCACCGGGGACCGCGCGGTCAAGTGGTACTACCCCCAGCTCGCCGACGCCCGGCAGCGGGAGATCCTCGAAGGGCTCATCGCCAAGGGCTGGGACGACCCCCGCTTCCTGTGGCCCTGCTCCATCGTCATGGACCCCGAGGGCAAACAGCCCGGCTTCGGCTACCTCATGGACGTACGGCCCGCACGCTTCTGCGATCTGCCCGCCCTCTTCCGCCGCGACCCCTCGGTGGCGTCCGCCACGATGCGGACCCTGGTGACCGTGGCGCTGCACACCGTCGAGGCGTACCGCGCCCTGCACTCCCGGGGCATCGCCTACCGCGACATCAACTGGGGCAACATCTTCTTCGACCCGCGCACCGGCGACGTCCTCGTCTGCGACAACGACAACGCCGTCGTCGACGGCGCCGAGGCCGCCGTCGCGGGCACCATGGACTTCATGGCGCCCGAGCTGGTCCGCGGCGACAAGGGCGCCCAGCCCGGCACCCAGAGCGACCTGCACTCCCTCGCCGTGCTGCTCTTCCTGCTCCTGATGAACGACCACCCGTTCAACGGCGCCCTCGCCCTCAGCATCCGCTGCATGGACGAGGCCGCCAAACGCCGCCTGTACGGCACCGATCCGGTCTTCGTCTACGACCCGTCCGACACCCGCAACCGCCCGGTGCCCGGCGAGCAGCCGACCGTCGAGGCGACCTGGGGGGCGCTGCCGCAGATCCTGCGGGACCTGTTCATCAAGACCTTCACGGAAGGCCTGCGCAACCCCACGCTGCGGGTGCGCGAGACGCAGTGGCGCAACGCGCTCAGCCAGGTCCTCGACGCCATCACCCAGTGCGGCGCCTGCGGAAAGCAGAACCTGACCCAGCCCGACGGAGCACCCCCCAAGTGCTGGAAGTGCCGCACCGTCCTGACGCTGCCGCCCCGCCTGGAGCTGGTCACCGGTACGGGGAACCTCCGCACGAGGCGTGGCATCAGGCTCGCCCCGAGCGCCCGCGTCTACGCCCACCACCTGCGGGACGACCCCGATCGCCACGACTTCTCCGCCGTCGTCGGCGAGGTGACCGAACACCCGCAGCAGCGCGGCCGGTTCGGTCTCACCAACCGCACCAAGGCGGTGTGGACGGCCCGCAAGGACGACGGGACGGTGCGCGACGTGGACCCGGGCAAGACGATCGCCCTCCGGTCGGGGCTGCTGATCGAGTTCGGCGGCGGGACGGAGGCGATGGTCAAGGAGTAGCGCCGGTTCAGGACCACCAGTCGCGCCAGCGTCGCCACCACGTGCCCCACCGGGACGGCGGTGGCGCCTGGGGAGGCGG
>NZ_LIPN01000345.1 GCF_001418325.1 Streptomyces atriruber | reverse complement strand
CGTCCCGCGCGAAGGACGCGGCGCTCGTGCTCGGCGGCGCCGCGCTCACCGGCCTCGCCGCCCAGATCGCGGTGCCCGTGCCGGGCTCCCCGGTGCCGGTGACCGGGCAGACCTTCGCCGCGCTGCTCGTCGGCACGTCGCTGGGCGCCCGCCGCGGCTTCCTCTCCCTCGCCCTGTACGCCCTCGTGGGCATGGCGGGCATGCCGTGGTTCGCGCAGGCGGGCTCCGGCGTCGCGGCCCCGTCCCTCGGCTACGTCCTCGGCATGCTGCTCGCCGCCACGGTGGTGGGCGCCCTGGCCCGCCGCGGCGGCGACCGCTCCGTGCTGCGCACGGCGGGCACGATGGTCCTCGGCTCCGCGATCATCTACGCGGTCGGCGTCCCGTACCTGGCCGCCGCCACCGGCATGTCGATGACCCAGGCGGTCGCCGCCGGGCTCACGCCGTTCCTGATCGGCGACGCCCTGAAGGCCGCGCTCGCGATGGGCGCGCTGCCCACGGCGTGGAAGTTCCTGGACCGCTGACAGCGGTCTGACCGACTGACAGCGGGCTAACCGACGCTGTAGTTCCGCCTGAAGAGGTTCGCCGGGTCGTACGTGGCCTTCAACGCGGCGAGCCTCTTCCGCGTTTCCGCGTCGTACAGCCCCTCGGGCCGGTCGTTGCCGCCGAAGACGAAGTTGAGCGACCGCCCCAGGGTCTGCGGCGCCACGAGCGCGAACGCCTCCGCGTGCACCTTCCGGTGGGCCTCGACGTCCGTCCCGTCCAGCGGCGACAGGAGCCGGAGCAGCCAGCCCGCCTCGCGGTAGGGGACGGCGTTCCGCTCGGGCCGCGTCAGCGCCCCGCCCAGGTGGTTGAGCTGCAGGATGTGCATCGAGGCCGCGGCGGGACCGGTCAGCGCGAGGACGTCGCAGGCCGCCTCGACGTCGAGGGTGGCGAGGACGGCGTTGTCGCCGTAGAAGGCGTGCGGGAAGTCCGGGTCGCCGTGGATGGAGGGGCTCTCGGCGTACGGCATCTCGCGCAGCGTGTCCGACACCGTGGGTCCGAGCTCCCGCAGCGGCGCCACCAGTCGCTCTCCCTCGGCCTCCGACCCGGTGAACGCGACCCGGATCAGGACGAGATAGCTGCCCCTGAGGTGCGGCGGGAGCTGCGGCAGGTCCGGGTAGACGAGCGCCGCCAGCGACGACGTCACCTCGTCGGGCAGGGTCCGCGTCCACTCCTCGTAGCCGCGCAGCACGGCGGCCGGGTCGACCGCCGTGCCGTCGAACGTCAGCGCGCCGCCGTACAGCCGCGCCACCGGCACCAGGCCGATCTCCAGCTCCGTGACCACGCCGAGGTGCGCACCGCCGCCCAGCAGGCCCCAGAAGAGCTCCGGGTCGCTGTCCCGCGTGACGTGGCGCAGGACGCCGTCCGCGGTGACGACGTCGACCGAGCGGACGTGGTCGGCCGCGTAGCCGAACTCCCGGCCCAGGATGCCGAGTCCACCGCCCAGCGTGTATCCGACGGCGCCCACGGACGGCGCCGTGCCGTTCAGCGGGGCGAGGCCGTGCGCCACCGAGGCCTCGACGACCTGACCCCAGCGGGCGCCGGCGCCGAGGGTGGCGGTGCGGGCCTCGGGGTCGATCCGCACGGAGTCCATGCGCCGGGTACTGATCAGGACGCCGCCCTCCGACGCCCCGGGCACGCCGTGCCCGGTGGCCTGCACGCCGACGGGCAGGCCGGCCCCGGCCGCGTACGACACCGCGGCGACGACGTCGTCGGCGCTCCCGGCACCGAAGACGATGTCGGGACGCGTCGCGAAACCGGTCTGCATTCCGGCGATTTCCGCGTCGTACCCGGCGTCGTCCGGCCGGAACACGAGTCGCTGTGCGGTGTAGTCCACGGGAGCCTCCGTTGTCTCGTCTGACACAGGAGAGCATTACTCACCGGCGGGGTGTCCTGGCGTCAACTCCTCCGTGGCTCCACCGGAATTCCGGTGTACGACGCCGCCCCCGCGGATGGCCCGCGGGGGCGGCGTCGGAGGTGGGGCGAGGGGTCAGGCGTCGACCGCGTCCCGGGGCCGGAGCTTCTCCCGCACCAGCGAGAAGACGACCACGAAGGCGGCGGCGAGGAGCGAGAGCAGCACCTGCTTGCGCCCGGCCTCGTCGGTCAGCATGTAGACGAGGACGAACGAGATCATCGCGATCGTGACCCACGTCAGGTACGGGAAGAGCCACATCTTCACGACGAGCTTCTCCGGCTCCTCGCGCAGGATGATCCCGCGCATCCGCAGCTGCGTGAAGCTGATGATCAGCCACACGAAGAGGGCCACCGCGCCCGAGGAGTTGAGCAGGAAGTCGAAGACGGTGTCCTTCCACTGGTAGTTGAACCAGACGGCGACGAAACCGAAGACGACCGAGCCGAGGATCGCGGCCTGCGGCACGCCCCGGGCGTTGGTGCGCGCGAAGGACTTGGGCGCGTCACCGCGCTGGCCGAGCGAGAAGGCCATGCGGGAGGCGGTGTAGAGCCCGGAGTTGAGGCAGGAGAGCACGGCGGTGAGGACGATGACGTTCATGACCTGACCGGCGTGCGGGATGCCGATCGAGTTCAGCGCGGCGACGTAGCTGCCGTCCTTGGTGATCGACTTGTCGTTCCACGGGAGCAGGGTGATGACGACGAAGATCGAACCCAGGTAGAAGACGCCGATGCGCCAGATGACGCTGTTGGTCGCCTTGGTGACGGCGCGCTGCGGGTCCTCGGACTCACCGGCGGCCAGCGTGACGATCTCGCTGCCCATGAAGGAGAAGACGACCATCAGCACACCGGTGAGGATGGCGCCCGCGCCCTTGGGCATGAAGCCGCCCGCGTCGGTGAGGTGCGCGAATCCGGCGCCGGGGTTGTCGGAGCCGGGCAGCACGCCGAAGACGGCGAGCAGGCCGATGACCACGAATCCGCCGATGGCCACGACCTTGATCCCGGCGAACCAGAACTCGAACTCGCCGTAGGAGCCCACCGAGACGAGGTTCGTCGCGGTGAGCACGACCATCACGATGAGCGCCCAGCCCCACTGCGGGACGGCGGGTATCCAGCCGTTGAGGATGACGGCGCCCGCGGTGGCCTCCACCGCGAGCACGACGACCCAGAAGAACCAGTAGAGCCAGCCGATGGAGAAGCCGGCCCAGCGGCCGAGCGCCTGGTCCGCGTACGTGGAGAAGGAGCCGGAGGCGGGCCGTGCGGCGGCCATCTCGCCGAGCATCCGCATCACGAGGACGACCATCGTGCCCACGAGGGCGTACGAGATCAGGATCGCGGGCCCGGCGGCGGCGATGCCGGAGCTGGAGCCGACGAAGAGACCGGCGCCGATCACACCACCGATGGCGATCATGGAGAGGTGGCGGTTCTTGAGACCCGCCTTCAGGCCGTCACCGGTGTCACCACTGTCGCCAGACTGCGGATCCCCAGGGGAATTGGGGGTGCTGTCTGCCTTCGCAAGGGAGGGTTGCGAGGTCATGGACGAATCCTTAAGTTCTCGGGTCACGAGCCCCCGCATTCAAACTCAGGGGTGAACGGGACGGAAGTCCTGAATCCGGATCGTTGTATTCCGGGCTTAAGGCCTGGACCAAGGTCCCGACCAGGGAGATCAACATCCTGCCCGGTCGCGGCTACCCGCCCCACGGCGTGCCACACTCGGACCCATGCGCGTGTACCTCGGCTCGGATCATGCCGGCTACGAACTCAAGAACCACCTGGTCGAATGGCTCAAGAGCCACGGCCACGAGCCCGTCGACTGCGGGCCCCACATCTATGACGCCCAGGACGACTACCCGCCGTTCTGCCTGCGTGCCGCGGAGAGGACCGCCGCGGACCCGGAGGCGCTCGGCATCGTCATCGGCGGCTCCGGGAACGGCGAGCAGATCGCCGCGAACAAGGTGAAGGGCGTGCGGGCGGCCCTGGCCTGGAGCGAGCAGACGGCAGCGCTCGGCCGTGAGCACAACGACGCCAACGTCATCTCGATCGGCGGCCGCATGCACACGCAGGAAGAGGCGACGAAGTTCGTCGAGATCTTCCTGGGTACGCCGTACTCGGGTGAGGAGCGTCACACGCGACGCATCGAGATGCTGTCCGCCTACGAGCAGTCGGGCGAGCTGCCCCCCATCCCCGCCGGGCACCCCCAGCAGTAGCGGGCCGCACGGGGCTCCGCCCCGGACCCCGCTCCTCAAACGCCGGAGGGGCTGATTCCGCAGCCCCTCCGCAGTCATTCCCGGAGGGATCCGTGCCAGAGGGGCACACCATTCACCGGCTCGCTCAGGACCACCTCGCACGGTTCGCCGGACGCCCGGCAACGGTCCGCAGCCCGCAGGGCAAGTTCAGCGACAGCGCCGCCCTCCTCACCGGCCAGGTGCTGGAGACCGCCGAGGCCCACGGCAAGCACCTCTTCCTCGGCTTCGCCGACACCGGCTGGATCCACATCCACCTCGGCCTCTTCGGCAAGTACACGCTGGGGGAGACCCCCGCCCCGCCGCCCACGGACACCGTCCGCCTCCGGCTCCTGAACGACGCGTACCACTCCGATCTCCGCGGCCCCACCACCTGCGCCCTCATCACGGACGAGGAGAAGCAGGCGATACACGCCCGGCTCGGCCCCGACCCCCTGCGCCCCGCGGACACCGCGGGGAACGACCCGGCGAAGGCCTACCGCCGCATCTCCCGCAGCCGCACCACGATCGCCGCGCTCCTCATGGACCAGAAGGTCATCGCGGGCGTCGGCAACGTCTACCGCGCCGAGGTCCTCTTCCGGCACGGCATCGATCCGTACCTCCCGGGCAAGGACCTCACCGAGGCGCGGTGGACCGCGATCTGGGCGGACCTCGTGGAGCTGATGCACGAGGGCGTACGCCTCAACCGCATCGACACCGTCAGGCCCGAGCACACCCCGGCGGCGATGGGCCGCCCGCCGCGCGTCGACGACCACGGCGGCGAGGTCTACGTCTACCGAAGGGCGAACCAGCCCTGTCACCTCTGCGGCACCGACATCCGCACCGCCGACCTGGCCGCCCGCAACCTTTTTTGGTGCCCGACCTGCCAACGGCCCGCCTGAGCCCGGCCCGCCTGAAGCCCGGCCCGCCCGAAGCCCCCGGCTAGAACCCGTGCGGCAGCCACGGCGCCGTGTCCGACCCGAAGGCCACCGACGCCTCGGTCAGCGCACCCCGCCGCAGCTCCCGCACCCGTCCCGCGCCCGCGAGCGACGTCAGGGAGACGCCGCCCAGGTAGGCGGCGCCCAACTCCCGTACGGACAGGGTGAGGTCGGCCGCGTCGTCCGTGCGCTCGCACGAGGCGCCCTTCGTGTCGCCGGTGAGCCGCCAGCGCCCCTCGTTCCAGGGGCAGAAGGTGTCCTCGACCTCGAACACCACGTCCAGCGGCGCCTGGTACGTCCGCGCCTCCAGCGCCGCGCCCAGCTCGACGAGCCGCACGTGCAGCGAGTCCCGCACCCTGATGTCGCAGCGGCGGATGTCGGAGACCAGCTGTAGCAGCGCGTCGTCCGTCGGGCGGTTGCGCGCGACGACCGACGACGTCAGGTCGATGTCGAAGAGGAACCGCCACAGGGCCGCGTACGCCGCCGGGTCCAGGGCCTCGATGTCGCGCACCTGGACCGACCCCTTCGGGCCCTGGTAGTCCCAGTCGGGCTTCACCGCGTACCGCACGTACCCGACGAGCTCGCCCGCCCGCTCGGCGACCACGCACTGCAGCGGCGACGCGCCGCCCCGCTCGCCCTGCGGGTCGAGCAGCCCGAGCCGCTCCCAGCCGGGCTGCCGGGCCGTCATGCCCGGACGCGCGGTCACCCGTCGTGCGTACAGCGCCTCACAGTCCTCGTGGACGTCGGCGGGCCGTACGTACCGAAGACGTACGTCGTCCGTCCCGGGCGGGGCGGACAGCGACACCCGCGTCGTGTCGATGTCGACCTTCATCTGCTGGGTCGCCGCGCCGTACCCGAACCGGCCGTAGATGACCGGCTCGGACGCGGTGAGCACGGCGAGCGGTTCGCCCAGCGCGCGCACGTCGTCCAGCTGCCGCCGCATCATCGACGTCAGGATCCCGCGCCGCCGGTGCGTGGCCGCGACGCCGACCATCGTCACGCCCGCCGATTCCACCAGCGCGCCGCCCGGCACGGCCAGGCGGAAGGAGAAGGCCCCCGCCGTCCCCACGCACGCGTCCCCGTCCCACACGCCCAGCGACCGGTCGTGCTCGGTGAGCTCGCGCCACAGAGCACGCTCCTCGGCAGACTCGGCGACCCCGCCGAACGCCACCTCCAGCGCTCCGTACCACGCGTCCCAGTCGGCCTTCGCGAGCACCCGCAAGTCTGTCGTCATATGCCATGCGTACCAGGGCGATACCACCCGATGCGACAGGATTTCCGCGGTCCGGGGCCCCGTCGCCGCCCGTCCGGAGCATGCCCCTGACGGGGGACAACCGGGACCTCCCGTGCGAAGTACGCGGGTCGCTGGATAGGGTCCACGAGAAATGGCAGAACGACGAGCACGGCTCGCACGACGCGGAGGGCGGGAGCGCCGCGAACGGCGTGCGGAAGCCGATACGTTCACGGCCCGGATGAAGAAGCGTCTGCACCGGGTCCGCATCACGCTGCGCAAATCCGGGGTCGACTACTTCCGCGGCGACGGCTCCGACTGGGTCGCCCTCGCCGGTCTGCTCCTGACCATTCCCGTGATCACGACCTGCACGATCATCAACAACGTGTGGTTCGCCCCGGCCGCGCTCGTCCTGCCCATCGTCGCGGGCGGCCTGCTGCTGCGCCCCGCCAGCCTCCTCGGCCTGTACGCGGCGTCGGCGGTGGCCCTCATCGTGGAGTCCGTCCAGCTCGGCCCGTACACGGAAGGCAGCTCCCGCGTCACCCCGGGCACGGTCCTCGTGGTCGCCGCCTGCGGCTTCTTCGGGCTCCTCATCGCCCAGTTCCGCAGCCGGGTCGGCGTGCCCTGGCGCGGCGGCGGAACGATGCTCTTCGACCTGCGCGAGCGGATCCGCGTGCAGAGCAAGCTGCCGAAGCTGCCGCGCGGCTGGCACCGCGAGATGGCGCTGCGCCCGGCCGGCGGCCAGTCCTTCTCCGGCGACTTCGTGGTCGCGGCCCGTACGAACGGCGGCCGCACCCTGGAGGCCGTCCTCACCGACGTCTCGGGCAAGGGCATGGACGCCGGGTCGCGTGCGCTGCTGCTCTCCGGCGCGTTCGGCGGCCTGCTCGGCTCCCTGCCGCCGCACGCCTTCCTGCCCGCCGCCAACGGCTATCTGCTCCGCCAGGACTGGGACGAGGGCTTCGCGACCTCCATCCACCTGGTCCTCGACCTGGAGACCGGGGACTACGAACTGTTCTCCGCGGGCCATCCGCCGGGCCTCCAGCTCAGCGCGGGCAGCGGCCGCTGGGAGGAGAAGACGGGCCAGGGTCCGCTCCTCGGCGTCTACGACGGCGCGCAGTTCGACCCCGTCAAGGGAGTCCTGCGCCCCGGCGACGTCCTGATGCTCTTCACCGACGGCCTCGTCGAGACCTCCGACCGCGACATCGCCGAGGGCATGGACCGCCTGACCGGCGAGGCCGACCGGTACGTGGCCGGTGGCTTCCACGGCGCGGCCTGGCACCTGATCGAGGCGGTCGCGAAGGACGTGAACGACGACAGGGCGCTGCTGCTGATCTGCCGGGAGGCGTGAACAGGTGGGTTCCATACGTACGTTGTTCAGCGGCGACGTCCACGTCTGCTACAGCCAGCTGTACGTCGTGAGCGATCCCGACGGCTGGGGCGACACCCCCTACGACCCGCGCGCGGGGCAGACGTCGGGCCTGTGCGGCGCGGCCGTACCGGGCTACCTCCTCCTGACGACCGGGCTGCACACCGGCCCCGTCGGCTACACCGTCGAACTGCACGAGAGCGAGCCGGACCTCGACGAGAGCTGGGAGGAGATCGCCGAGGTCTCGTTCCGGCCCGCCTCCACCGAGGTGGCCCTCGAACTGTGGGGCGGCGACGGCAGCTTCCCGCTCGCCCTCGACGAGGTCGACCACCGTGTGCGGCACAGCGTCAGCGGCATGGACGAGGCGCGCGAGCGCGAGCTCGAATGTCTGGACGGCCTCGTCATCGAGCGGCACCTGCTCCAGTTCTGGCCCGCGCCGCCCGCCCGCGACCGCCTGATCAAGCAGACCGGCGACAGCGCGGCGTACCGGCACGGGATCGCCAGGAAGCAGCCGAAGCCGCCGACTCCCGAGCAGCTGGCCGAGTCCCGGCGGCGCGCCCGTGCGGAGGAGGAGCGGGCGGCCCGGCGGCGCGAGGAGGAGTGCCTGCGGGCCGAATGGGGTGGACAGCTCCCCAGCGAGCGGCTGCGGAACGTGGGCGGCAACGTGTGGGGCATGGTGCGGCTCGACCCCGGACTCGCCCACGCCCTGGACCGCTCGGCCCCCGAACGGCAGCGCGCCGTCGCCCGCTGGGCCATGCGCCGCGCCGCGGAGGAGGCCGGGCTCGACCGCGTCGACTGGATCGTTCCGGCCCTGGAGGCAGCCGAGCGCGGGCAGCCGCTGCCCGCGCCCTTCGACGACCAGGGCCGGGTGGTGGAACGCATCCTCGCCGACCCGGCCGTGCCGGACACCACCGTGGCCCCGGCCGACCCGGTCCACCCGGCCATCCGGCAGCAGTTCCTGGCGCTGCCCGCCCTGACCGCGACGGTCGAGGACGACCCCCTGCGGGCCGCCCTCGACGCCGTCTTCGCCGCGGCCGTCACCGTCGGCCGTGACTACGCCGCGCTGCTCGCCGAACTCCGCGAGAGGTTCGCGGACGAGCTGGGACCGCCGGGACCGCCGTCCCCGTAGCCACCGTCGTCCTTGCCGCCCGGCAGGATCCGCGCCAGCCACTCCGACCGTCCCGCGGCCAGCGGGCCGAGGACCGCGAGCAACAGCACGTACCCCGCGATGAAGGGGGAGAGGCGCTCGTCGAGGCCCGCGCCCGCCGCCATCGTGGCGAGGATCAGCGCGAACTCGCCGCGGGCGAGCAGCGTCGTGGAGATGTTCGCCGCGGGGCCCGCCCCGAAGCCGTACACCCGTGCCGCGCCGAGCCCGGCCAGGACGTTCATCAGGAGCGTCACCGCGACCGCGACCAGCACCGGCCAGAGCACCACCGGCAGGTCTCCCGGGTCGATGGAGAGCCCGAAGGCGAAGAAGAAGATCGCACCGAAGGCGTCCCGCAGCGGGTGCACCAGGGTGCGGATGCGGTCGCCGGACGCGGTGCTGCCGAGCATCAGGCCGACCATGAACGCGCCGATGGCGTCCGCGACGCCGAACCACTCGGAGACACCGGCGACGAAGACGGCGACGCCGAGGAAGGAGATGACGAGCAGTTCGTCGTCCCGGGTGTCCATGAGCCGCCCGACGAGCCTGGTGCCGAAGCGGGCCGCGAGCGCGAGCAGCAGCAGGAAGCCGAAGGCCTTGCCGCCGTCCATCACGGCGGCGGCGAGACTGTCCGCGCCGGACAGGATGGGCTGCAGCGCCGCGAGGTACAGGGCCAGGAAGATGTCCTCGACGACGATGATGCCGAGGATCGGCTTCGTCTCGGGGTTGCCGAGCCTGCCGGTGTCGACGAGGACCTTCGTGACGATCGCCGAGGAGGAGATGCCGAGCACTCCGGCGAGGACCAGCGCTTCGGAGGTGCCCCAGCCGAGCGCGAATCCGAAGCCCAGGCCGGCGCCGACGTTCAGGGCGAGATAGGTGCCCCCGGCGATGGCCATCTTGCGGCCACCGGTCTTGAGGTCGTCCATGTGGAACTCGAGGCCCAGGTAGAAGAGCAGCAGGACCAGGCCGAGCGCCGAGAGCATTTCCAGGTCGTGGGGGTCGGAGACCAGGACCACGCCGGGGGTGTGGGGGCCGAGGAGGATCCCGGCCAGGATGAAGAGCGGAATGGTGGGGAGTCCGATGCGGCCGCCGAGGCGGGCGAGGACGGCGGCGGCGAGAAAGGCGCCGCCCATTGCTATCAAGGTGTCTGCGTGTCCGATGGGCCCGTTCCTCCCGTAGGGGTGGCAAAGGAAAATGGCAAAGGGAGCGTCAAGAACGCGTCAATACTTAGGTTACCAAACGACCGGTGAGGGTGTCCCTGACCGCGCGTGGTGGGGTTCTCCCCACCCTGGGTTCGCCAGCCGCCCTCATGGTCCACAGCACCCCCGTCTCCGTACGTTCAAGAGGTCGAATTCGTACGGAGAGGTGGACAGGGACATGGGGCTGCGGCGGAAGAAGAACCGAGTCGTCGAGGAGGACGTTCGCGTTCTCGGCGGGGCGCCCGGCGACTGGGCCGTCGAACTGCGCGGCGTCCGCCGCCAGTACGGCCGCGGCTCCGGCGCCGTGCACGCCCTCGCCGGCATCGACCTCGCCCTGCCCCGCGGCAGCTTCACCGCCGTCATGGGCCCCTCCGGCTCCGGCAAGTCCACCTTCCTGCAGTGCGCCGCAGGCCTCGACCGCCCGAGCGCGGGCACCGTCCGCCTCGGCGGCACCGAGATCACCGGCATGAGCGAGAACAAGCTCACCGCGCTGCGCCGCACCCGACTCGGCTTCGTCTTCCAGGCCTTCAACCTGCTCCCGTCGCTGACCGTCGAACAGAACGTCGTCCTGCCGATGCGCCTCGCGGGCCACCGCCCCGACCGCCGCAAGGCCGCCGAGATGCTCACCCGCGTCGGCCTCGGCGACAAGGGTCGCCGCCGCCCCGGCCAGCTCTCCGGCGGCCAGCAGCAGCGCGTCGCCATCGCCCGCGCCCTGGTCACCGAACCGGACGTGATCTTCGCCGACGAACCGACCGGCGCCCTCGACACCACCACCGCGAGCGAGATCCTCGGACTGCTGCGCTCCGCCGTCGACGGCCTGGGCGCCACCGTCGTCATGGTCACCCACGACCCGGCCGCCGCCGCCCACGCCGACCGCGTCCTCTTCCTCGCCGACGGCTCCCTCGTCGACCGCCTGGAGCGCGCGTCCGCCGCACAGATCGCCGCCCGGATGACCACCCTCACCGCGCCTGCGTACGCGGGGGTGGCCGCGTAATGGCGTACGTTCCCAACGGCCTCGCCCGCGCGGCCGTCCGCTTCAAACCCGCCGCGTTCGCCGGCACCTTCGTCGCCCTGATGATGGCCTCGCTGATCGTCGCCGCCTGCGGAATCCTCCTGGAGACGGGGCTGCGCGCCTCCGTACCGCCCGAGCGCTACGCGGGCGCCCCCGTCGTGGCCGCCGCGGACCAGTCCGTCCACTTCGTCACCGGCAGCGGCGACAGCGAGTCCGAGGAGGCCACACCGCTGCCCGACCAGGCGCGCATCGACAACTCCCTGGTCGCGAAGGCCGGTTCGGTGCCCGGCGCCCGCACCGCCGTCCCCGACGTCACCTTCCCCGTCAAGTCCGGCGGCAAGGACGTCACCGCACACGGCTGGGGCTCCACCGCCTTCACCGGTGAGAAGCTGACCGCGGGCCGCGCCCCGCAGCCCGGCGAGGTCGTCCTCGCCGCGCCCGGCGGCCACGTCGGCGACCGCACCACGCTCACCACGGCGGACGGCCCCCGCGACTTCCGCGTCTCCGGCACCGTGCGGGCCGGGCAGTCCGCCCCCACCGCCTGGTTCGCCGACTCCGAGGCCGTCCGCATCTCCGGGCACCCCGGACGCGTCGACGCCATCGCCGTCCTCCCCGAGAAGGGCGTGTCGGACGCCACCCTCAAGTCACAGGTCGCGCACGCCATCGGCAAGAAGGCCGACGTCCACACCGGCGACGACCGCAGCTCCGCCGAGGGCTCCTCGCTCGCCTACGCCAAGGAGATGCTCACCGGCATCGGCGGCTCCTTCGGCGGCATCGCCGCCCTGACCGCCGTCTTCACCGCAGCCGGTACCGTCGCCCTCTCGGTGGGCCAGCGCGCCCGCGAGTACGCGCTCCTGCGCGCCATCGGCACCACCCCGCGCCAGATCCGCCGCACCATCGCCACCGAGACCCTGCTCGTCGCCCCGGCCGCCGCGGCCGTCGGCCTGCTGCCCGGCATCGCCCTGGCCACCTGGTGGTTCGGGCAGCTGAAGGAGAAGGGCGCGATCCCCGAGGCCGTCGACCTGTCCGTCTCCTTCATCCCGCTCGTCAGCGCCGTCGGCGTCGCCGTCCTCACCGCGCTCGGCGCCGGATACCTGGCCGCCCGCCGCCCCTCCCGCATCAAGCCGGGCCAGGCGCTCAGCGAGGCCTCCGTGGAGCGGGTGCCGCTCGGCTGGATCCGCACCCCGCTGGGCATCGCCGCCGCCGTCGGCGGCGCGGTCTTCGCGGGCTTCGCCGCCCACAACACCGGCGAGGACGCGGCGAACGCGGCGCTCGGCGTCGTCATGCTCTTCATGCTCGCCGTGGCCCTGCTCGGCCCGCTGGTGGCCCGCGGCTGCGCCGCCCTGTTCGGCCTCCCGCTGCGCGGCGCCGGGGCGTCCGCCTCGCTGGCGGCCGCCAACTCCCGTTCGAACGCCCGCCGACTGGCCTCCGCGATCACCCCGATCGTGCTCGCCATGGCCTTCTCCTCCGTCCTCGTCTTCATGCACACCAGCGAGGAGCGGGTCGCCGCCGACCAGCAGCGCGCGGGCATCACCGCCGACCACATCGTCACCTCCGACGAGGGCCTCGCCCCGCAGACGCTGGCGAAGGCCGCCGACGCGAAGGGCGTCACCGCGGCCGTCGGCCTGCTCAAGTCTTCCGTGCTCGTGCCGGTGGGCTCGGGCGGCGACCGTTGGCTGGAGTCCGCGTCGACGCAGGGCGTCACCGGCACGGCCGCCGGGCTCGCCGAGGTCCAGGACCTGAAGGTGGAGACCGGGGCGCTGAAGCTCGGCAGGGGCCAGATCGCCGTCGACGCGGCCCTCGCCACCTCCGCGCACGTGAAGACCGGCGACCGCCTCGACGTCCGCCTGCCCGACGGCACCAAGGCCTCGCCGACCGTCGTGGCCACGTACGGCAGGGGCCTCGGCCTCTCCCAGGTGACCATGCCCGCGGCCGACCTGAAGCAGCACGTCACCTCGTCCTTCGCCACCGAGATCTGGGCCAGGGGAGGCTCCGCGCAGGCGCTCTCCGGACTCGGCACCCTCAAGGACCGCGACGGCTACGCCACCGCCCGCTCCATGGACAACGAGCTCAACGCCTGGGCCAACACCACGATGGCGGCCGTGCTCGGCGGCTTCGCGGCCGTCGCCGCGGTCAACACCCTGGTGATGACGGTCCTGGACCGCCGCCGCGAACTCGGCACGCTGCGCCTGATCGGCTCCACCCGCCGCCAGGTGATGCGGATGATCCGCTGGGAGGCGCTGCTCGTGGCCTGCGCGGGCATCGTGATCGGCTCGGCCATCGCGTTCGCTACGCTCGTCCCCATGATGAAGGGCCTGACCGGCGAATCCCCGTACGTCCCGCCGCTGGTGTACGGCTCCTTCGTGGGCGCGGTCCTGATCCTCGGCCTGGCATCGGCGACGATCCCGGCTAGGGCGGCGCTGAAGTCGGCCGCATGACGCCCGCAGGCCCGGGCCGCACCCCGCTCTCCCTGCCGGAGGTGGAGGCCCTCGCCCGCGAGGCGCACGCCACCCAGCAGGACAAGGTGGGCCGCCCCTACGCCGAACACCTCCAGGCCGTGGCCGAGGGAGTGCGGCGGCGGGGCGGCGACGACGAGCAGATCGCGGCCGCCTGGCTGCACGACTCCGTCGAGGACGACGCCCTGTCCGAGCAGTGGCTCGGGGACGCCCCGCTGACCCGGCGCACCAAGGACATCGTCCTGGCCCTCACCAAGCGGGCGGGTGAGCCCAAGGAGGCGTACGCCGAGCGCATTCTCGCCACCCCGGGCGCCCGCCTGGTGAAGGAGGCGGACCTGGCGCACAACGCGGACCCGGCCCGCCTCGCGGTCCTCGACGCAACGACAAGGGCGCGCCTGACGGCGAAGTACGCCACCATGCGCGCCCTGTTGGGGCTCCGCTAGAACCGGCTCCGGTGGATCCGGGTCCGCTCGGATCCGCTACGTCGACTTGGCCCGCTCACGGGCGAGTTGCGCCGCGTCCCGCTTGAAGGCCCACTCCATCCTGGGCTCCATCGCGAAACGGAACATCCGCTGCACCGGTGGCGTGCACAACGCCGTCACGACGCTCGCGGCGACCACCGACACGAAGATCTCGCCGAGCGGCTTGTGCAGCCATTCGTAGTCCTCGAACCAGCCCCAGAAGCGGGAGCCCTTGGCGAGGAAGCCGTGCAGGAGGTAGCCGTACAGCGTGCCGGCGCCGAGGACCGTGAACCACATCTTGCGGCGCGGCACCCAGGCGAAGAAGCACGCGGTGAGGACGACGGAGCAGCCGAAGAGCGCCAGCGTCATCACGACACCGGCCCACCACGGGGCACCCAGCTCCTGGGCGCTGTCCCGGCGGTAGAACCAGGCCGAGGTCATGCGGGGAGCCGCCCAGTACGCCAGGAGCAGTGCGCTCGCGAAGACCGGGATCGACAGGAGCCGCACCTCGCGGCGGCGCACCAGCTGGAAGTACTCGGGCTTCATGAAGAGGCCGAGCACGAAGAACGGCAGGAACTGCAGCACGCGCTGCAGGTCGAGGTCGTCGCCGATGTCGGGTGAGATCACGGCGAGCGTGGCGATGGCCAGTGCGAGCGGCACCGGCCAGCGCACGATCTTCCACAGCGGCACGGTGAGCCGCCACACGAAGAGCGCGACCAGGAACCAGGTGAGGTACCAGGGGTCGAGCAGGCTGATCGGCTGACCGGGGTCGTCGTCGGCCCAGCGCTTGAAGAAGGTGTACGCGATCTCGAAGATGACGTACGGCACCGCGATGCCGGTCACGAGCCGCTTGAGGCGGTCGGGCCGCATGTCGAAACTGCGGGAGAAGTAGCCGGAGATCACGATGAACGCCGGCATGTGGAAGGTGTAGACGGTCATGTACAGCGCCTCGGCGGCGCGGCTGTGATCCGTCAGGGGTTCCCATGCGTGGGCCATCGCCACGAGGACGATCGCCAGGTACTTGGCGTTGTCGAAGAACG